>NZ_NQYC01000002.1:307500-351837 GCF_003600835.1 Bacillus sp. PK3_68 | reverse complement strand
GGACCAATTGGCGTTGGAACTTTATTAACCGTTTGTTTAGGGGACTGATACTTAATTGCTTTATGTCATTTACTAAAAAAGTGTTGGACCGCATATTAGCACACTCCAGTACCTCACCAAATTATGATGAAAAGAAAAAGTATTCTATATAGAATGTTTTTCTTTTTCAGCTAATGCTGCCCCTATTGTTTTAAAAAATCCTGCAAAAACAGGATTTTAGATACACTGTTAAACGAGAATAGATAGATGTGTTAAGTCTCAATAAAGTTATTTAACTTTTATTCAAAAAATATAGTAGCCTTCTGTCTATTTGAATGACAGAAGGCTTTTAAAGTTATTTAAAAATCTAGTTGTATGATAGAAAATATATTTCATAGTGGATAATAAAGTTGTTTACTTCTTCTTCAACTAAGGTACTCGTTACTTTAAGTACATTATTTTACAATCTATTAGTAGGACACTCTAAAACACTATCTAAAGAAATTTTTAATTGCATCCATGCGTATTTTATGACTACAATCTTCGCAACAAAAAAACCTAGTCCTTCTTTCCTTAAATTGTTTAAATTTTAATGAACCTTCGTATACCTTGAATTTTCTTTTACAACTATAACAAAGTACCTCATAGTGAAACATTGTTATCCTCCTAAGTGACACATTACTCATGTATTTATTTTAGTACAAACGATTCAAACCAAAAAACCATTTTGATGAAGATTCTCTAAATAGTTTATGAATACCTTTATACTGTGAAATAACAATAAAGTTATTTAATTTTAAAAGCTCAAACAAGCATAACCCCGTTCAAAATTTAGGACGGGGTTAAAAATATAGTTGTTTAATTTTTGATGTAAGATACTTCACTATACTAAAAAGTATAACAATAAAGTCGTTTAAAAATCTAAGTTTTATTCAACAATCGCGCCCTTTTCTTGAATAAGTAATCTGGATTATTCTACCTTTACGATATGGTGGTCTAATTTAATTGCTTACATCGCTCTTACTCCAGACTATCAACAGATTTAGGTCACTATCTTAAAGATGAAACGAAAACTGTACCGTCTCCGAATCATCCCCACCAATTTTATTGTAGAATTCAATAGCATGTTGGTCTTCCACATCAGCTTGAACAAATAAACCCTTTATATCTTTTGATCTGCAATAATCCATTAATTCACCAACTAAATTACTTCCAATTCCACGACGCTGATAGTTCTTATCGACCGCCAAGTCATATAAATACATCGAAGAACCCTCCTGGTCATACATCAGTAATTCGTAACCAGTTAAACCACCAACAACTTCATCACCAATAAAAGCAACAAAACAAATAAAATCGGGTTTAGCTATAAGATTTCTTATGTTCTTATCGTTTACGTAGTTCAAATCTTGTGACTCAAATTCTTTGTTAAACAATAATACTAATTTAGAAAAACTACTCTTATCACCGATTGCTAGTTTTCTATATTCGACTACTTTTTCCACTCTATTTTTTCTCCGATCTAGTCAGGTGTATAGATGGTTAATT
The DNA here is from genome assembly GCF_003600835.1 of Bacillus sp. PK3_68. Taxonomy (NCBI): domain Bacteria; kingdom Bacillati; phylum Bacillota; class Bacilli; order Caryophanales; family Bacillaceae; genus Bacillus; species Bacillus sp. PK3_68. Next base: position 350,310 of record NZ_NQYC01000002.1, on the reverse strand, counting down.
TTCACAATAACTGTTCTGCAGGTATTTCTTATAATATTTCTACATTCACTATACAGCACCAATAACCTAATAAATCTCGCCCCGATCATCACGATGACAAGCACAAGAGACGTACCTACTACGATACGACGCCACCGATAGCCAGCAATCAGCACGAGAGCTGCCCTAAAAAACAATAATTTGGCCCGTTAATGGAATAAAATGATTGAAACAACTTAATTGTCAAACAACATGGTCAATCTAATTGTATTAAACTCTTTTATAAATTATCGGACTTTATTCCAAATGATCATTCTTTATTATAAATTATCGAACTTTATTTCAAAGCTACAATTTGAGCTATATATCTTTATTTAAAATATTGTAAAATTTCCCCTTTACCGCTATCCGATTCAACTTCGGCATGCGCTCCATTTATTAATGTCATTTGTGGTGGAACATGACCACAATCAATGTCATATATAATAGGTATTTGAAGTTCTTCAGAAAGCTCTCTATAAACATCTTCAACTGTATAATTTCTAACAGGTGTATTAGCCGGACTTCTCCCGAACATAACACCTGAACAATTTTCAAACCATCCAGCCAATTTCATTTGCACGAGGGAACGACGCAAAGCGGTAGTGGATAACTCACAATTTTCGAAAAACCATATAACAGATTCACCTTTTATGTAATATTCTTTAAATTTTTTCACTTCCCCAAATGTTGTCCCAATTAAATGTCTGATAGTATCAATACATCCGCCAAGTAAACGACCCTGTATTTTAATTCTGTTATTTGAAATTGATTTCCATTCTGTTTTTTCTGTAAAATTAAAAACATATGGAGTTGGTTTATCAAACTGCCATTCCTTTTGATATTTGTCTGATGAACATTGTAGTATTGATTCACCCTTTTTTAGGGATAAAACTTTCTGCCACATTGCTGTCGTATCATCAGAATACTCTCCTCTTAAATCTACTAAATTCGTTCCATGTGCAGTAGCTATACCTGTTTTTAATGTGATAGCCAATAATAAAAGACTAATATCTGAGTAACCTAATACCCATTTGGTTTGGATATTTTCAAAGTCAATATATTCAAGCGTTTCAATAAGTAGTTCTCCACCCCAAGGCGGAATAATGATATGTATATCTTCATCGAGCATCATTTTATTAAACTCTTCTGCACGCTTCTTAGCAGATGCAGACCTTGCCTTGTCTTGAGTCCAAGCAGTATCACCACAGATGACCTTATAACCCTTCGTTTCCATACGACTACATGCAGCTTTCAACAATTCATGTAGTTCAGTGGGTACGCCAGATGAAGGCGCTGTAACTCCTATCGTCGTCCCTTTTTCTAAAAACGGATATTTTATCATGTGCAGCCCCCTTGCTTTTGTATTATTTTAACATAAATATCCATTTTTCAAAGAGGTTACTCAACAATCTGGCCCATTTGTTGAATAGGATGACTCACATTTTTTAAACAACTTTATTATTATTTAAACGACTTTATTGTAAATTAAATAAATTTATTATCTCTGTACAAGATGACAGGTTTTCTATGCTTTCCGTTAATACATATCGTCAAAAGCAATATAACAATACAGATAGCAGAAGCATACAAAACAATCAGAATAAAATTCAAAAAGAATCCTACAAGATGTAGCTTTGAAATAAAGTTTAATAAAAGTGAGGTCATAAACCTATATTTAACAACTACAAAAACTCCATTTTGAAAAAAGACTGATCAAAATGGAGGCGTTCTCTGTAGATACGTATGGGATTTTAAAAACAGTCGAAACTTTATTCGAATTTACAGTCGTTACCATCTTAACGAAGGAAACTTTATTGAGGCCCGTGTTGCTTATAGAATAGTGATTGGATGAAACTTCACTTTATATTGTATTTATTTCAATTTTACCGCTTCACCATCTGTCAGTGTTATCCCGTGGCATTTTATTAACAGTTCTTTTAATGAATCTGGTGTTCTCCCAGCATTATACGCACATACCGAAATAATCCCTTTTTCATTTGTTATTTTATCCACTTCTTTTTCATATTCCTCTATACATTGGTGAATTTCTTTATCTTCTCCCCATTCGATAAGTCCCCAAGTACAAATTGAAGCCCCTTCTTTTAGGAACGGTTCTATGTTTTCTAAGAAATGATTGACAATCGTATGAGGATTAAAATTCTTATTAAAATAGTAAAAATCATAATTATTCATAACATGCAAGAAGGTCCATTCTTTCTTACTCAGCACTTTTTCTAACCGCTTGTTTATAAGAAGAATATTTCTATCATTTTCGACAAGTAAAATGTGGTCACCGTTCCTAATCCCTGTAGCTATAAAGGAAACGACATTATTTATGTAAGTTATTTCATTACTATAGAAATAACAAATATGTCCCCTTTTCACTTTTTTCAAATCTTTGATTACTTCTATAATCGAGTTTTTCATTATAATCCCTCTATGTGTATTATTATTCATTGTAGCATTTTTACCTATTTATACAAAAATTCTATATCATATGTAAAGAGATAATAAAGTGATTTAATCTTGATATAAAAATATAAGAGCCATGTTACATTTTATGGGGACCGTCCCATCCCGCATCAAATTAATATTTATAGAGTCATAAATCGAATTATCATGTGGAATATAACCATGCAGCTCTTTTGATGTACTAATTAATTATCTTTTAAAACTTGATATCTTAAGGAATTGAAAAATTTCAAGAAATGCATGTAACCTTAAAGAAGTGAATACAAATATTAAAACTCTCTGCACTTCAAACAATTAGCCCCAATTTACAGTATTGAACCACGTTTACACCTAAGAATTTCATTTGTTTTTTACATCCCTGACATAATGCTGTCAGGGCACTTCTGTATAATACCCTTTATATATTAGCTTTACGGGAGTGGTTAATATGACTGAAAATCAATTTATTAAACTTGTTGGCTTAAGGGAAAATAACTTAAAAAATATAACACTAAATATTCCAAAAAGGAAAATCACTGTATTTACAGGGGTTTCTGGATCTGGAAAATCATCAATTGTATTCGACACAATAAGTAAGGAAGCCCAACGCCAGTTGAATCAGACTTTTACAACGTATATGCAAAACCGATTACCAACATACAGTCAACCAGATGCATTGTCCATTGAGAATCTTTCCCCCTCTGTGGTGATTGATCAAAGACGCTTAGGAGGAAATGTACGTTCAACGCTTGGTACGGTCACAGATATTTATTCATTATTGCGATTACTATTTTCTCGTATTGGAAAGCCCTTTATTGGCGAATCTGATGTTTTTTCTTTCAACAATCCGAAAGGGATGTGTCCGAAGTGTCAGGGAATTGGACGAAATATAGAGCCGAATATAGAGAAGTTATTCGATAGGACGAAATCGCTTAATGAAGGAGCCGTTTTGTTTTCCACTTTCGCTGCTGGTACTTGGTATTGGCAGAAACACTTGGTCTCAGGTATATTTGATCCGGATAAAAAGTTAATAAATTACACGGATACAGAGTGGCAAACGTTATTACATGGTAAGGACCAGAACCTCGTATTGCCCTTGAAAAATGAACCTATCAAGTATTTTGAAGGGGTTGTAGATAGGTTTAAGCGTATTTACTTAGAAAAAGAAACCAACCAATTATCAAATAATGTTAAGAATTTTATTACCTTAAAAGATTGTTTTGTATGCAACGGAACCCGGTTAAGTCAAGAAGTATTAAATTGCAAAATTAATGGTTATAACATTGCTCAATTTGCAGCGATGGAAGTAAGTGAATTGATGAAAATAATAGAAATGATCAAGAATCCAATTGTAGAACCAATCATTTCAAATATGGCAAGAAGGTTGAAATCTCTCGTGGACATGGGGATCGATTATCTTACGCTAAATCGTGAAACATCGACCTTGTCTGGGGAGAATCACAACGTGTAAAGATGATACGACATCTTAATAGCAGTTTAACGGATATGATGTATATTTTTGATGAACCAAGCACTGGATTACACCCCCGTGATGTACACAAACTCAATCGGATGCTGCAAAAACTCCGAGACAAAGGAAACACTGTTATAGTGGTTGAACATGACAAAGATGTTATTAAAATTGCTGATCATATTGTCGATGTTGGACCGGGTGCAGGTACAAATGGCGGTGAAATTGTCTATGAAGGAAATCTTCTTGGATTATACGACGCTGATACACTAACTGGAAGATATATGAGGACTAAACAATCATTTAAAAAAGAAACCCGTAATTTTAACGGATACCTTTCCGTAGTCGAAGCCTCCAAACATAACCTAAAGAATGTTACTGTTCATATTCCTTGTGGTGTTCTTACTGTAATCACTGGCGTAGCTGGATCAGGGAAAAGTACATTGATTTTTGACGAACTTTTAGAACAGCATCCAGATGCTATTGTTATCGACCAAAAGTCAGTGAGCACCTCGATTCGGTCTACTCCAGCGACTTATACGGGTATGATGGATGCAATTCGAAATTCCTTTGCATCTGCTAACAAAGTAAGTAAGTCACTTTTTAGTTTTAACTCGACAGGTGCCTGCTCCGAATGCCAAGGAAGCGGATTTATTAATACAGACCTTGCATTTCTTGAGAGTATTAGAACGACTTGTGAAACATGTAATGGGAAACGGTTCAAAGATGAAGTTCTTCAGTATAAGTTAGATGGGAAATCTATTTCAGATGTATTAGACATGACAGTATTAGAGGCACTTCAATTTTTTAGGGGGAAAGAAGTGGTTTCCACTTTAAAAGTATTATCAGAAGTAGGATTAGACTATATAACATTAGGTCAGCCGTTAAATACATTATCGGGTGGGGAATGTCAAAGAATTAAATTAGCTGGCGAGCTGCACCGATCTGGTAACATTTATGTTCTGGACGAGCCGACAACTGGACTTCACATGTCCGATGTTAGACATTTATCATCTCTCCTAAATCGTTTGGTTGATAACGGTAGCACTGTGATTGTAATTGAACACAATCTAGATATAATGAAACAAGCAGACTGGATTATTGATCTTGGACCTGGCGGCGGAAAAAAAGGAGGAGATATTATGTTCGCAGGTATACCACATGATTTTGTAACGAGTAGTAACTCCCTAACCGCACAATATCTACGAAACGATATACAGGAGGATGAACCTTGAAAATCGACCGGTTATTAGGGATCATTGTATTACTGATTCATAGGAAAAGAATAAAGGCCGTTGAATTATCGAGGTACTTTGAAGTATCGGAGAGAACGATATATAGAGATATCGATTCTCTTAATCGTGCAGGCATTCCCATTGTATCGCTTCCTGGACAAGAAGGCGGTTATGAATTAATGGATGGTTTCAAACTGGATAAAAAGTATCTAACTTTAGATGAATTACTTTCCATACAGTGGGCGTTGAAAAGCATTGAAAAGGCTACTGGATTTGAAGATATCAATGAATTGATTTCGAAAATAAATTATTTAATTGACTCAGTACCTACGCAAGATAAAAACATCCAGTTACAAATTTCACATTCGAATAATAGTTCGCAGCATATTCAAACAATATACAAGTCAATTCAAAATTGTAATGTAATTAAGATTCGCTATGTAGACCATAAAGGAAATGAAACAGAACGAGATATTGAACCGATGGGAGTTTTTTTAAAAGATTATCATTGGTACACTTGGGCTTATTGTTTATTACGAAATGAACTTAGAGTATTTAAATTAACTCGGATAATTGAAACATATAACATAAATCAATATTTTACCAGGCGTCCATATACGATTGAAAATATATACGAAAAAGAAGATGATAAACTTGGAAGTGGTATAAGGCCATTCACGGTTTGTCTCCAATTTAGCCGGGAGATGAGGGCACAGGTACTAGATAACTTTCAGGAAGATGAAACAGTCAATAATCCAGATGGAACAATCATCGTAAAAAAAGATTATTACACCATTGATCAAGCTATAGCACAAATTATGAGTTTTGGAAATAAGGTCCGTATTATCTATCCTAAAGAGTTAATTCTAAAATTTATTAAGTGTTTGGATGACACAAAAAAATTATACAAAGATTACAGGTGAAGAACGAAATAAGCAAAGTTTTATATTTTAAAACCAGTGGAATTGTAAGTGAATTTTTTAGTACCTTCATATTACCCTTTTTTGTACAGGGGTACCATCAGCAAAACGCAGATTTACAATGTTAAGGAAATTCCAATACTAAAAAGCCCAACTTCTCGTAAAATTATTGCCTTAAAATAAAGTTTGATCAAAAACATCTTACACCCCGTATTTTATGGTAAATAAGAAGAATCCATTTTGAAAAAAATTGATCAGATTCGATTCGTTTCTTTTTGAATGATCCTTTAGTTTTATAAAGAAGTTTGATTAAAACGTATTTAAAATTCTTTGGTTGAAGAGATAAAGCGTCGTGACTTTCTTTAAAACTTCAGGTCTTTCTTATAAACATCGTGATTTTATTTCAAATCCATATTTGCTTAACAGTAAACAAAAATCCATGTGTACAACGGTTTAACTTTCTTCAAAACAGTACAACTTTCTTTTAAATTTACAAAAGCTGCTGGATTTGAGTCAATAATTTGGACACAAAAAAGTTAAGTCTTAAGCTGTTCTTCTAATTTGATCCTCAATGGCTTGAGGTGTTTGATAGCCAATACCGCTGTGAATTCTCTTTCGGTTATACCAGCCTTCTATAAACTGAAATATGGCCAGCTTTGCAGCTAGATAGTCCGTGTATTGCGTATGATAAACTTCTTCTTTCTTTAATATAGCGTGAAATGACTCTATACAGACATTATCATAAGGACAGCCTTTCTGGCTGAAAGATTGCTTGATTCCTTGTTTTTGAACATGCTGAGTAAACTCACTGCTGGTATATTGCGAGCCAAGATCGGTATGAAGAATTAAGCCCTTTCGGGGCTTTTGAGAAAAACAGGCATTTTGAAGTGCTTCGATCACCAATTCGAACGTCATAGAATGAGAAAAAGAATAGCCAACGATTTTTTTCGGGTGCAGATCCAATACAGAGGCCAAATAGCACCCGCCATCTCTTGCCGTAGGGATATAGGTAATATCCGCCACCCATTTTTCATTGATTGTGCAGGTAGAGAAGTCTCGCTTTAAAAGATTGTCCAGCTGCACAACCTTTTCCTTTGAGGGATAGGGACGATACTTCTTCTTGGTAATTGAACGGATGTCGGCCTTTTTCATTAGGCGCTGGACGCGCTTTAGGTTTAGGAAAAACCCTCTGTTTAATAAGGTTTTATGAATTTTTGGAGCGCCATAACGAGCCTTACTTTCCAGGTGAATCCGTTGGATTTCCTTCGTGAGTTCCCGGTTTTCTATTTCACGTTTTGAGGTCGTTTTTTCAAGAGAATCATAGTAGCTACTTCTTGGCACGGCCAGTACTTCGCACATTTTCTGGATAGGGTATTGATCTTTGTGTTCCTCAATAAAATCGTTAAGCTCTGCTTCGGTTACTTTTTCGCGAATATGGCCATAGCCTTTTTTAAGATTCCTACTTCCTGTTTTAACCGAAGGTTTTCTTTCTGAATATCTGCTAACTCTTTCGGTGTCGGGGCCTCTTTCTCCGAACTGATAGGGGTAAAGTCTTTCACCCATTTATAAATCGTTACTTCTGATACGCCATATTCGCTGCTTAATTCTTTAACTGAGCTGCCGGAATGATATAAATCCAAAATCGTTTTCTTAAAGTCATCATTATATTTTTTGCCTGTAGGCTTACGTTCCAATTCGGACACATCCTCTCAAAATAATTGTAAGGACTTAATTAAACTGTGTCCATGAAACTATACTAACTCCAGATTAATGATAGCTTAGGGTCTCGAATGAGCGAGAAGGATATACAAAATACTAAAAGGCTTGTTGAATAAGGCGGCTAATACTGATTGCTTTATTCTATTAAAGGACGCTATTCCGAAGTAATGATAAAAGTCCAATTTCTCAATTTTAATGTTGAGAGATTGGGCTTTTTAGATTTACTAATAGTGCAAAATAGCACTTAAAATAGGCGCAAAATAACTCCTAAAGTGACATGTATTTTTCAGCTAAAGTAATCATTAGCCCCATAAACGGCCGTTTATGGTACTGTTTTTGTTGATCTATCGTACAGGAAAATTGATGGGTGCTCTTTTATTTCTGTTCCGCAATCGGGCCTTTAATTGAATAAGACTTTCAAACAAATACTGGATATTTGTGCTGATATGGGTATTGTGCAGGATTGTACTTAAAGTAACGAGGCAGTTTTATTATAGGAGGAAAATCTTGGTTATATATAGAAATTAGGTATATGTCTATTTTTATAAAGGAGATAACAAATTGTTGAAATATAAAGTGAAAACATATGAGGAAGCCATAGATGTAATAGGAGAGATTGGTTTACTTCCTCTAACCCCATTAATACCTGATTTCCCTTCTTTAAATACCATTACTTTATCAGAGTATTGGCATTCAGAAACAGAGTTTGATCCTTGGATTTGGAGGACAAAATTTTCAACTGACGGGGTTGCGGGATATGGTAAATTCATTAGGAAAAAATCGGTATTGGTTTCCCGTCAGCTTCTTCCATATGTAAAAAGGGTTTTAGGCTATGCTGAGTCCGTTGAGGAACGCTATTTTAACGGAAACGTATCGAAAGAAGCATTTGATATTTACAAAATAATTAGCCAAGAGGAAGGGATAGACACAAGGGCATTAAGAATAAAGGCAAGACTAAAGGAAAGTGATAAAAAAAGGATATTTGAGAACGCATTATTAGAATTACAAGGATCAATGGATATTGTAATTTCAGGCATACAGGAGAAAAAAAATGACGACAGTGAAAAGAACGGTTGGAGCAGTACAGCATTTGAGACTCATGATTCTTGGGCAAGGAGAAATAAAATTAACACTTTTAAGACAGATAAAGAAGAAGCAAAGAAATTTCTTATAGCTCATTTTTCAAATTTATGCAGTAATGAATCGGTAAAGAAACTTGAAAAAATATTTAAGTGAAGAATGAAATGGAGTGAATCGCTTGGAGCTAACACACACACGTTTATTAGTAGACAATTATAAAGAATGTTTCTTATTTTATAGAGATATTTTAGGTTTCGAAGTATCGTGGGGAGACGAAGAAACTTTATATGCAGATTTCAAGTTCAGTGGTTGTACTTTAGGGCTATTTGAACGAAAACAAATGCTTAAAGCTATAGGTGCAGAGAGTGTATCTTATATTCATAAGTCTGATAGAATTGCTTTAATTTTCAAGGTCGATAATGTTGAAGAAAAATATAAGGAATTAAAAGAAAAAGTGGAATTCATAACAAAGCCTACTGCACAAGAAGGATGGGGAATTAAAGTAGCTCATTTTAGAGATCCTGATGGTTCACTAATTGAAATCTATGAGAGTATTGGATAATTTTATTTTCACATCTAAGTGTTTATTGCAAAACCCAGCTAATATCATGGCGAGATATTAGCTGAGTTTTACAATGAATATCTAATCTCGAAAAGATCTTTACTTCGGAAAAGCGCCCGTTTCTGGAATAACATGAATGCCGTTTTAAACACTTTCATCTAAATTAATCGATCGTTTTTCATAAGGATTTTGAGAGACAGTGCTGTGAAGCATCCCTACTCGATTTCGCTTCCCCTTTTTGTGATGTAATAGATCCTGCAACGGTATACCAAAATAAAAATATTTACCGTCGATAATACGACAAGCCATATAATGAGCGATGGCATAGTAGTCCATATCCCATGCCAAGGCAAAACACGCTCGCCTCCAATAAAAGACATTATTGGCGATAGAAATACAAGAATCAGGATGGAAAGCAATGTCCTGATCGCTGCGAAGATCAGTTTTCTCGGAAATGCCATGGTACAATGATTACTCCTTTTCAGCCGGAAAAGTGAATACCCACCCCAAAGGATTGTTCCAAAAATCAACAAAATCACAACTGTTTCCACGCTTCTGCTGTTCACAACAGATAGTTCAGCCTTTCCTCCATTCATAATCTGGGTAATTTCCCTTATGAAAGCGGAATAATCAACAAAGGCGTTTAAACCTGTGTCAAACATTATCGCAATGCCAAGCTGTTGATCCAAATAGATGGTTTCTTCGGCCTTATAGGTCCAGAAAATCCCCCCATGGGAGATAGTCCTCCCCTCATTATCGTCGGACTCGGCCGACCATCCCATTCCATATGATCCATTCTGCCCGGCTGCATGGTATTGCTCCAGAAGATTTTGGGGCAAAAGCTGAGCGCTATACTGCGCGATCATCCATTTTGCCATATCTTCTGCAGTTGAAATAATACCGGCAGGCCCATCAACAAACCAAGCTGGTTCGACTTTTTCCACAGGCTTGCCCAATAACAGATAATGTCCCTGTGGAATGGCAGCATTCTTATTAATTTCTTCTATGTTACTGACGTTATACGTATCGTTCATTCCCAAAGGCGTAAATATATGCTCCCGAAGGTAATCCGAAAAACTTTGTCCGCTGATTTGCTCAACAAGCAGGGCTAAAAATTGATAATTGGGATTGTGATAGCTATATTTTTCACCGGGATCATTTGCAGGCTTTACTATGGCCAGAGAGTTGTTTATTTCCTGTAACGATTTAAATTGAGCGGATTTTGTCATGTCGGGATTCACCTTGTCATTAAGCCCGCTTGTTTGATTCAGCAAATGCCGGATCGTAATGTGGCTGACACGGTCATCCTCAGGAGCGATGTCAGGAAAATATGATGTGTATGGCGCGTCAAGGTCGATTAATCCCTTTTCTGCCAGTTGTAAAACAGCCAGCGCTGTAAAGGATTTGCTTAAAGAAGCAATCGGGAAGGGTGTTCTGCTGGTTATATCGCTACCATCGGAAAATTCACCGTACCCTTGTGTATAATACACATCTTCACCATAGGCTATGGCAAGAGCTGCGCCGGTAATGTTGTTGATTCTCATATTTTCAGCAACATATTTATCAATTTCAGCCACTATCTCTTCCTTGCTTTGGAATTTAATAGCAGAAGCAGGAATGGCGGTAATCAACATAATCGCAAACAGATAAAGCAAGCAATTGGATATGATCTTTGTCGTAGCAGTCATTTATAGTAGTCTCCTTATCTTTATGATAAGAAGATGTTAACGGATAAATTTCAACTATTTATCAACTCTGCATAAAAAGCTCGCCGTTACTTTCCCGCCGCCATCGGTATCGTTCTCTACATATAAGCTGCCCTGATGCTTTTCGCACAGAACTTTGCAAATATAAAGCCCTAGTCCATGGTGTTCGCTCCCATCCAACGCCTCTCCGCAATAAAAAGGAAGAACAGCCTTGCTGAGATCCACATCAGTAAACCCGGAGCCATCATCTGTGACCGTGATTAAAAAATGGCTATTGGATACAGCATAATGGGTGTTCACTTTACTGAAAGCATAGCGCACTCCGTTTGCGATCATATTTTCAAAAACCTGCATAACCAGATTGATATCGACAAAAATCTTCGCCGAATGAGCAGCTTGACACGAGCCGAATGTCTTGCCGCTTTGACCAGTTACATGCCGGGCAATGTCTTCTATCAGGGGAATTAGGGCATCCATTTCAACCTCCTGCTTATGGACCGGTATTTCCTCCAGCTTTTGAATCGAGTTCATTGCCTCAACATAGCTTTCAAGGCGTAAAATATGAACCTTCATTGTTTGTATCGTATCCAGCAACTTTTCCTCCGATATGTTTTTTGCGGCAGATAGGTTGTTAAAAGCTCGGAATAACCTTTCAGGACAGATAAGGGTGTCCTTAGATCATGGGCAAAAATGGCATTGATCTGCTTTCGTTCCTCGACCGAGCGCCAAAGGATTTTGTAATTCCCCTCCAATTGACTGCGCATCTTTTCAAATGCGCCACAAAGCTCGCTCATCTCATCCCTGCCATCATAATAAATATGAAACTCCAAATCATTGACTGATATTTTCTCCGATGCACGTCTAAGAAGCTCAAGCGGTTTTTTCAATTTCAGTTTATAAAAGAGGCTTGCCATAACGACTATAGCACCCCGACGGTCAACAGTACCATTACAATCAAAAAAGTTTGAACCAAATCGTTCACCGAAGGATGGCCGTCAAAGTGGCGCCGCATCCTTTCAGCCCATTCGAACTCCAATACTATCGCTGTAAAAACAACAACCAGAGAAATGCAGTTTAAAAAGATAAAGGATTGAGGTATGGTCATATTTTTAAGTCTAAGTCGGTCTATTATTTTCTCCATTTGTAACCAACACCCCATACGGTTTCTATACTATTCTCGCAACCATGCTCTTTCAATTTTACACGAATACGTCTTATATGTTCGGCTATTACAGAGCTGTCACCTTCTTTATTAAGCCCCCATAACCTTTCATAAATGCGCTCCTTATCAAAAACCATACCGGGATGTGTTGACAAAAGCGCTATAATATCAAATTCCTTTTTTGCTAAAGAAATTGGCATGTCATTGTAGTAAAGTGCCCGTTCTGAATAATCAATGATCAAATCGTTACTAAACTTAACCAAAGATTTTTTTGATTTCTCATTTCCCTCCGTAAATGAGCCTCTACCCTAGCGCCCAGTTCATGGATGCTAAACGGCTTTTGAATGTAATCATCTCCTCCGGCCTGAAATCCGGTTATTTTATCTGCATCCTCTATTCGTGCGGTGAGGAATAAAATAGGGCAGGACACAAAACTCCGGGCTTTCCTGCATACGTCAAGACCGTTAATGTCAGGTATATTGATATCCAATAAAACAATATCAGGTTGATTTTCTATTTGCCGCAATGCCTCTTTTCCGTTTTTTGCCGTCAAAACTATGTATCCATTTATTTCAAAATAATCCTTTAGCAGTTTTCGAATGTCTGCTTCATCATCTATTATCAATATCTTTTTCATAAACCCTCCCACTTCCCTAGGTTGGACTGAAGCTGTAACATTTAGCCGCCAGCTTAATTCATGGATATTATACTCTTCCAGTAGTTTGAAAATGGAAGCAGGTTTTCTGTTTATCGACCGCAATCCTCGGCAATTAGAGAGAACGCTTACTTCTCTCTGTTCGAGAAATAGCCGCTCTTTTCCAGTCCCTCGGAAAAAATCATCTTTTTTTAAATTCAAAAAAATGAAATCTTATCAACCTTAAATTAGCATTCATACTCTTCCTTACCTGATTTCTCAATAATATGCCCCTTTTCTGGAATAAGCAGATATAGGAAATCTCCTATTTAACATTATAATACAGAATTGTGATTACACTTTATTTTTAACGTCTAATTTACAAACAGAAATACTCATTATCAAAAACGATGGTTTTTGAGAGAGGTAAAATTTCAGTGGAAATCTCTTGGAATTTGAGGAATTTTTATATCAAAACTTATATCAAAATCTACATGCCTTAAAGGGTGTTATTGATAGAATAGAAGGAAAGAAAGTGGATTAAGGGAGAAAAATTTATGTAATTGGGTATGTAAGAGTCAATGCAGTTACTTAGTCATGAGATTTACAATTAGACGCTAAATAATCTAGCCAGGTTCACAAAAGCGCCATATCGCTATACTATCTCAAGCAGGAGAAAGTGCAGTTGATATAGCGAAGGAATTTACTGTTGGGCATAGTAGGGTTTATAAAATTCGATATAATATAATGAAAAATCTCGCCAATCAAAAAAGTGACTGACGAGATCTCTCTATCGCATCCCCTCTCAAAAAGGTGAATGGGGATAATGAGTATACGTTTATTCTGTTATTAATCTTTTTTCATTTTTACTTTGAATTCATTGTAACATAAAGATAGATTTCAATAAGTTATTGGATGTAGAAAAGTGAACACGGTTTTATTACAGAAAAGGAAATAAAAATCCGCCATTTTTGAACTGAAACAGTTGTGTTTAGAAAAGGACGAGTTTTGTTACATATATCTAGCTTGTAAAATATTAACATGTTATCATTTTGCTTAAAGGGCGCTTTTTAATTTTGTTCCACAATCAGGCTACCTTTATTTAATGGAATAACACTACTAAACAAAATGGTAATTTATGTTGGTGTAGGTTACATGTACTTCAGCTAATGTAAGCAGGTTTGTGGAAGAACTTTAATATATATGAGTGACATTAGGAAATGAATTCAGGGCTAAGCAATTCATATATTGCAGTGAGGATAGATGAAATAGTTGATGCATCCTATGTTTTTAGTAAAATTCATGAAAGTACAGGTATATTTATGGATATAAAAACATTATGGGGTTTAAGGGTTCAGGAATATTATAGAAAAATGTTCAGGTACTATTCAATAATTGGTGTGAATGTTGTTTATTTTTCTCTAATCATTAGCAGTATTTTTATATATTATTTTAATTTATTTCTTCAGTGGATACCTCCTCAAATATCTGTTGAAGTAATCCTATCACTATTTGTAACCTACATTTTAATACAGACAAAAGTTCGTACATTTACTAAAAGGGCAGATATAATGTTTTTGTTGCCATTAGAATGGGAATTAAAGCCGTATTTTATTAAATCACTTATATATAATTTTGTTATTGATGTTATTAAATTGGTAAGTTTCATAACTTTTTTTATCCCTATTTTTGCACACAACTAATATAAATCTTCCCTTTCTTTTTTTATAGTGGGGATTGCTGCTTATAACATTTTAATGAAGTGGGATGAACAATGGTTAGAGAACCATGTACAATTTGTGTTACATAGGTTAAATAGGTTTTTTTCAATATATTTAATGTGTTATTTTTTGTTAAAAAATGACTGGATTTTTGCACTTGTTTTAATGAGTGTAAATTTCGTCTATTTAATTTGTTTTATAGGAAAAAAAAGAAATCTGAATTGGCAGTGGCTGATAGATGAAGAAGAAAGTGCATTATTACAAAACTTTAAATTTATTAATTTTTTTATGGATGTCCCCAATCTTAAACGTTCTTTTAGGAATAGACGTTTGCTTACTTTGATTCTGAAAAGGTGTATCCCATATAGTCAAAGCAGCACATCCGTATATTTATACTCACACTTGTTTGTAAGATACAATGATTACTTTTACCTTTATTTGAGACTGACTTTAATTGGAATACTTGTTAATTATGCTATACCAACAAGTGGTTGGATTTTTAATCTCCTAATTTTATTTATTACTGGACTTCAAGTAATTCCTTTACAACATGAAATTAAACAAAGTGCATTACTTTACCCTATTTCTAAATCCCAGATAAATAACTCTTTCTTAGTGTTTGTCTTGGTTATATTATATGCACAATTATTTATTCTGTATTTCGCTATGCTTACTCATACTTCTACTGCTAAAATTTACTATCTTTTAATTGGAAGTTTATTTGTTTATGTATTCGTGTATTTCTTTGCATCAAAGAGAGTCAACGTCTCAGGAAGTACCTTAAAAGAATAGCGTGGTATTCAACTATCGGGCGCGTTTGTGAAGTAAGCAACTGGTCCAATTTCTTAATTTTAATGTTGAGAAATTGGACCTTTTATATTGATTTATAGTGCAAAATAGCACTTCTTTTAAGTATCATTTTGCACTATAGATAGACATAAAAAAGCTATCATGGAATTGATAGCCTTTTTATAACTAAGTATGATTATTTTAATACTCTTTATCCCACTAAATTTTCAATGTTAGTTTGTGTTTCATACATACTAATAAAACCTTGTTAAAACTTTACAAGACAAACTGAATAGAATTTGTCATGTCTGGAGGAGAAATAAGCCTCCTTAAAATAGGAATTATCTTATTGATGCTTGTATTCATCATCGGTCTCAAAATAACAAGCGAGGGGGAGAAAGATAACCTATTTAATAATCTCATATTAATTGGTGGATTTATCATAAGCTTCTCCCTCTTATCAAGTGCCATGAAAACCATTGATTTGTCCGTTGCCTATTCTGTATGGACGGGAATTGGAACAGTAGGAGCTGCTACTGTCGGAGTCATCCTTTACAAAGAAAGAATGAACTTATATCGTGTCTCATGTGTTTTTGGAATTATTGCTTGTGTCTTAGCATGGAGACTTTTGGCTTAATACGATAACAAGCTTCTAACCAAACATCCGCATTGTGCTTAAAACAATGCGGATTTCATACAGTAATAGATGAATACAAGAAAGTTATTTTATGTGGGTTGTGAAATGGAGCAGATAAAAATCACATTGTAGACCTACCACAATCGGGCGCAATTCTGGAACAAGGAAGCTACGCACCATTTTGCAGAATCGTACCATTTTGTGGAAGAAATTTTTCATCTTGACTCGGAGGACATTTATTTTAATATACCTTTCCAGAACACTTTCCAAGTAGATTTTAACCTGCTTTCATATTCTTCATAAGAATAATTCATTAGATAGAACAACATTCCATCTAAGAGACAAATAAAAGATGTTGCAATTGTATCTTTATCAATAAACTGACTATCGTCTGATTCAACATCTAAAATAGTATAAAGTAATTTTCTAATTTCATTTTCAATACTACTGTTTTTTGAGAAATAAGTTCTTTAAATCTTTCAGGTGGGAAAACGCCATACCTTTTAAGAAAAACCCCTCTGTCATTCATATAATAGTATTCATTTAATTCTCCTAACAAATTATATAATTTATCTCTAATGGAAAGCGAACCCATAGTAGATGCTTGATAATCAATAAATTTTACATAGTCATCTATAACAAAATCTACTATTTTTTCAAAGAGTTCATCTTTACTTGAAAAATAAGCATAAATGGAAGGTGTCTTAATGTTGACTTTAGACGCTATATCCTTAAGAGAAGTTTCCTCATACCCTTTTAAGGAAAATAATCTTAATCCATGTTCTAGAATGTTTTGTTTAGTTTCTTCTCCCTTTTTCATTTCCTCACCTCAATTTAAAAATATATACAAATTAGGACACAAGCTTAAGGCCTACGATACTAATTATAATACCGCCAACTAACATTAACTTTTTTATACTTTTAGGCTCATTAAAGATAAACATACCAAGTAACACACTTCCTGCTGCCCCAATACCTGTCCACAGACCATAGCCAATACTAATAGGAATTTCTTTTAATGATACTGAAAGAAAGAAAAAGCTCAATCCCATACACATGATCAAAAATATTGTAGGTTTAAGTTTTGTAAATCCTTCAGATAATTTAAGGTTAATAATGCCTCCAACTTCAAACAACCCTGCCATTACTATAAAAAGCCAACCCATATTTTAATCACCACTTTCCGTTTCTGTTTCATTTGATACTAATTTTAAACCGATAATGCAGCTGATTAATACTAATACTAAAACAACTTTTGTAAAGCTCATTGGATCACCTAACAAAGTCATACCTACTATAGCTGTTCCAAATGCCCCTAGTCCTGTAAACACAGCATAAGCAGTTGATACAGGAAGAATTACTAATGTTTTAGAAAAACACCAAAAACTTAATACCAATAACAACACAGTAGGGATTAAAACACTTATATTAGTAAAGCCATCAGAATACTTCAAACCAAGTGCCCAGCCGACTTCAAATATTCCTCCAAGAATAAGATAAAACCAAGCCATTAGAATCTCTCCTTCTTCCAAATATATTTAGTTACGTGAAATTAACTAATGTTCGTTAGATTTTACAGCGGAAAAAATTATGACTTTATCCCTTCATTAAGGTCCCTCCTTCAAATAACTCAATTAATAAATACAAAAGCTTCTAAATTAGACTTTATAATAATGCTTATAAAATTTACCTAATGTTAGTTAGATTTTATAATAAGAAACTTAAAAATACAACCCCTATATCTTGATAGGGATATAGGAGACAAACTAAGTTCTCCTTTTAGTGTTAGTACATTTGATCACAATATATAGGAATAGGAGATTACTTTACTCAACATTCTGACCCGATTGTGGAGCAAGGAAAAATCCTGTATATCAAAAGCAGGATTTTTAATTTAACTTTTTATTAACGTCATAACTTTATTTTAAACTTCGCATTTTTTAAACAGGACTTGATTAAACTTTGTCCATGAAACTATACTAACTCCAGAAATTAGAGATTCATATCACCTTTTTATGTTGCTTGTATAGCATATCCTTAATTGATAGAATCATTAGCATATTGCAAAATGAAAGAGGTAAAAATAATGGAGACTTGTGCTGATGTTTTAATCGTTATAGATATACAAAATGGTGTTTGTTACAGTGGAGATCATTTATTCGATTTACAAAATTTGCTTAATAAAGTAAATGATAGAATCGCTTTATATAGAGAATTACATAAACCAATCATTTTTGTTCAACACTGTGATGAAGAATTAGTACCTGAAGAAGAACCATGGACTATTCATGCCAATCTAGATGTTCAAGAACAAGATTTTTTTGTAAGGAAAATACATGCGAATTCTTTTTACAAAACAAACTTAAAAAGTCTTTTAGACCAATTAACTGTACAGAGTATTGAATTTTGCGGTGCTCAAACAGAATACTGTATGGATGCTACGATTAAATTTGCTCATGGATTAGGATACGAAAATTTCATGGTACAGAAAGCAACCTCTACTTTGAATAATCCATTTATGTCTGCAAAAGAGACGATTGATTTTTATGAAAATATATGGAACCATAGATTTTTAAAATTTATAGGAGATAAATGAACGATTATAGAAAATCCTAAAATGAGGATTCATCAGCGAAAAACAACTTTATTGTACCTTTAAATAAAAGACTATAACAAACTTTTCAGCAACTCCTGGGAACCATCCAACAAGCAGCTCAAATGCTGCAAGGTGTGGGGCAAAACCTCCAATCATTTAATGTCCTTAATCAAATGACTCAACAGATTGACCAATCTCAGCAGCGACTAAAACAATTAAGTTCCCAGCAATCTCAGCAAAACCAACAGAATCAGCAAACAACTTCGTTTAATCAACACTGATCTCTGAAATCATAAAGAAAGATAGGAATATTGTTTAATTACGAAAAGCCCTGTTCACACGGAGCAGGGCTTTTACGCTTTATGGAATCTTATTTATAAAATGAATGAAAAGAACTCTCCTAATTTATTCAGTGATCAAGCCGAATTCTTGAATAAGTACTCGGTTTAGTTGCTTATCCTTTCATGATGTTCTTTTTGAAATAGCGGAGGCTAAAAGTTCAATGAGTGAAACTAACTTCAAAGATCTTTGATCTCCAGCAAACGGACGTTATTGCATGCTGAGAGGATTTTCTTGCAGATCTATCATTATCTGATGTGAAAGCCGTATCCATTTTTGGATACGGCTGCTTTATTTCCTTTTTAAGAAAGGATAGGATAATGCTAATCCGAATACATATAAAATGACTAAAAAGTAAACGGGAAGTAAATGTATAAAGGTTGTATATCCAATATATATATGGGTTCCAATCCCCGCTATAAACGCAGGTAATGCCCCGGCAGCAAGGGTATTCCAAACCCATTGTTCCCCTTCTCTAAACCCCCATAAGGAAAGCATTAGAACAAGCAAACCAACACTTACAAGGGCACTGCCAAATCCTGCTCGGTCATGTGCAATAAGGGGAATCAAATTGTTACTAATACGATCTAACATCTGAGATGACATGCACAAGAAGCTTAGATCTGTTGGCACAAAAACTTTGGATGCACCTATTGTAGAGATCACTATACCGCCTGCTAATATTAAAAATCCTAGTGTAATAAACATGAGTTGTCCATAAAGGCCGTATTGCCACTCTTTATCATTCTTTCCATGAATGGAGGACGGGGTACCTGTGACTCTTTTTCCTTCCCTAAAACTAAAATAATATATCGGCAATAAGAACAGCCAAAATAAACCGTGTAACCAATCAAAGTAACCGAAGCCGATAAAAAGAAAAATACCAAGAAATCCTACGATTGCTGCACTATGAAAAGCAATCCTTGCCCAATGCATGTTATATTTAATTCCATGTCGGGCAAGCTGGATATACAATATTCCTCCAGATATCATTGTTCCAGCCAGCGCTATTCTGTCATGGGACATAAATGATAAGATGAGAGGATTTATTTGAAAGATATCTGCTTTTGACAGTCCGATAAACGATTCATCATAAGGGAGGACAATACTTGTGAATGCAATATATAAGGCGATGATTCCTCCAACTAATATGGAGAGACCAAATAGAAATGACCAGTACCAGTTTGGATTTTTAATAGGTTGGACTTTTTCATATAACAATCGTTCATGAATTCGCTTCGGTAACCCTGGCCCAGCTTTTACATATCCATCTGTTAGCATTAACAGATCTGCACCAGCACCAACTAAAGCACAGGCCTCCTCCGGTGTCTCCACTCCACCAGAAGTTATGATCATTAGCTTGGGATGTAAATCTTTAACCTGTTTTACCAATTTAGCTAGGCATTCATTTGCATTTGCAACTTCGCGCCAATAGCTGCCCTCAATTCGACGAGGAGCCTCTATGACAATACCCCCAATACTTGTATGCTGTATTAATGTCCCTATTTCTGATTTTTTTTCGTTCATTTCATCAGCAGAAAAAGATACATAAAAAGAATGCTCTAAACATATTAAACTT
This sequence comes from Bacillus sp. PK3_68, assembly GCF_003600835.1. Taxonomy (NCBI): domain Bacteria; kingdom Bacillati; phylum Bacillota; class Bacilli; order Caryophanales; family Bacillaceae; genus Bacillus; species Bacillus sp. PK3_68. Next base: position 329,688 of record NZ_NQYC01000002.1, on the reverse strand, counting down.
TCCTCTACGTATGGGATAATCTGCTCACTTGTTCCGACAAAAGCATCTACAAAAGGTGTTAAATGTTGTACAATTATGTCCCATTCATTTCTTTTTACTTGTGCATCTATCTTGGCGAATACGGGAATTCGAATATTCAATCTTGTTAGTTTTTTGATTGCCAGTTTGAGAGGAACTTTCTCTTGATGATTAGAAAACAAAATATGACTATTTTCTCTTCTTGGTTTTATTTGATTTTTAGGTTCGTTTAATACAATTGGCCCTATTTCTACAAACCCAAACCCTAATTCTTGGAAGGCTTTAATACCTGACAAATTAGGATCAATATGGCCACTTAATCCAATAGGAGAAGGAAATCTAGTATGATAAATTTCCTTCTGAAATTCCCTTGGGGGTTCATATGCCCTAAAAACCCAATAAGACCTCGACCGCCAGGAGTAGATGCTATTGTACTCATAGATTTATGAAGAAACTCTCTGCTTGTTTTCGGGCTTATTTTATCCAGTAAAAATTTTTTCAATGGATGATAAGACCAGTCTGGCATAAACAACACCTTCTAAACTTTAATTTGGGCTACTCTCTTTACCACTCCGATCTTAAGTCCCTCAATTATTTTTCTTTCTTTAATTCTAGCATGTACAATTACATAGCATAAAGTATCCTTCTCTATTATTTAATGTACTGCTGCCGAAGTTCAATAAATGTACCACATCTTTAATGGCCTTTGATCTTCTACAGTGGAGTGGAGTGTAATTACTTAACAATAAGCAGCCGCCTTTTTGCTAGGTAGATCTAAATAGTTCTAAAAATGATTAAATGTAAATAATTTAGCACTCAAGCTTCAAAGTTGGGTATGCAAAATAGCACTTAACAGAAAGGGAATCTCTAATGAAAGCGTTGCTTTAAAGTAAGTTTGATCAAAACTGCCCTATAAGCCAGCATTTTGCTAGAAATAAAAAAGAATCGATTTTGAAAAAAGAGGAATCAAAAATCGATTCTTATCCAGCAGATTTAACGTTGGTTTTTATAAAAAAGATTGATCATTTTCTACCTATGATATTTATGATATAGACTAATTTATATATATAATGCTGTTCATAAATGACTTGAGAGAAGTAGAATCATCATTAGTTAATCCTACTCCGTTTTATTTTTCAATATATTCAAATAGAAACGACTGTCCATCACGGTAAAAACGTGGATCGTATAATCCCAACACCTTCCCATCATCTACTAAAGCAACAAAAGGTGACCATTCATAGAGTGTTTTGGCTTCAGGACGTTGAGAGAATAAATAGTCAAGAGCCGCATCTTTATTAGAAAATAAAACAGATTGTTCTTTCTCTTCCTGAAATAGATTATCCTGAAAAATAGTCACGGTATCATTTTGTTTAACAATGACTGAATATGTCCAAGGGACAAAATCAGCAGAAAGAGCGACCTGATCATATTTTCATCATATTGGTTATAAATGAGGAACCCTTGAGTACTTTGAATAATAAGATGAAGACTCATAAATGCCCAAGCCATTTTAAAATAATAAGGCGACTTTTGTTTGTTTTTTTTTCGATAAAATAAAAGCAACCCCTATGATGATCCAGAATACAAAATCAATAATGGGAATGGTTCCGAAGGTAATTCGATTATTTGAAAAAGGTTCCAAATAACCTGTCCCCCAAGCATTAAACAGATCACTAGTGTCATGAATAAACACAGCCAACCATCCAAGTAAAAATAGCTTTTTATCTTTTATCTTGAAAATAGCAGCACAAATCAAAAAGAATAAGACTGCCCATAGTGGTGTTAGGAAAATAGAATGCGTGATACCTCTATGCCACATCTGATATTGCCCTGAAGTATCCCACAAACGAGAAATAACATCTATATCGGGAATTAAGCTTGCCCCTACCGTTGTCACCAAATAAGCACGTTTATGATTTTTATCCAAGTTTCTTTTATCAACTGCTCCGTACAATGTTAGTCCGAATAAGGTATGAGTCATCGAATCCAAACTACTACCTCCAATATTTTACTTATTCTTATATAGATAAATTGTACTGTGAACAGTCAAACAGGAGATTGAAAAAATAGCCCCTATCCTTTTTCAGAATTGCGCCTTTTGCTTAATTCTTTTTAGCCTTTTTCAAATTAACAACCAGCCATACAATCTGTATACTTAGTGGAATTATAAACGCAATCAATAATACTATAAAAGCTACTAGTTTTAGCTCAGGTGTTTGAGTAACACCAGCGCCATCAATCTCTCTTGTCCAAACAACCACTGTTCCTGCTGCAAAAAGGACAATCCAAATAATGTTGGCAATCCACCAAGAAGCCCATCGTTTTTTCACATTATCATTCCTCATTTCTTAAACAATTTGGCTCAGTTGTAGAACACAAGTATAAATAACTATATTATTTTTTAAATGACTTTATTGTAAATTAAAGAACTTTATTATCTCTGCACATCTATGACTTGCCTCTTACGAACTGATCTTCTCTGTTAATTCAATAAACACATAGTAAAATAGCTTAGACTTTATCATTTCGAGTACAACACGATCATCATTATGTGGCATTAGATCTTATTGCACAAATGTATAAACTCTATATTTTGTTGTATACATGGCACTTTCGACAACCAAGTCTTTATTATTTTTGGTAAAAAAGAGAGAGGCTCCCGCTTGGTCTTTAAATCTCCACTCTTTTGAATCCATAAAATCAATAAATCGTTGATCTCCTTCAGAAGTAACTCTTATCAAATAACGCTTGGTCTCACCTGGGATTCCTACAACACTCTCATCAGTGATTTGTAACTTTGCCATGCCAATAGCAAGTGGAACAGGGTTTCCTTCCTGAAATATAATCGGTGAACTTATGAGAAGTAAAAGAACAAGTACTGTGATAAAAATCAAAAGCATTCTTTTTATCAAAAAACCCCTCCATGCCCTTCTTCATTAACTAAAAACCGTTTATGTATATAGAAACCGGATATTTTTTAATTCCTCTTATTTTTTCTTAAAAACAAAGGTGTAAAATAAGTGAGCATAGCTAGTAGTAAGCCAAAGCACAACGATATACTACCAATAATTACAAAGTTATTTATATATGTCTTAATAATCATGTTGTATTGATGAGTATCAGCCATCCCTTCGTTTTGCTTCATAAGCCATGAATCGCCTAAAGAGGTTCCAAAAGAAATACTTGAAAACATTAGAATGAAACCTCCTACTACTAATAAAATTGAAAGAAAAATTAACCCTTTTATATTATCCCTCGACAAATGAATTCCTCCTAATTATCCCACAACCACCGCAACCCACATATTACCACAATACCCTCATTTAGTTAATTATTGAAGTTCTTTTCTGCCCTTGCACGAATGATTATTGATTTTCCAAATACATGAGCAAGCGAGAAAACTCATAAGAATTCTCATGAGAAAAGTGGAGGTTATCCCTTATATTTGCTAGAATAAAACAACATAAAAAAGTGGGGAATTGGTTAACAACCAGACGGTATATGAATAAGCATTCCCCTCATCTTCTCATGAAAAAAATACAACTCCTACCTTGTTTCAGATGAATCCATAGAGATTATCCAAAAAATTAGGAACTTGTATTCAGAGGGCAAGAATGTTGAAGAAGTAGATAATGCTTTGTCGAGTCTAAGAGTACCCATAAGTATAACTGTAGAAGAGAATGAGAAACAGGTGAACATAAATCTATCAGAAGTCATACAAAAGCAAGGAGAAGCCTTTGTACAACTTCGAAAAGAGATGAGAAAAGAATGAGAAATGAATGAGAACTTGCTTGAACAGATGAAAAAGCAACAAGAATACAGAGACCATAAACTAGAGGCTCGAGATCAGAAGCTTATGGACGCATTAAACCAGAGTTTAGAGATAAGAAAAAAGCTGGAAGTAATTGATTTTCCTAACAGCTGGAACTCTAGTAGACATTGAGATAGCTGTTTCTAATACTTTAACTATGCTCGTTAATCTAACAGTTTAGTGAGAAGGATTTCATCGTGAACTGGGATACCGTCATTACCCAGGTCAGGAATTTCAGGCTTTAGTTTTCTCGCCTCAACAACAGCACCTCTATAAAGTTCTGTTAAATAATAGCCTCGTTTTTGATAAAATTTTAACGCATGTAAATTATCATTCGTGGTGATCAGTTTTATCATATTGCAGCCTTCTTCTTTTGCCGTCTGTTCCACCTTTTGAAGTAAAGTCGATCCAATCCCTTTCCCCTCTTCAATGCTATCTAAAGAAATTATTTCACACTCATTCGAGCCAATAACGTATGTTATGTATCCAACTATTACTTCTTTTTCGTTTACTACGGCAAACCCTTTTAATTTTGTACAATCAAATATCCCGCTCGAAATGACCATTTCCGGGCTTCCCCAATGCTCAATAAAAAAATCATTGACCTTGTTTTCTTGTAGCTGATTGGCTGATAAAATTCGCATTTTCATTTCCTTTCTTGCTTAATAAGGCATGAAAAATCTTCTGTTACAAATATACACTTAAGTTGTATTCAATTAAATGGCCCATTTGCGGAATAAGAAAAAAACCTGCATTTCAATACAGGATTTTTGATCAAACTTTATTATAAACGATCAGACTTTTTTATAAATGATCGAACTTTATTTCAATTCAAAGTCACATCACAACAGACCTGAGCCTTTTCGCCTCAGTTGCTTAGGCATACTGAAAGGTTTTTTGCGCAAAAGTATACTTTTACGAACGTAACCTTATCCTTACAGCGAAAGATTTGTTAAACGATGGTGTTGATTTTGGGGCAAACAAAAAGAACCCTGTCCTGTAGAGTCCTTCTAGTATTCCTTCTTTAACTAAAGCCCCCGTTAGTTTAAGTGCTGGAGTTAGTATAGTTTTGTGGTCACAGTTTAATTAAGCCCTTACAATCATTTTGAGAGAATGTGTCCGAATTGGAACGTAAGTCTACAGGCAAAAAATATAATGATGACTTTAAGAAAACAATTGTGGATTTATATCCTTCCGGCAGCTCATTTAAAGAACTAAGCAGCGAATATGGCGGATCAGAAGTAACGATTTATAAATGGGGAAAGACTTTAACCCCATCAATTCGGAGAAAGAGGCCCCGACACCGAAAGAGTTAGCAGATGTTCAGAAAGAAAACCTTCGGTTAAAACAGGAAGTAGGAATCTTAAAAAAGGCTATGGCCATACTTTTTTAGATGTCCAAAATGTAAGGAGTTATTTGAGAATAGTCCAGATAACTGGATGATTTATGAATGTGAAGTTGATAAATCTAAATGGATTGTCTGTAAAAGCAATTGTTCTTTAAGGGGTACTATCAGGAAAATGTGAATTTACAACGTTAACAAAGTTCTATATTAAAAAAACCCAATTTCTCAGCGTTTACATTGAGAAATTAGGCTTTTTTCTTTCTCCGATAAAGTGCCCGGTTCTTGAATTAATTTATAAAAATTATATTTTTTTCGGAATAACAAGTCCTTTATATAAATGAACTGTAATAAGATAATAAGCTGTGTAAACGGTCAAAAAAATAACAATTGGTAGCCAGATGCGATAATAAGGATCAATTAAGATAAATCCAAAAATGTTCATTCCTATTAATACATGAGTCATGCCTATAATTGCTGGAACTAAAAATACGATGAATAACTCTTTGTAGATGGACTTAATTAATAACTCCCGACGGACTCCGATTTTACGAAGCATTTCATACCGGGTAATATCTGATGTTGCCCCAGATAGGATTTTAAACATTAAACAACTCGCCATCATCGCTAGGAATGCAAACCCTAAAAAGAACCCCATAAATACTGTTCCACTTGCGACTGTGTAGAATTCATTATAGATTTTATATTTACTTAGCATATCACCTGCTTTAACATCCTTATTTTTTGCCAACTGCAATTCATCAAGCTGTTTCCACTTTTTTGTATGTGCAATAAACTCATCTGTTTTGCCAGTAAAAATGATACCTGTTTTGCCTGGTAATTCATGATACATTTTTAGATCTACAATTTTTATTGGCTTATTAAGATCCTCTATATAGATAGGTTGTATATTTGTTAAAGCATCTTCCCATTCATCCGGAATTATCTTAGTATTTTGCTGGTTTTCTTGACTGTAAACTGAAGTAGAGCCCACAGGAAGATCTTCAGAAACACGTTTTAGTTTAGACATATTTTCCTCACCGCTTCTAACATGGATTAATGGCGGATATTTCTCCAGATCTTCTTTAACATAATAAAAGAATTGATCGTCCACTTTATAACGATATTCTCCTTTTTCTTTAAATGGAATATCATCTAGGATTTTCATTTCTTCAGGAGTTGGGTTGTTAATTACTGAATCATATATTTCGAAACGATCAGCGGATGTCATCACATTATTTTTAAAGGCCCATCCGCCTGAAATGGCGCCTGCCCCAAGAGCAATTAGCATGGCTACCGTAGATAATACTTTTGTTAAACCGTTGATTCTGAAATTTAATTGTGCAAATGTAAAGGCATTAAGACCTTTTTCGTTACATGCTTTATTTGCTCTTAGCTTTTTAACAAACAGCGGAAAAAGGGCTTCAAAAAACAAATACGTACCTGCTGTTGTCGAAAGCATGGCGATCATAACTCTAGATTCCTTCAAATTTTCCAAATAGACCATGGATGCATAGCCCATTCCTAACAAGATCAGCGAGAAAAGAGCAACTATACCAGTCATTTTTCCTTTAATAATAATAGAATCAGCGTAAGTATCTCCGTGAACAAGCTGCAGAATTGAAATTCGCGATAATTTAATACTATTCATAATGGCGGATAGAATAAATAACAAAAAGAAGAAGATACAAGTAACGGTCATCGATGGAACGTATATTGCCTGATAACCATTCGCAGTAAAATCAAGCTGCTTCATAAGCAGCTTGCCAATTCCTTGTGCAAGCCCTGAGCCGACTGAAATCCCAATCACCAGTGATACTGTCCCGATAATGATTGTTTCTATAAACATTAGAAGTGTAATCTTATTTTTTTTCGCTCCTAATGTCATGTACATTCCAAACTCTTTCCGTCGAAGGGACATCAAGAAAGAATTTGCATAAAAGATATAGAAAAATGTTATAATGGCAAGTAAGACGGAGCCTGTTTGAAAAACATAGCCGATTGACTTAATCGTTGCGTTTGCTTCAAGAAATGCTTTATTTAGAGCTAATGTTTGAAACATATAGAAAATGGCAATTGACATAACCAGACCAACAAGCAAAACAATGTAATCTTTTAACTTACTTTTTAGTCCTGATATGGAAAGTTTAAATAACATCATGAACCACCTTCCGCTGTTTGAGTACCTAAGTCTGCAAGTGCATCTAAAATTTCTTTATAAAACGCTTCACGTGAACCACTGCGATGAATTTCTTTGTATAATTCCCCATCACGGATAAATAAAATACGCCGACAATAACTTGCACTAAACGAGTCATGGGTAACCATTAGGATTGATACACTTTGCTCTCCATTTAAATTCTCCATCGACCGTAAAAGGCTTATTGCGTTTTTTGAATCAAGCGCCCCAGTTGGCTCATCTGCTAAAATAATTGCTGGCTCATGGACAATTGCACGCGCTGCTGCTGTACGTTGCTTTTGCCCTCCGGAAACCTCTGCTGGATATTTAGCAAGAATCGCTGCTATCCCTAACGCCTCCGCTACCTTTTCCACTTTCGGACCAATCTTTCCCGAAGAGACACCTTGAAGTGAGAGTGGCAATGCAATATTTTCATAAATCGTTAAATTCTCAAGTAAGTTGAAGTCTTGAAAAATAAACCCTAACTTTTGAGATCGGAAGTCAGTGAGTTCACTTTGTTTCATCTTCGTGATATCCATGCCGTCAATTTTAACGGTACCATTTGTAGCTTTATCCAGTGTTGAAATGACATTTAGTAATGTTGTTTTTCCAGAACCGGATGGTCCCATAATTCCAATGAATTCACCATCTTGAATGGAGAAGGATAATCCTTTTAATGCATGTGATTGGTTTTCTCCTTTTTTGCTATATACTTTTTGTACATTTTTAACTTCAACAATTGGTTTCTTCATATTTCCTGCCTCCACTAAGTTATCTTTTCTTTAGCGTTTCTCTTACCTTTTCAGGCACGTCCTTCTCTGCTACTATCTCGTATTCATAAACATATTTTCCTTTTACATGGGCTTTCAAATAACTATTTTTGGAGAAATTTTTAACGGAAGACGTTACTTTAATTTCTCCTACCTCTCCTGACTCATCAACCCCATCTAACATGAACATATATCTATGCTTAAAATTAGGGTCGGTTTTTCCTTCTTTATTTACAAGTACATACACATCTTTTTCTTTAATAAATGGATTAAACCTATCCCGATTTTCCTCTCCAATAAGGGATAATACGCCAATCCCCATAATAATCACTACGAGTGCTCCAAGTAACCATTTCTTCATCTTTTATTTCCACCTTTCTTTGCCTATTAAAATTTTGGGCTATCTTTGAAACAACATAAGATAATCCAAAGTATAAAATGCATTCCTTAATAAAAGATGAAGAAACTTCTTAAGCTTTTCTTAACAAATGAAAGAAATAACCATTTCTTTTGCAAAAAAAGAACCCTTGCAATGTAAGGGTCCTTGAAAAAACATGCTTTGTTTTGGATGATTCTACTTTAAGGTAACAATTATTGTTCAGGTGACATTGGCAATAAAATAATAAATTGGACAACTCCATTTTCATATTCCGCCTTAATCTCTCCTCCTTGCAGTTCTACAATGCTTTTTGCGATTGCAAGGCCAAGTCCAGAACCTTCAGCCACTCTACTTCTTGAATGATCTCTTTTGTAAAAACGTTCAAATAAGTTTTCTAACTCTTCTTTGGTAAATTCATCGCTTTGGTTGGAGATGGAGACTTCAAGATAATGCTGATGTCTTTGAAGAAAAACCTGAATATCTCCGTTATCTTTGCTATATTTAATGGCATTCATTAGTAAGTTGTCAAACAGTCGTACCGTTTGTTCGGAATCGACAACAGCATATAAAAGCTCGTCAGGAAATCTTTTCACAATTGACAAGCCGTGATTTTCTGCTTGCGGTGTGATCTCGTCGATTAATTGGCCTAGGAGTTTATTGATGCATACATCATGTCGAGCTAAGGACATATTTCCATCTATAAGCTTTGTGTACTCAAACAAATCCTCGATTAAATTTTCCAATTGCTGCGATTTTGAAAAGGCAATTTTTATATATTCATTACCTTTTTCTTTATTTTCAAATCTTCCATCACGCAGCAAGCGCAGATAACCCATGATGGAGGTCAGCGGTGTTCTTAAATCATGTGATACATTTGTAATCAATTCATTTTTTTGCTTCTCCAATCTCCGTTCTTTTTCCATTTTGTTCATAAGTTCTTCAGCCATATGATTGATGTGTTCCGTTAATGAGGCAATTTCATCTTGCCCTTTTTGTTCAATACGGTAAGCCAAGTTTCCTTTTGCAATCTCTTTTACACCATGTGCCATTGCTTCAATCTGTTTCATCTTTCTCTTCGTTATAATAAAGAAAGAAAAAATAAAAACAAACATCCCAATAAAAAATGGAAAAGGGCCTTCTTTTGTACTATAGGTTACCTCTCCTTCTGGAATTCCGCTTACAAACATATATAAGTTCTTATCCTTAATTGTAAGTGGGTAAAACGCAATGAACTCTTTACGCGATTCCCATACTGGTTCCTCCCCACTTGTATACGTTGGGTGGTTTATAGCAAAGGACATAACATTACTAATGGTATCATGCAGATTAATTTGAATTTCCTGTGCTTGTTGTGTTTTATACAATACTTTTCCAGTCTCATCCGTAACAAGCACTTTTAAAACGTTTCTATTTTGTTGTAATAATTCATTTTGTTCATTGATAAATTTTTTTATGGCTCCCATTGTATTTTCTTTAACTGTTGTTTCTGCTGTAATTTTGGCTTGCCAATTAATGCTTTGCATATCACGTCTATAATCAATCGTGGCCTCTTTATTTATGTTTTCAAAAACTGGCGCTGCTATTCTTGATGCAAAAAAACCCAATAATGCACAAACAATAAACGTAGTTATTAACTGAATCCTAATACTCCGGCTTATAGTGGTTATCAGCTTTTCAGTAAGGCGTTTTATAAAATGAATGGGATTAATTTTCTTTTTCAATTTTATATCCCACTCCCCAAACCGTTTTGATATACCTTGGTTTTCTTGGGTTTTCTTCAACCTTTTCACGGATTTTTCGAATATGCACCATGATTGTATTGTCTGATTGAAAAGACGGTTCTTTCCACACTGTTTCATAAATTTGGTCCACACTAAATACGATGCCACGATTCCGGGCAAGAAGTTCTAGGATTGAGAACTCTCTTGGCGTTAGTTTTACTTCCTGATTCCCAACCATTACTTCATGTGTCGATACACTTATTACCATCTCTCCAATTACAATTTCATTGTCCTTCTGAGCCATGCCGCCACTCATCTTCATATACCTGCGAAGCTGTGATTTAATTCGGGCTACCAATTCTAGCGGATTAAAAGGTTTCGTTACATAGTCGTCTGCTCCTGTTGTTAATCCCATAATCTTATCCATATCCTGAGTCTTCGCAGATAGCATAATAATCGGCATTTCAGCTATTTGTCTTACTTTTATACACATATGAATACCATCTATTTTAGGCATCATTATATCAAGTATAATTAAATGCACTTCATTATTTCTCAAAATATCTAGGCCTTCTTCACCATCGCTAGCCAGTAATACTTCGTATCCTTCATTCTTTAAGTAGATTTCTATAAGATCTCTGATTTCCTTTTCATCATCCACTACAAGTATTGTTTCTTTACCCATGAGAAATCCCCCAATTGTCAAAAATACCTTCAAGTGTAAGTTTAAATGGAATTTCTTAAAAAAATAGAAGTAGAATTCTGAAGTATTTCTTAAGATAATAATATGTTGTGCATAAAATATATTTTAAGTTTTATACTTCTTCCACAATCCTGCTCTTAATGGAATGAGGTATAACTATTTGTTCCCTTCCGAAAGCTTTCTGTATAACGAAATCCTAGATACATTTGTAATTTCACAAATTCGTTTTACAGTCATGCCTCCTTCGATATAGAGTTTTATAGCATAATTCATTCCTGCATGGTTTTTATGATATTTCTTTAGCCGGCCTTTAAACTTACTTCTTTCTTAGCCAGATCAATTCCTTCGCGTTTCCCTATGCGGATAAGATCACGCTCTAATTGACTAACACCAGCCATTACTGTAATTAAGAATTGACTGTATAGATTATCCTCTGATAAATCCTTGAGTGATTTTAAGCTGGCCTTTTTATCTCGTATTCATTCAGTCAATTCAAATAAATCTTGTGTGCTTCTAGTGATTTGAGTTAAGTCTGTAACATAAATAATGTCCCCTTCCTGTAAATCCCCTAACATTTTTTGAAGCTGCTTACGATCCTTTGTCGCTCCAGAAACTTTTTCATCAAAAATAATATCCATTCCGATTTCGTATAGTTGCTGAAAATGCCTTGCTTTAGCTTTAAAATAAAGTTTAATTGAAATAATGTTATTAACCTTGATAAACGAACAAAAGAGAAGAGCATATTTTAAAAAAGATTAATCAAAACATGCTCTTCTTGTGTTAAATTGAATGATTCTTTTATAAAAAAGTTTGATTATTTTTGTTCCTTCTTCCACAAAAGACAACTACAATATGGATTTGGTAATAGTTCAGTTATTGAGAATAAAGTACAGGTTCATAAAAATAAACCTACTTATATCGCATTTCCTTCAAATACTTTAAAAGAAATGTACAGTAATTCCAACAGACAATTTATAATGCTATTGAATAATCGTGATAAAGAAATAATTACTGACTTAAAAGTTCTAAATGAAGACAAAAAGCCCTTTTCAACAATATATACTGGTCTAATTGAATTTTATAAAAGTAAATAAATACTATGTATGTAAAAGTAGTAGTAAATGATTCCCTATTATAGGGAACTACAACTTCTTTGAAAAAAGCAAAGGTCGCCTTAAGATGACCTTTGCTTTCAACGAGCTGTTTTGCCTCACTAATCATATATAAATATTGCTCTAAACCAGATTATATCTAAAAAATTTTAGGAACTAGTATGGATGGCACTTATTTTTTATATTATCTCTAAATGCAACAAAATAGCCATTATGTTGCGTTGCTCCCTAAGATAGTAAATCAATAGCTTTTTTAAAAGAACGAGATCTTTAATTATTTCTTCTTTAACCCGTGTATCTTTACAGCGTTCGCACTCGTCATATAAACCAATAAGCTCTCTCATAAAGATAAATCGCTCTTTATTGGCACTCATAACGGTGTGTACCTTCCCATTCTGCAGCCCGGCAAATCAACAAAGTATAAAATCGTGCATACTATTTTTTTAAGGAAGTTAAGGAAACAAGCTGTATCAAGGGATTTTTGATATTACTAATTAACATAATTTTATATTATAAGTAGTAAAAGTTATTCGTTGACTAATACCAACTGCTAATAGTAGCTGTACCATCACAATCTGCACCTGGATTAGCGTCACATTGTACACGAAGATACCAATATTTCCCACGAATGTTATGACTTAATCTCTGGTTGAGAATCTCTCCTCTGGAAATGGTGGTATCTGCTAATCTATAGTCCCAAACACTACCGTCTATGTTAACAAGAGATATCTTAAGGTTTGCAGTCCCATCCCACCTGCTATTGTTATTTTGAGAATAAACACCAACTTGCCCACCTTTAGGAACCCATACTTTTCTAGTTGTTTTGACTGTTTTATTTGGAGTGTTATTAAAAGTAATTGTGCTTTTGTCTCGAAGGCTTATAGCAGAAGCTTCAGATTGAGGAAAAATTGTAAAAACCATTGAAAAACATAAAACAAACAGTAATACCCATTTCTTTGTAATACCTTGAGATAATGTCATGGAATCATCTCCTTTATAAATGTTATTTTTAAAATACCAACTAGTCGGTATTAATAAATTTATTATATAATGGGACATGTGCTGCAATCAATAATAATATTCAGATTTTTCTAAAAGGAGTTTATTATGTTAAACCGTCACCAGAAACAATCAGAAGATACAATTAACAAATTAATGAAATCAGGAATTGAATTGTTTTCTAAACAAAGTTATTCTAGTACAAGCGTTGATCAGATTGTAAAACACGCTGGTTATTCTAAAGGTGCTTTCTATGCTCATTTTCCTACCAAAGAGGAGTTCTTACTGAGGTTGATAAAAGAGGGTATTGATTTCTATTTTGAGGACTTAAAGGAAGCTCTTACTCAAAAAGATTGTGATTTACTAAATACATTTAAAGAACACTCTATGCGTTTAGTGATTGAGGCTTATGAAAAAGGATCTTCTCCTATGCTTCTCCAAGGATGTATGGTTTCGAATGAATTACCTCAGATAAAAGAAAAGCTTATTCTTCAAATGGAGGAATGGCGGTCATTCCTTACACGTTTATTTCAGAAAATGAAGGACGAAGGTATTGTTGAAAGTCCATTAGATGCTAGAACTTTAGCAACAACAGCCATGGCTCTTTTTAATGGATTTAATTTGCAACATTTTGTCGACAATCGAATTCAAATACAGGACGTAGTAAGTGTTTTTGTTGAATTGCTTCAAATTCACGAACCTAATAAAAAAGATTAATAGGAGCATTATTTCTGAACAATAACTTATGTATACTCTATACAAATCTAGTTAACATAATCACTGAATTCCAGCGTAAGATGCTCAAGGCTATTAAACTTCATTTGGCTGACAAACTCTGTTTTGATGATTTTAAATGTGGCTTCCGCCACGGCATTATCGTATGGACAACCTTTCATGCTTAAAGAGCGGCCAATCTGGAAGGCCGCTAACGTTTCATCGATGAGCTGGTTTTTGAACTCGCTGCCACGGTCGGTATGGAACATCTGGATGTCCCGCAGATCACCCTGAATCGAAGAAAAAGCCCATGCGACAAGGTTTGCATCTTTGTTTGGTCCCGTGCTGAAGCCAATAATTTCGCGGTTGAAGAGATCGACAAAGATACATACGTAATGCCATTTGTTTTTGACTTTGACGTATGTTAAATCACTGACGACTACTTTTTTGGCTTCTGTCTGCTGAAACTTGCGTTTCAATTCATTCGCCTGGGATGACTCATTACACGGAGCTTTTTGTGGCTTGAACTGTGCCGCTGTATAGGAAGAAACAAGCCCCTGCTCCTTCATGATGCGTCCAATACGTCTTCTGGAGACTGTCAGTCCACGCTTGTGCAGTTCGACTTTGATCTTGCGCGTGCCGTAGGCACTTCGGTTTTGTTCAAAAATCTCTATCACAGCGCCTGTTACATCGTCTTCTGCCTGACGTTCTTTGGCATCATAATAGTAGGTACTACGTGAGATTTGCAGGACGCTGCACATTGCTGATACCGGGTATTTGTCTTTATTTCGCTTAATGACATTTACTTTCGTCCCATGATCGGCGCGGCTTGCTTTAAAATATCATTCTCCATTCTAAGCTGCTTTAGTTCCTTGCGGAGTTCCAAAAGCTCCTGCTGTTCAGGAGAACGATTGTCTTTCTCTTTAAAAGAACCGGAGGTTTCATCCTGATTGATCCACCGGTCAAGAGATGACGGAGTCAGATCATATTCATCAATAATAGCTCGCTTCGTTTTTCCATTCTGGTACAGCTGCACCATTTGCTTTTTGAACTCGGGCGTGAAGGTGCGGCGTTCTCGCTTTGTCATAGTTGGAGCTCCTCATCTGTTTTAGGTCAAGTGTACGTGACCTTAATTTTTCTGTCCAGATAAGTGTAGACGCTCCACTTTTTCCTTAATGATGCATCAATTTAAAAGACCTCAAAAAATTACTTCTTTAGGGTTTAAACCTCATCCTCTTCTGTCATCATTTTAATAAATTGATTCATCTGTTCCATTGACTCATAACACTGCTGCATCATTAAAATATTTTTCCAGATCAAACTTTCCAAGTATGATTCTCTTCTTGATTGTTCTTGAAAAATAGCCAGTGTTTCAATCTGGCCTTTCAAAAATTTCTGCTATCACACAAGATGATAGGTCAGGCAAAGCCTGACGAAATGGTGATATCAAGAAAAGCTCGCTAATGTAGACATAGTAAGCACATAAAAACGGCTCATTGTAGACCTGGTGATAACATGGAATTAACGACAGTTCTGTTGCTTATAACCAAGATGTTTTTTACTCAATTAGCTGTGCTTAGTGTTGAAGGTCCTGAAAATTCTTTAGAGGAAGGATATCGAACAATAAAAAAAGAGCAGACGTGATCGAAAAGAAAATAGAAAAATAAGGAACGACTTTATGTCAGCCCCTTTATTTTTTAGCAAGACATAAAAAATTCATGTTATCACTGAGTCTACAGTAAGTGATTTTTAGGTTATCACTAGGTCTACAGTAAAGAGCTTTTCTTGACCCAACAACTATGTTGGGGGCAAAAACCCCTTATGCTCTTAACAAAAAAGATGTTCAGAGTGACAGTTCCTGAACGTCTTTTTTGTTAAGCTAAATCATTCATTTTAAAAACTATTTTCATTCTTTTAACCACTGCTTCACTTTCTTTTCCATCTCTTTTTGCATATCTTCCACATTTCCGGCATCTTGATATATCAACTTCAAGTATTCTTTGGGAAACATTTTTTTTAAAGAAGACTGATATAAACTGCCATCTTGGGGTTCTATATATTCAACAACAGAATAACGCTCTGCATCTTTCTTTAATCGAATGACAGCAGGTAAAGAGTGGCCCGCTTGATTTTCTATGCCAGTGGATTTATTGAAGCCACCGTAATAAGACCACATATAGACACTGAGTATTCCATTTAACTCGCTCGTTCCATACACTTTATGGACTTCAAATTGCTTTTCTATTTCAAGATGATAAGATGAGTATTTTTGAATAATATAATTAGAAATTGTTTCATCCATCTCTTTGGTAATGTGTTTATCTCCGTTTCTAAGTGTCCTTTCATTGCAACCTGTCAATAACAGTGCTGCGGATAATAAAAATAAAAGATTTAATCTTAATGTATTTATCAAAAGATTTAGCTCCTTTATAAACATCCTAAATAACAAGATACCTTTTGATTTACATAACACTCGATACAGGAAGTTAAAAAGGGATCTCCACTCGAAGATCTTCTTAATACTGTTTATTTAATTAAAGCTATTAAACCCAGGATAAAAAAGCTCCATCATTATTTATTAATATCATAAACTAATGTGTCAAATAACTTTCCATCAGTATAAAGCAAGATTGCCCATTCTCCTGCCTTTGGAATATTCACGCTTGAAGGTGCATGAGCATCTGCTCCATTATTCTCTCCTCCAAGACCTATCGTCCAACCAGTTGTTATAATTTGATGAACAGTCTTCGTTTCTCTGTGAAAACCAACGACCGTTAGTTTAGTTTCCTTTGAACTTTCAATCCCCCAAAGGTGCCACATCCACTTTTGGTTGACATTTATACTTGGCATGTCAGCACCAATAACACCAGATTTGTTTTTGTTACCAATAATATTTCCATTGAACCTTACTGCTTTTTTATCCCAATCTACTTTTTCAAAATCACTTTCTTTAACAAAGTTTGGTATATCTTCAGGCAAGACTGACTGACTTTCAACTGTTTTACTTTTAGAGCAACCTGCAACCAAAAAAATCATACTTAAGAAAACAAATGCCATAGATTTCAATTTCAAAAAACTCTCCCCCTAAAAACAAAGTAAAATCCCCTTATAATGTTAACTATACCAGTTTTTCAGTATACTTTTAACCAGTCTGCACTTTAATTAAAAAAGTCACAAAGAATCGATTGAATACCCTATACACCCTTAGTTCACATAACACCACAAGAAGGAAGTTCAAATGAAACATATACCTTTATATACCATTTATTCTTTTATATGGTATCATATCAGAAGCGAAAAATAAGTAGATGCGGATATGGTGTGCTTACTCATTTTCACTTAATTTTTTAATTGGAAGGAAGAATGTTGTGAAAAAACTGATCAAGCTAGTGCTCCTATTCTTTGTAGCTATAATTGTTTCTTTACCTGTAATCTGGATCAATTGGCAGCACATATTTGGCACAAATCGCCCTATTGAGAATCTGAAAGCTGTTTATCAAATAGAATTTCAAGATAAACAAATATCTAGTACGAAAAATGTTTACGATAAAGAATACTATGTCGTACCCGAAAAGAAACTTGAATCATTTATCAGCTTGATGGATAAAAAAGGATATAACTTGGCAGAACATGATTCATTAAATAACAAGATGCTGTTTGAGAAAGGTAACGGAAGTTATTCCGTCTCCTACAAGCCTTTTATGAAGAAGTATACAAAAGTAGAAAGTCCGGAATAACAAAAGTATTTGTTCCCTTGTTTTTATATCTAACCTACGGTGGTGTATCCAATGAATGGTTCGAGAAAGAAAAAAAGAAAAAGAAGATTATATAGTTATATTGAACTTTGCATTGTATGTATTTTGGGTATTGTTTTAACCTTTATTTTTAACTGGCCGCGTTATCCCACCCTTACTGTAATAGGAGGAGGATTCTTAATTCAGATGTTATCCATTGAAATAAAAAATAGAGATTGAGATGATGCAAGCGTCTAATAATAAAAAGTATCAGATGCCCTATCAGTTATTAATCCAAAGCTAGCTGAAGCAACAACAATTATCCCCAAAATGATTCTAAGTAATTTCAACAAACTATAAATCTCCTGTCTTACTAGATTTCTTTTGCAGATTTTAAAGGGTTGAATTAGGACTTATTTTTACTTGTACGTTAGGTTACCTTAAAGGCTAATGATCTTTTAAACAGACAGCGAGTGATGGTTCAATATAGGAGAATCAAGACTCCAGACATTCCTTGAATTGAGCGAACATAGGGTGATTATTTGTGATTTCTCTTCGTTTTTCGATAACCATCATGTTTCGCAGCGTTCCAAAGAAATAGGCATGAAAAGAGCCTTTAATACGTCTGTGTTTATGAGAAAAAATTGATTCTTTAAAAGCTTGAACGACTACCTCTGTTAATTCCTCCAAAGGCGTGTCTAAACGAGCGATACGATAAGCCAGCATGGCTTTTCCCCATAGCTTGTAAATTTCCTTTGCTTGTCCAAAGAACGGTTTAACGGCCAAAATAAAGCTTTTTGGAATATGAGAAGGCGTAAAGCTTTCATCTAAAACTGGTTCTTCCTTACGTACGTATTTATTAAAAGATTTTTTTAATGGTAATGAATAGGTAGAAACTTTTTTTGACTCTTCTCCCTTAGAGCCACAAGGGATTTCAGCGTTTTCTGCTTGGAAATCACTTAAATTTAGCAGTTCTTCCCAGTACGAAAAATACGGGTGGTCCACAAATAAATGGACCGGGGCACTCCGTCCATTTTGCTTCGTGGATCTCCGATACATGGTAAACAGTACACCATGTTCACGCAGCTTCTTTGCTACGTTACGGATGGTTCTGTCAGATATATCGTGTCGATCAGCTAAATAGTCGTCTTTTGCGAAGAAAAAGCCACGCTCTGAAGACAGCCAGCACATCATGTCGATGGCCTGGCGTGTTTCTTTCTTTAATCGATAATACGAATCGCCGTACACCTCTTCTACGACTTTCAATAATTTTAATTTCATAGATTGTTGCTCTTTTTGATTATTGGCATATGGCTTGTAGCTCATCATTTGTAATGTTGAAGAGGTAGATAGTTTTTTGTCCAGTCTGGGAGTGCCTATAATTATAACTATAGAAGATGATGAGAAACAGGTGAGCATAAATCTCACAGAAGTCATACAAAAGCACAGAGAGTTAAATGAAAGATTGCTTGAACAGATGAAAAAGCAGCAAGAATATATAGACCAGAAACTAGAAGCCAGAGATCAGAAACTCATAGAAGCATTGAATCAGAGTTTGGAGATAAGAAAAGAACTTACTATCAGTAAACAGGCAGAGAAAAATAAAAAAAGTTTTCGGGCCACGCTGTTTGGGAATTAAAAAGCTCTGTATCAATATCAGCTAAATATAGCTAGTCTGAAACTAACAATCATTTCAAGTATGAAATTTTGGAAAAATGAGTACTTAAAATGATTAGGTTGTAGGAAGGATTCTATCAAGACAAAAACGAAGTTTTTGAGGAGTATGGTCACACGCCCGTAGTTTGTGCCTCTATTCTGTTCTATAAGTTTAAACTTTAAAAATTACGTGTGAAATTATGAGCCATGAAGGCTAAAAAAGCCAGCCTTTAAGACCATTCTGTCTCTAAAGAAAATTGTATAAAACTCCACTTTTTTATGCAGACAAGAGGCTTTTTTGAAAACGAGAAATCTTGTGAAATTAACGATGTATAAAATCTTGCATAGAGAAAAATTCGAGTAAGAAAGAAGAACCCATAGCCCGTAAGGGATTATAACTGACGGCTACTTCCTACATTCGAGCGTTATGTAAATTAAGCGATCTATTAATATACACAGAAAAGGCATCTGGTCAGTCTTCCTAAAACTGAAGTGACCAGATGCCTTTTTATAATTTACGCGCCTTAGAGGATTCGAACCTCTGACCGACGGCTTAGAAGGCCGTTGCTCTATCCTGCTGAGCTAAAGGCGCATCTATATATGGCGGAGAAGGAGGGATTTGAACCCTCGCGCCGCTTACGCGACCTACACCCTTAGCAGGGGCGCCTCTTCAGCCTCTTGAGTACTTCCCCAGAAAAAATAAAAACTCCGCAGGCAAGATTCGAACTTGCGACCGATCGGTTAACAGCCGATTGCTCTACCACTGAGCTACTGCGGAACAAAGTGGGCCTGAATGGACTCGAACCATCGACCTCACGCTTATCAGGCGTGCGCTCTAACCAACTGAGCTACAGGCCCATTTATGTAAATGGAGCGGGTGATGAGAATCGAACTCACGACATCAGCTTGGAAGGCTGAGGTTTTACCATTAAACTACACCCGCATTAAAAACTGGCTGGGCTAGCTGGATTCGAACCAACGAATGACGGAGTCAAAGTCCGTTGCCTTACCGCTTGGCTATAGCCCATTAATAATATGTATGGGGCGATCGATGGGAATCGAACCCACGAGTGTCGGAGCCACAATCCGATGCGTTAACCACTTCGCCACGACCGCCATTCTCACTGGTGGAGGGGGACGGATTCGAACCGCCGAACCCGGAGGGAGCGGATTTACAGTCCGCCGCGTTTAGCCACTTCGCTACCCCTCCATCTTAAAATAGAGACAGTTTTTTAGACAATGAAAAAATGGTGGCTCAGGACGGAATCGAACCGCCGACACATGGATTTTCAGTCCATTGCTCTACCGACTGAGCTACTGAGCCACACAAGAATATTATATATCAACAGCAAGACACTCCTTGCTGGAAGAAATATGGCGGTCCGGACGGGACTCGAACCCGCGACCTCCTGCGTGACAGGCAGGCATTCTAACCAACTGAACTACCGGACCAGATTGCGGGGACAGGATTTGAACCTGCGACCTTCGGGTTATGAGCCCGACGAGCTACCAGACTGCTCCACCCCGCGACGATAACATATAAAAATAATTATGGCGGAGGAAGAGGGATTCGAACCCCCGCGCGGTTTAACCCGCCTGTCGGTTTTCAAGACCGATCCCTTCAGCCAGACTTGGGTATTCCTCCATATAGCGGCGGAGGGGATCGAACCCCCGACCTTGCGGGTATGAACCGCACGCTCTAGCCAGCTGAGCTACACCGCCAAACTAAATATAAAATCAATGGAGCCTAGCGGGATCGAACCGCTGACCTCCTGCGTGCAAAGCAGGCGCTCTCCCAGCTGAGCTAAGGCCCCACGTTACAATTTTACGAGCAATAACTGGTCGGGAAGACAGGATTCGAACCTGCGACCCCTTGGTCCCAAACCAAGTGCTCTACCAAGCTGAGCTACTTCCCGCAAAAACGGTTAAATGGCGCGCCCGAGAGGAGTCGAACCCCTAACCTTTTGATCCGTAGTCAAACGCTCTATCCAATTGAGCTACGGGCGCATTGCTTTATAAATGGTGCCGAGGACCGGAATCGAACCGGTACGGTAGTCACCTACCGCAGGATTTTAAGTCCTGTGCGTCTGCCAGTTCCGCCACCCCGGCATGATATGGAGCGGAAGACGGGATTCGAACCCGCGACCCCCACCTTGGCAAGGTGGTGTTCTACCACTGAACTACTTCCGCATTTCCGCAGAATGTTCTGCCTTTTCACTAAAAAAGATTTAAGAGAAAAAACGATGCGGGTGAAGGGAGTCGAACCCCCACGCCTTGCGGCGCCAGATCCTAAGTCTGGTGCGTCTGCCAATTCCGCCACACCCGCATATAAATGGTGAGCCATGAAGGACTCGAACCTTCGACCCTCTGATTAAAAGTCAGATGCTCTACCAACTGAGCTAATGGCTCGTTCTGAAAAAAGTTGAAAGGGAAATGGTGCCGGCAAGAGGACTTGAACCCCCAACCTACTGATTACAAGTCAGTTGCTCTACCAATTGAGCTACACCGGCTTACTAAGTAGAAAGAGAAAATGGAGGATGACGGGATCGAACCGCCGACCCCCTGCTTGTAAGGCAGGTGCTCTCCCAGCTGAGCTAATCCTCCAAATGGTGACCCCTACGGGATTCGAACCCGTGTTACCGCCGTGAAAGGGCGGTGTCTTAACCGCTTGACCAAGGGGCCTTCTATGTATGTAAAGGAAGCCAAAAGAAAAACCCCGATTAGGGGGCTTGCCTGGCAGCGTCCTACTCTCACAGGGGGAATCCCCCAACTACCATCGGCGCTGAAGAGCTTAACTTCCGTGTTCGGGATGGGAACGGGTGTGACCTCTTCGCTATCGCCACCAGACTGTATAAAGTTGAAAGAGTTTGTTCTTTCAAAACTGGATAATATGTTCAAGTAACCGGCAACACTGTGCCATTTCATGTGTGACGCCGTTAGGCGTATCATTTAGGATAAGTCCTCGATCGATTAGTATTCGTCAGCTCCACGTGTCGCCACGCTTCCACCTCGAACCTATCTACCTGATCATCTTTCAGGGATCTTAC
>NZ_NQYC01000002.1:265000-302500 GCF_003600835.1 Bacillus sp. PK3_68 | reverse complement strand
CAACCTTATTATTCATAAGCACTTGTGCGTTGCCTCAAAATTTCTCATCACATTTTTCTTTTTTATTTTCTTCCTCGTCTGTCGCTCATTCGATAAAACAGCCAGCGTTTCAATCTGTCCTTTTAAACACTCCTGTCTAGAAATCCCTTGTTACTTGGCACGTTCATCACCTTTTTTTAAAAATCTGTTTCCTGTATTTGAATACACTACTGCAAAAATAATAAGACCTGAAAATAAAACAAGACCAATGAGAAACAGTGTTTGACTTTTTAGGATTTCACTTACTGCCCACAATAATAGACTAAAGCAAATACCATACATCACTTTCCCCATAAACTTGCACATAGCTGCTTCATCGTATTGAGCTTTTTTACTCTCTGGCATTGTGTTGTAACCCGCAATTAAAGCTGCTCCTTTGCCTTTTGATAAAAAGATAGCAAAAATCAAAAAGGGAATTAGAATAATCAAATGAACAATCGCTCCATTCACCATAACTGCCTCCTTCAATTAATATAATACCTGATGTAGGAATCAAAATAATCTAATCAATATTTATTATCCATTGAAATAAAAGCAGAGACTGAGATGATGCAAGTATCTAATAATAGAAAGCATCAGTGTTTTCTTTGCCTGGCTTTTTCTTTATGTAAGATTTTATATATTGTTGATTTAGCAGTATTTTGGGCTCCCAAATAGACTCTGTAACTGTATAAAGAAACTAAATAAAATTGTCTAACTTCATTTTCTCTTCTATGGTCTATTCCAAATAAAAGTACGCATCAATATTGGTAAAACAATAAAAACCAAGAGAAAAGTCAGATTGACAGCCAAAGCAATCGTTCTCAGCGAACTTTTCCCTCCCTACCATGCAAGCACAATGCCCATGATCGAAATAACAAAAAGTAACGGAAGAAATATAGAACTTAAACCATCTTCGAAGATAAAATAGGCATTAAATGTCATAATCAAAACAAACCAATAGATAAAACATTAAAATGATTCCTCATATTTCCATCCCTCAAGGTGAATCTTACCACAAAGAGAATGGATTGAGTTTTTGAAACCAGCAATACATTTCTATTTAAGATGGAAATAGCCTCAGGGTTCTATCTAATCCCTAAATTAGGCGAACATAGTATAGCTATTCTTGATTTTTCTTTTTTGATGACCACCCTATTCCATTTTCATGATTATGTCACCATTTAAGTCCAGGATAGTTAAAGGCCTTTATTTTTTCATCTAATTTAATAAGAACATCCCAAAGAATTTGATCACTCTTCGGGATGCTCCGTTATAGACATAATATAATCACCATTTGGTTTTAATGATTTGTCATCTTTATACTTCGGATGGTCAAACTAACTTACCTGCTAATCCTACAACAAAGTCTTGCTACATTAACCATTTGATCCGATGTTTTTTATAATTAACCAAAAAGGATTGGCATCCTCTTCAGACGAACTACGAGTATATTTACATCCTTACTATTAGGCGCTTATACTCTCCTATAGGCTTTCATTCCAAATATATATGAAATCATGATAATTAGCACCATCCACCCAATAGACACCCACAAATCATTTCCAGCAACTTGTGAATTTAACAGATTTCTGATTGTTTGAATAATCGGTGTCATCGGTTGATTTTCTGCGAAGAGGCCAACTACCTTAGGCATTCCATCAGTAGGAACAAATGCGGAACTAACAAAAAGCATCATCAATAGAATATAAGAGAAGGAACCAGCCCCTTCAATACTTCCAGCAGCTAACGCAAATGGTACTGAAAGCCAAGTTAATGCAAGAGAAAATAAAATAATCATAACCACCACAAGAAACCATTCAAAAAATGTGGCGTTACTTCTAAATCCGGCTAGAAATCCTACTAGCAAAACGGCAACGATAGAAACTAACATAAAGACAACGGATGCTAAAACATGACCGCCCAATACAGATGATTTTGATATAGGCATTGACTTAAATCTGTCAAACATCCCTGAAGTTTTGTCTAAGTTTATCCGCAATGAGGTATAAGCTGAACCAGTGGCAATTGTCATTAATAAGATTCCTGGAAGTACATAATTTATATAATCCTCTTGAGACACTCCTGGAATTTGAATGGCTCCTCCAAATATATAAACCATACCTAATAGCATCATAACCGGCATAGCAATAACAGTAATAAGCGTATCGATACTTCGCAAATTGTGCTTAATAATTCTATTGGCAAGTGCTAATGTATCACTCACGTTTTGACTTATCTTCATTATTTTCTTCCTCTCGTAAGTGTCATAAATACATCATCAAGGGTTGGGGTAATCATTTTGAAGGTCTTGAGCTCAATATTTTCGGTTGTTAGAGCATTCATTACGTTTAAAGTTGTTGTGATATCTTCTGTTAAATCAATAGAAATCTCACAATGGTCTTTTTTTTGAGGGGAATATGGTTCTAAGAGTTTTAAAGCTATTTCAGTGTCTTCATTGCAATTAAATACAAGAAGTAATTTATCCGCTCCAGCAATACGTTTCATTTTATCAGGAGTTCCACTGGCAACAATTTTTCCTTCACATAAGAAGCCTATCTGATCAGCTAAATAATCTGCCTCCTCTAAATACTGAGTCGTTAAAAAGATTGTTTTCCCTTGCGACTTCATTTCTTTAATCATCTCCCAAAGATCCTGCCTGCTTTTAGGGTCCAATCCAGTGGTGGGCTCATCTAGAAAAACGATTTCTGGATTCCCAACTAAACTCATAGCTAAGTCAAGACGCCGTCGCATTCCTCCTGAGTAATTTGAAACAGCTTTGTCTTTGGCTTCAGTCAGATCAAACTTTTCTAACAAACTTTCGGCAACTTTTCTCGGATTGCGTTCATGTCGCAATTTTGCAATCAAATGAAGGTTTTCATATCCAGTCAGCATGCCATCAACAGTGGAATTCTGAGAACTAAAACTAAAAAGATTTTGTGCTGCCACAGGATTGTCAGCAATATTAATATCCTGAATGGTTACCTTTCCACCATCGCTATTAAGTAACCCCGTAACAATTTTTAATAAGGTACTTTTCCCAGCCCCATTCGCTCCTAATAAAGCATAAACGGAGCCTGCTTTCACAGTGATATTGACATCGCTTAAAACTTCATTCCCTTTAAAGCTCTTTTTTACATTTTGGATTTCAAGGACAGTTGTATTCATGGCTCTCTCCTTTATTTAATGGAATCTCTTAATTCTTTTCTCATTTTGTCAATCCATGTTTCTTCTGGAAACTCTGCTAGTAAGGAGTCGGCAAATTCTGCTGCATCGTTCCCGACTATATCTCTTACATTTAATCCATCACTGGCACTACTTTCGAACATCTCTAAAACATTTTGTAACAGCGCCAGCATGCCTGATCCCTTAGCAAAATTCCACATATACTTCTCAATGGCTGTCATTGCCGTTCTGTATTCCTCAGGTAATTCATTCACTCTTTTTCTATAGGCTCGATATTCGCGTTTTTCTTGAATCATTTTTTTAAACATTTCTTTGCTCCTTTATTTCATTCATTTTTTCTTCTAAGAATGTCCAACGCTTCCAAAAATCCTTTAATTCTTGTTCGCCTTTCGCATTTAGTGTGTAAAATTTTCTCGCTGGCCCAAGTTCCGACTTTTTCTTCTCAATTTCCACAAGCCCTTTTTTCTCTATTCGAACAAGAATGGTATAGACCGTTCCTTCCACAATATCGTCGAAACCCAACTTATTTAGGTACTTAGCAATTTCATAACCATAGGTTTCTCCTGTTTGAATCTTTTGAAGCACCACACCTTCAAGAACTCCCTTGAGCATTTCCGTTAAATCTTTCATATTTCCTCCTTGCTAACTACTTGTTATCACTTAGTACTACTATATAGTATTACAAAGTAGCGTGTTGTGTCAATTAATTTTTATTCATACTATACATTTGGGCATCTTTACTCTCACTAGGTCTAAGCAGGTTAGACTATTTTTATGAATAACAAAAAAACAATTTCCTATTAGAGGAGAAGCTTTTTGAAAATCCCACGGATTTTGAAAAACGTGCCTTTGTAAAACTATTTTCTCTTTAATCCTTTCGACTATTACTTTGCTTACAACATCTCATCATCTCCCCTAAACTTGAATCAAGAAATCCAATTTTCTTTAAAGACGTTGCTCCATCATTTGATTCGGTTGCTGAACAAGAAAAAACCCTGCATCTCAACACAGGGTTTTTAATCCGCTTTTTAAAATGATTAAACTTTGTTTTCAAGCTATACTAAGTTTTAGAGTTGATCCGTTGAAACCTTCTAGGACCCTATCTACTATTTCATCATTCATGCCAATATATCTCAGTGTGATTGATGGGGATGAATAGCTAAAGATTTGCTGCAATGCCGCCGCGCCCTTCATTCGCTGGTAAAAACGATAGCCGAAAGCTTTCCTTATAGTACGATTCCTGATAGCGCCTCCCCCTTCACACCTCCATTTCCTATTGAAATTTTGCTATATAAAGGGCGAAAAACACCATCCATTCATCTGAAATTTGGTTCCATTTATCCCCTCTTGTAATCTTTTTGGCGTTGTACATCCATAAGTATAATGAACTTCCTTAAGATGTGAGTAATTGAGAAATTGGCTAACCATAAGTAAAACAGAGATATCCCAACGGGTGATCAGAAGGTAGATGAGCAAGCATTCGCATCATCCTCTCATAAAAAAACAACCCTTCCTTATTGCAGATAAATTCACAATAGAGACGATTTAAAAAATGAGGTGCTTGATTCAGAGGGCACGATGTTGGAAAGGTAGATAATGTTTTATCCGGCCTAGAAATGTCTATAAACATAACTGTAAAAGATGAAGGAAAGCAGGTGACATACATTTAGTAGAAGCCATACAAAACAAGGAGAAACTTTGATACAACTTCAGACAGAGATGCGAAAGCAAAGAGAGGTGAATAAGAATATGCGAGGATGTTAATTTTTTTGTATACCCACGGGGAACTATTATAAGCGAAAAATGAATATTTTTCTGTTTTTGTATCAAAATAACTAACGTCAAAGAATTTATTTCTTTCAACAAAGCTTCATGCCAGGGCATCGTATTTGCCTAATCTAGAACAAGTTAGTTTATAAAAAAACAAAATTTTATTTGAGATATCTTTGGAGAAAACGCTCAAGGCTTGTTTCCCCCTTAGTTTGAGTTTATTTCTCATTCCCATATAACTGTATACCATGGAGTTGACACAACAAAATGAAATTTAACAAGAAGAAAATCAACGTCGTAGATATTCAGCGAACTAAGAAAAGCGTGTTTGCTACAGGGGTAGGAAATGCGATGGAATGGTTTGATTTTGGCTTATATTCCTATTTAGCGGTTATCATTAGCCAGAACTTTTTCACTGCTGTTGAAAATGACCAGCTGAAATTAGTATTTACCTTTGCAACATTTGCGATCGCCTTCTTAATGCGACCGTTAGGCGGTATTATATTTGGTAAAATCGGAGATAAATCAGGAAGAAAAGTCGTTTTAACAACCACGATTATTTTAATGGCTTTTTCCACATTGCTCATCGGTTTATTGCCTACATATGATCAAATAGGTATATGGGCGCCTATACTCTTATTAGTAGCTAGAATTATTCAGGGTTTTTCAACTGGCGGGGAATACGCCGGTGCCATGGTCTATATTGCAGAATCCTCTCCAGATAATAAACGCAATATGCTTGGGAGTGGATTAGAAATTGGCACGCTCACTGGTTACATATTAGCTTCACTACTTGCCAGTGCACTCTTTATCACCCTATCTGATCAACAGATGGCCTCATGGGGTTGGAGAATACCATTTCTACTCGGTTTACCTTTAGGTCTTATCGGGCTGTACTTAAGAAGGAGCTTAGAAGAAACACCGATTTTTGAAAATGAACTTTCTGATGATACAGTCCAAGAGGAAAGCTTCCTATCTATTTTAAAAAACCACAAAAAAGATGTTGTTGTATGTTTTGTAGCTGTCGCCTTCTTTAACATTACAAACTACATGCTATTATCATACATGCCCTCTTATTTGAATGAAATTATTGGATTATCCAGTACGATAGGAACTGTATTAATTACGGCTGTCATGATTATTATGGTGCCGCTTGCTTTCATGTTTGGAAAACTCAGTGATAAAATCGGAAACAAAACGGTGTTCTTAATTGGTTTAGGCGGATTGACTTTATTGTCTACCGTTGCTTTTTATTTAATAAACTTGAATGGTTTAATATTTGTTTCGTTAGGTATTCTCATTCTGGGTGTTTTACTTTCAACTTATGAAGGCACCATGCCAGGATCGTTACCAGCGATGTTCTATACTGATATCCGATATCGTACATTATCTGTGACCTTTAATGTTTCTGTTTCAATATTTGGTGGAACTACCCCATTGTTTTCCACATGGCTCGTTCACCAAACAGGCAATAACTTAGCACCTAGTTTCTATCTAACAGCCGTGAGTATTATCGGATTTTTAGTGATACTATTCTTGTTCAATAGTACTTCAGGGAAATCTCTCAAGGGTTCCTACCCAACCGTTGCTTCTAAGGCTGAATATAAAGAAGCTGTCGAAAATCCAAAAGATTCATTATGGTGGCAAACAGAACAAAAAGACGAATAAACTAAATTAAAAAAAATATCCACTCCATTGGACTACTCGAACTATGGACACTCAAACATGAGGTCTATAGTTCGAGTTTTTGTTTTTTCTCCTTCGCACTTGTATGTTCTATTTATTTCTAGTTCACCTAATGTTGCAAGCAGGGAGCTGCTACCAGCAATATCTCGGGCTCCTAAATAGACTCTGCAACTGTATAAAAACTGAATAAAATTGTCTAACTTCATTCTCCCGTCTTATAGTCTCAGCCAATCCCAAGTGTCAATGTAAAGTCGAATTGAAAAACTGCTCCCCATCTTAGCATTACGATTTTTCTACTTACTATAAATTAATTTCCCCAGTATTTTTTGCATTTTCTATAATAGAAAACACTCTAGAATAACAATCCTGAATAGTTTTCTTTGTGTTTTGGTGGTTGTATAGACTCAATCCAAAATATTTGTGATTAAAGTACCCAATTAAATAATCACCTGCTTTTGAAGTATGAGCATCTTCGTAAGAAAGTTCTTCATCAATGAATGCTAAATAAACCTTCTCCGAATTGATAAAAATAAAAGGA
This sequence comes from Bacillus sp. PK3_68, assembly GCF_003600835.1. NCBI lineage: Bacteria > Bacillati > Bacillota > Bacilli > Caryophanales > Bacillaceae > Bacillus > Bacillus sp. PK3_68. The sequence continues at coordinate 295,302 of NZ_NQYC01000002.1, read as the reverse complement.
ACAAGGGACTCTAGATAAACTTTTGCATATTTAGCCTCTGCTGCTTCAGGTAAATAATTTTTATTTATAAATACAGCATCTACGTCCCTGAAATTTTTCTCTTCTACATCTCCTAATGACAAAGAAATGAATTTTACATTATCTTCTCTCACTTTAGGAGGTGCTCCTACTATACCTATTTTTAAATTTCCCCCGGAGTATACTGGTGAGTCAAAGTCTTCAACTCCTTCACTGGTGGACTCTTTATTAGAAGTACAGGCCGATAATAATATGGCTAAAACGAGAAACATGATAGAGTTTAAAAGAACGCTTTTCATCCAGTATCTCCCTTGTTTGTAGCGGTAATAAAAAATTAATATCTTATCATAAATTTATGATATAACAATTTTATAAAAATAACTAAAACAGGATAAATTAGTTAAAACTATTAAAAGTTTTAGCACTATCGTTATCTGCTATCTTATTGTTTGGAAGTCCCTTCTTCGCTGCGAACTCTTCTACGACATCAAAAGCTGTAAATGCCATCAGTTGAGGTGATAGAGGGTGCTTCACTAACTGAATCACAGTTGGTTGTATCGGGTAATTATAGAGTGAAAAATTAAATGTGTTAATCAGCAATATGTCCATGCTCCACATTAAACACCCCAGCTGTCTTTGATAGCCGGGGCGTTTTCAATACAATATGCTAACCATTATGTTGGATTCATTTTCGCTTTATTGAATTAGCTATATCCACTAAAACTTGTCCTGTTACTTTTTCTGAAATGTTCGCTTATATATTCAATTTCAAGGCTATCACCTGTATGGCCCTCTGAGCGCCCAAAGTGATATATAGGTCTGTACTTTTTTACTTATTAGAGGTTTGATATTCACCTTTCCTCCTAAAGTGCTCTGCATAGCACTTTAGGTTAACTGCCCTATCAAGAGTAAATTTTCATCGAATGTTCGAATGATCTTTATACATCTTTTGATATTCATGTTCTAATTCACTTAGTGTTAACTCGTACAACTGACGCTCATCCGTTGATTTGTAGGATTCCCATTTTAACATTTGCTGGATCAACTGCTCTTTTCGATTAATGATCACTTTATTTAAAATATCACCCATCCTCATCATCTCCTTTAAAATTTTTATGTTGATGATCGAATTTTTGTTCTTGGCATGCCATGTAGCATTATTTAAGCTTATTTCTCTAGTTGGTGTCTTAAGATTTTTTCCCAGTGACTCAATTCTCCCCGCATATTAATGCCTTTTATATGGTATGGTTTACTGCTTCTGTGTTTAAATAGTTCTCCAGTTTTATTTGAAGTTCACTTGATTCAAGTAATCTATTTGTATAACTGAGGAAAGAGGCTTCATCCCCTGTATCAAGTGCTTCATTTATTTTAAATCGCCAAAAGTTCATCTTTAAGTTTATTTCCAATATAGATAAAACGCGTTCTTTTATACAATATTGCTCTAAATCTGCGAGGGCCATATAGAAAACATATTGATCATTGATCTTAACCAAAAGGTACCATCCGTTAATCATCGTAAATTTATGTTCATTCGTGACTTCAATTACATCTCCTTTATTGATTTTTAAAACATCTGCATGATCCCCTTCCGGACAAAAACAGTCAATTTGATGCTCAAACGTTTCTGTTGCGATAAAATATTCAGACATTCTCTTCCCTCCTATTAATAGTATAGTTTCCGAAACTTCGAACTTACTTTCCCATATCAAAAGGAATTTACTTCTAATTGCGATTTGTGCTAATAATCTTCATTTGGTCTATTAGCCACTTTCAGGCTATTTGGGCTGCCTTTGCGTTTATGCAAAAAAGATATTTCCTGCATTCTCTCAGGGAACTTATTTTTGTATAGTCATTTGGATGTTGCAGTAGATCTTTCATATTCTTTACATCCACGTTTCCTTCAGCAGCATTATTCACTGTGGGTGAAAAAGTATATTTTTCTCCCTCCAATAGAGTGTTGATTTCTATTCTCTCAGGAAGTTTGCCAAATGCTTTATTCGAAAATACAATCGTTAAGTCATTGTATAGTTGAATTATTTCCTCATCCGCTTCCAGAAGAAATTTTTTTATAGTAAAAGAGTGAGTTGCCCGCTCTTCTAATTCAATAGTTAATGAAAGATGAGCTTCCAATTCCTCAATATTGGTATTCACCCATAACGGCGGCTTCTGCTTTTTCTTTGCAGATAAAAATTGAAGCAAATGATCTGTCGTCTTTGTTAAAACCATATAGTAATGTACCTTCGATTCAAATAGCTGTGGACTCACGTTTTTCCAATATCTATGGATCAATTTCAATATATTTAACTTGTTTTGTGCATCTAGTGGAAGTTGATAAAAGTTTTGAACCACCTGATTAATTATAGATTGAATAACTTGTCTCCATTTTACGTCGAGGGGATTTAATAACAAAACATGTTGATAATAATATGTATAAGGACACTTCATAAACGACTCTAAATGATAATTGGCCATAGTTTTCAAAGAGACTAGTGGATACCTGCTTTTCATTTAGTCGATCTTCCCCTTTCTTTAAACAACTATCGTTCTTAAGAATGGAACGAGCTTCTGTCCAAACGTTCGTCAGGCTTCTTCTTATTTTTGTGATCTTAATTCAACTTCTATTCCTGGGGATACACCTCTATCCCTTTCTCTAAGCTTTCCCTTATGATATCTACGGCTGCATCATATGTGATAAGCTGAATCGAATGAATCAAAAACGGCTGCTGTTTGTCCTGTTAAATAAACCTCTCCCTTTCCTTATAAGCATTCCAAACAAACCCTCAGTGTCTATCCTGCATAGTTCAAATAATAAACTTTAGACGACATCTACTCACACATACCACAACAGGGACACCAACTATCATTGTCACATTGATCAACCATTTCCTTGTCGTCTATAAAACCACACCATTTACAAATTATGATTTCAATCACGATCTTGCCCTCCCCATACAGATTCGTCTTCTTACTTCTTAGTTCATGTTCTTTATTGACCTGATCAGCAAAGAACTTCAAGATTTGTAATTTCCCTTCAATATAGCCCTCTGTTTATTGAGATGGATATTAATACTTTTATCTAAAATCCACATAACTTGCAGTCTTTACTAACAAAGAAAAGGGAAAAAGTTTTATAAGTTATCCGCCACCCTAATTGATAACGATTTTCATTATCTATTAAATATAGTAATTGATAATGATTATCAACGTCAAGTAATCTGTTGCTTTTTCTACCTTCTCATTAACAAGCCTATGTTTTATTTCATAAGTATCTATAATTGAATGCCGTCCAACTCAATTCAACATGCTGATTGCTATTTAGAAAAATAAATTTTTGGTCTCTTTGTTCTATCTATGCAGGCATAGACAGAGATATATTTTCATTAGTTGTTTGATCTATAAGCTTGATACCTGAAAAATGAATAATAGGAAAAAACGGCTAAACGCCGTTTCGAAGGATCACAAATATTCTGAGTTATTAAACCCTGCATGGTTCAAAACAGAAAAAGGGGAGATTAACTAAGAAGTTGGAGAAGAGATGGAGAAACAAATCAAGCCTTAGTATTTGAAGGTAATATAAATTCCTTCATAAACTAAGCCACTGGTGGTAGTAACACTATGAATAATTTGAAGATTTCCATTGAGGCCTTTCTTCTAAAATGGCCTTATGATTATTCGAATCAACTCTATAAAGAACAACATATGCATTTGATTCTTCCAAGTGTGCAACTTGTATCAATTTAAGTTTAAAGTTGGACCGGCCAAAAGCTTATTTTTCTACGTTACCGAAGGCTCTTGAATGTCGTCGCGCTTATTTTCGATAGGATATTTCATCATATGGGATATGATTGAAAGAGGCGTGGCTGCTAACATAATAACAGTGAGTATAGGTTTTCGTTTAAGAATTCCAACTCCCCTTTGATTAACATAAGCTCTGTTATACAAAGTAAAAAAGCTTTAGAAGATTGCCTCTAAAGCTTTCTTTGCCTGCTAAATAGATTTATTCGTACTGCTTTTTTTAAAAATCCCTATTAGAAGGGTAACAAGTCCTATTAAGAAGAAAAGTGGAAACAATAACATCATTAATCCGATTGCTGCAAAACCATCTCCTTGACTTATACCAAACAAGATAGATACTGGCCATGAAAAGGGCGGGGCCATTATTAATATTGTAGTTGTTCCCCATACTATGTATTTTTTTAGTTGATTTTCCCTGACTTAATTTAAAGGCAAGTATAAGACCTACTATTAAAATTGTTAATGCAAGTACTATTGCCATTTTACTTTCACCTTCTTTATAAAGAACAATTCACCATAAAAGTCTATATTATTATCAGGATATTCAAATTTTTATGACCGGTCAAAAGGAAGTATGCGCTATATCCCCTTAGTTTCCCTAACGTTTGATGCCCGAAATTTAAGAGTACATATTTGATAGTAAGAACTTCTGTAAGAATAAACATAGACCCCATCCGCTGATTCCGAGGATGATGGAGATCGAGAATGGAGTGGAATACTTTAGAGCAACAGCCACAATAAAAACCAAGATTATTGTACTGGGCAGGCCATAAAGTACCCCGAATAAAAACTGACTTAAATTGTTTGATTGCTCCCCCTGTATATATAGCCAAAAAAGACTTAATAAACTAACAAGAGGAAGGGCAGCTACAATCCCCCCATATTTAGGTGAATATTTAGCAAGAATAGTAACTAGTCCAATGATACAGGCTGAGACACTAACCTTAACAAGAAAAGACATGTTTAACCTCCCTTCTTAATAAAACAAACGTCTCTATAATCTGTGCTTGTTCTTCAGCATCAAAACGACCTAAGATTATTTTTAGTTTTTCCTCATCCAGCTCTGTATTTTTCTTAAGTACTTCTTCTCCCAGTTTCGTAAGTTTCACGTAGACAACCCTTCTGTCTTGAAGAGAGCGTTCCTTCTCTACATAGCCTTTTTGTATAAGCCTTTTAATATGCTCAGACGTTGTATGATGTGTAACATCTAATACTTTCGAAAGAAACTGTACCGTTGCATCTTTATTTTTCTTAATAGCTTGCATACATCTAATATTTTGATGGGTTAGAGATTCCTCATGCTTGTAATGCAAATAGTAATAAAGATCGGTCCATGCTTCATTAATGAGACTAGCATCCATAATTTACACCTCTCATATATCGTATAATACGATATATTAACAAAAAAACATGGGATTCGCAATAAATGGAATTTATGTATGTTCTACACCTCTCCAGTCCATATAACCCTATAAGCAGAAAACTCCTGGACAAATAAGTTCCTCAACAAGAAATTTCGTTCTACATTTTTTTCCTCTACAGGATTTTATCCATCATTGGTTTATCAAGCTTTCTAGAATTCCTCACAGACCAAGCGTACATAAAAATGATAGGTTTTATACCCTTAAGAAATAGTTGATCATTGTTACTGATTTTATCCCAGTAAAACCTACTCTAATAAAGTTATAAAGTTTGGCAAATCAAGGTTAGTGAAACAAGAAAATATATGATATACTCCAATTACAAAATATTGTAAAAAGTGGTGAGGAATTTGAAAAAATACTTCGTATTTATAATTAGTTTTTTATTGCTCTATACAGTATTTCAAGTTTTATCGGGGTGGCTTCTAACAGCTTTTTATACTCCACATTTCTCTGCAACAGAGGAGAATTTTAGTCAAGAAGTAGTGTTTGGAACTACTTCAAGTCCGCTACTGTTGACTTTGTTAACTGCTACATTAGCTTATTGTTTCTCTCAAAAGAAATTTAGTATCTCTAAAATTAAATAAACTAACAGAAGCTCAGTGAAAAAACCCTAATTTCATAAATAAATTAGGGTCTTTATCGACGAAGATATTTTATACAATTGCATGTCTGTTTATTAAAATAAATACTTCTGCGACCGGATGTGTTATATCATAAATGCCATATAATCACTATTATATGGCATTTGTTTTTTGATTAGGCTTTAGTCTAAAAAGACAACTCGCTTAATCTACATTGAGCTCTCCGATAGTGTTTGCATTCTCTACAAGAGTAAAGACTCTAGAATAGCAATCCTGAATAATTGGTTTTGGTGTCTGCTTCTAATTGAAAATTACTTAAGATAAATAAATTTGATACATTGAGGTTTCTTGATCTATACTCTTTGCGATTTCAAACGCTTCTTGTTGACTTTTGTTATTATTGATCAATTCGTAGAAAAATCGCACCACAAATATTAAATTAGAATTACCGTCTATATAATCATTTGGACCAATATATGAATGACAACCAGATGCAAGAAATGCTGCTGCTAGCGAGGTTGTTCCTAATGTACATCCAGGAGCTATCACTTTTATATTTTTCAAGCTCGAATGCTTCACAACATCTTGAACATCAAAAAATTCTCCTCTTGGCTCGCCAGGTTCATAAATATCCTCACCTAGTTCAGGCATGCAAAATCTTCCTTCATCTCCATGAAAATTTAATATTAAATAATCAACTTTATTATCACGTTCTTCACCAGATAAAACATCAACAAGATCATTGGGCCTTCCTATCCAGTGCATTGTAACTCTTGCCCCAAAATACTCAAATGTTGATCTTAACGCATATGATTCCATGTCACAATTTGGACCTACAACTAAACTGATATATAACTCTGGTTTACTCACTTTGATATCCCCTTCGCCCGGTAAAATAAATTTTAATTAAACACATGTAAAGGATGATAAAGAGACTTCTTCAGATCGGCTCCTTAATCAGCGTAACAAAGTATCTCTTTATTGCATTAAAACAAAGTTTATATTTGAACTTTCAACTAACGTTTCTACAGGTAGGAGGTGAACAGTTTAGTTCACAGAATCATTGTTTCACGCCCTCATTAGTGGAATGTATATGCCTATTATAAACTAGGCATGGAACCTAGATGCATCTATCTCATAAATGTAATAAAGTCAATATTAACTGGTTCCATACCATTTGCCCGAAGTCGTGAGTTAATCTGTCCTCGATGATACTGTCCATGCAATGCTACATGAATTAAAATATCCCGCACAGAATTCTTAAACTTGATTCCTTTACTATTCGTGTAGGTTATTATTTTATCCATGTCAGTGTGTGCTAAATTAGTAAAAAACGTTGTTAAGCTCTCTTCATTTTGCATAACGAGTTTTGCACAGAATTCTATATCGACCTCTGACCAAATGGGCAGTTCTGAACTCTCCAACCCTCGCAGTCTAGTTATCCATACTTTCTCTGAAAACAGGATATGTGAAAATAAACGGCTCACCTCTTGATTCTCCTCTTCGATGCTTTGCAATATCTCAAGAATACGTTGATTAGCCCAATTTAAATGCTCATACATCTTTTGGATAGTTTTCAATAAGAATCATCCCCTTATAAAAAAATCACTTGTGTTCTCTTTCTATAACAAAGAGTTTTACTCCTTCTTCTCCTTCTTCCACTCAACCGCCATATTAGCCCCATAAGAAAATAGAACAGTCGTAATAGGCCCAACTTTGTTCTATTCTTGCCCCCATTAGCTATCCATTCACCTGAAATTTGGTTCCATTCATCCCCTCTTATACTCTTTTCACCTTGATATTACTGCGTTTGTTTTATATCACAGCTAAACTTGAATCAAGAAAACGAAAACGCGAGAAGGAGTAATGAAAATGGAGAATGTTATTGAGGTAAAAAAACTTGTTAAATCGTTTGAAAACAATATGGCCTTGAAAAATGTAAACTTTGAAGTGAAAAAAGGAGAAACGATTGGTTTCTTAGGACCAAGTGGTTCTGGCAAAACGACAACCATTAAAATATTAACTGCGCAACTTCACCCGACAGCTGGAGAGGTGAAAGTGTTTGGAGAATCCATCAATAAATTAAAGGACCCGAGTTATATGAAGAGAATTGGCATTTTAACGGATAATAGCGGCCTTTATGATCGCCTGAGTATATTTGATAATCTTGCATTATATTGTGATTTATATGAAGTGGACAAAAGCAGAATCGATGAGGTTCTTGAAGCCGTTAACCTAATAAACGATAAAAAGAAACCCATTCAAAAGCTATCCAAAGGGATGAAGCAGCGAGTCACATTGGCGCGGGCGATTTTACATAAACCTGATCTTCTCTTCTTAGACGAACCAACCTCTGCCTTAGACCCGGTCAATACAAAGCATATTCATGAGGGCCTAAAAAAGTTGAATCGAGAAGGAACGACCATTTTTTTAACTACCCATGATATGCAAGAGGCAGAAGCCCTTTGTGATCGAGTGGCTTTCCTAAATAATGGGGAGATCAAACTACTAGATACACCTCAGAATATAAGAGCACAGCAAGAAAATTCATCTATTACACTTTTATTAAAAGGAAATCGTACAGTTGTGGTTGATAAAGACGAAGAAGGAGCAGAGAAAATCCACCAATATATGAAGGATGGGGAGATTTTAACCATTCACTCTAATGAGCCAACACTTGGAGACATTTTCGTACAATTAACAGGGAGGAATTTATAATGACATTTTCATTTAAACGAGTAAATGCAATATTTATAAAAGATTGGAAAGACCTTCAAAGAAATTCTTACATCATCTTTACATTAGCCATTCCTTTAGTGTTTGCAGCTATGTTAAGTCGCATGGGTGAAGAAAGTGCAGCCTTAAACACTTATCCGATCAACCTTGCCCTTGTCATTGCAGGTGCTTTCATTCAAGCTGCCATGGTAGCAGAAGAAAAAGAGAAAAATACATTGAGAGGATTGCTGCTGTCACCCGCTAGCACAGCTGAAATTTTTGTAGGGAAAAGTGCTTTATCTGCTGTTATGACGATTCTTGTTATTATTGGTTCCATTTTCTTATCAGATTATAAGGTTCCTTCCCCCCTGTTGTTTTCAATAAGTATCGTGTTAGGTTTGTTCTTTTACATTGCAACAGGAACTATTCTTGGCTTACTTTCAAGAACAGTAATGGAAACGAGTATTATTGGAATGCCTGTATTAGTCGTCTTTGGAATGAGTTCTATGATGAAATCCATGGTAGACAATAAAGTTCTCATAAAGATCATCGATTATTTACCAAACGAGCAACTAAACGCCATTTGGTTTGGGTTGAGCAGCGGAAAAGGATTGAGCGGGATTATTGAACATATCCTTGTGCTACTGGTGTGGGTAGCTGTATCGATCGTCATCACCGTAGTTATTTATAGAAAAAGAAGAATCGATTAAATCATAAGGAATGAGAGATACTATTCTAATTACTTTGCAGTCAGATGCTTGAAAGGAACAACGGAAAAGCCTAATTTCTCAATTTTAACACTGAGAAATTAGGCTTTTAATATTAAAACTTTTTTAATGCTGAGTTGACTTCCCTTCTTTTTTATACAATTTCACACCTGCTTACCAGCCTTTCCTAAGGCGAGAGCACGTGAGGCGGAAAATTGGGTAGCTATAAGTGAAATGACAGAAATAACCCGAATATCTCATCAAATAACCAGAAGATATATGAGCAAACATCCCTATCATCTGCTTCTGCTTATAAAAAAAAACGCAAATCCTATTTTATTTCAGATGAATTAATAGAAATTATAAAAAATACTTCTATGGATGCTCTCTTGTTTGAGCATATAAATCAAGCATACACTCGCCATAATCTTCGGCTTCATCTTCGTGTAAATCTTTATTATCAATCCATTGATAGTAATGTCCAACTTCATGAGCAATAGAAACAAGAATAGAAGCCAGGGCATTGTCTTGGCCTAATTCCTCTAACAATTCCAAATAATCACCAGTAGCAATTCTGATATAAGGCTCTTGAGCTTTATCATAAGGGGCAAAAAAGGTAGCAGAAACTAGCTCTTTAGTGGTTATGTTTTTAATTTGATAATCCTTTTTCAAATACACCACCACACGAATAGGAAAATCAAATTCTTTCCGCATCCATTTACCAAACTCTAAACATGCTCTTCTTACTTCTGGATGAACACCTTGCTCGCATCGCACTCTTAAACCATTTCTTAACACTTCGTCAGTCATTTTGATCCCTCATAATAAAAATGTTTTGTAGACCACAGATTAACATAATCTCCGATACCGAGAGTAAAAATACCGGGTGTTAAAGTCTTATTTAACTTCAACTTGTAGTACATAGCTTGAGTCTCCTTCTTCCCAATTAGCATACACGCTATAAATATAAATACCTGGCTCTCGTGGAAGAATAATAGTATCAGAATTAACAATGTTTTGCTCCCTGGCTTCACCATTGTTCCAAATATCTGCTCCTAGAGACCCCTTTTTAGGCTGGTAATCAAAATGAAGCTTTAATTTACTTCCCTCGGCTACTGCAGTGGGTACATCCCCTTTTACCATGTCTTCAGGCGATGATGTATCTGCACAAACTTCCTTGCTGTTTTCATTCCAACAATAGCTTCCTTGATAAATCTTAATTTGCTCTTCATTAACTGTTGCAGAAAGTTTTGGTGGATTGGGCTGACAAGCAGTAAGTACTAATAAAGCTAATGAAATAAATAATTTTTCATTTAAATTCTCCTGTCCACTTATCTATCCTTATATTTCCACATTACTATAAAAACATTAAATAGAACACAAAACTCTTTGTATATTCCATGCGCCTTTAGTTCACATCCCCCATAAGAAGGCAGCCAGCAAAGAACAGCACCCTCACGAAATTAGGATGTTTCTTCTTCCCCTGTTTTTTCTCTAAACGGGATTTTATATATCGTTGATTTATCAAGGTTTTTAACCTTCTAACTAGCTTGTAAGTTGTGTAAAATCTATACCCCTCTCACCCATATACATATTTTGTATAATAGTGATAAAATTGTAAAAAAATGAGGGTGTTTATGAGAAAAAAACTTTTATTAAGCTTATTCATATTCGCTTTAATGATTTCAGGCGCTTATTATATGTATTGGACAAGTAAGCAAAAAGAAGAAAAAGAAATAGCCATAAGTGCTCTTCATGAATATTTGTACAAAGAAAAAAGCTATAGAAAAAAGGAAATAAAGAAGATCACTTTTTTTAATGATAACCCTTTAGGCGGAAAAAACTATCTGTATCATTATGCTTATGTTGTTTATCAAGATGAACCTAAAAATGAATATGTCTACTACATTACTAAACATAAAGAAGTAGTGTGTGCAGGATTTGCAAAAGGAGATATTAGTACGATGAAACATGAGATCATAGAATAATAATTCTCCAAAAAAGACTGCCTATAAGGCAGTCTTTTTTTAGTCTCCACACCCAAAATTCGGAAACACTTTTTTAAGCTTAACCTTGCCAAACATCTCCAAAATCGTTCTGTAATATCCTCATACTCCTGAGTTATGAGGTTTTTCTCTTTAATTTATTTTAGATTAAAGATTTAGCAGAAATGCAGTCTTTCTTATTAAACCAGACCTCTATTCGGTTGATATAGCCGCATGAAGTTTCCATCCACTGTCTCATAATTCATCATTGTTTATGTTCCCCTCCCTTCTATGATTAAAAAAGGAACAAGCACATGAAGTGACGAATTTTACATTAACCAAAGAATGTATAAGCAAGAGCAACTCGTTTAAGGGTTTGCTTACAAAGATCTAATTAAAACAAACATTTTTTTCTATCTATAAGAAAAAACTCTTTTTCTTGGTTTCTTTTCTTTTCGCTTCCGAAAAATTTAAAAATGAACAGATTGAATAAGTCAGAAAAGCTTTAAGAGGCACACATTCCCCTCATACCATCTTAGCTATACACAAGGAGCCATCACTCAAAATCCTCTTCCTATCACAGTTAAGGCAGCTGTATTTTGTCTCTAGTCACTATGTAAGAAAATCTAGTAATTTTACATTTGTTATGGGGATGTAAAAGCATTTTTAGTATTGTATACATTTTTGTATACAACTATTGATTTTGTTTACAAAAATGTATACAATAAAATTAGAAACTTATTCTAGGAGGTATAAAGACATGAGATTAGCTAGCGTGGATATTGGCAATGATGCCGTTAAAGCTTATTTAAACGGACTGGAAGAAACACTATACATTCCGAACGTCATTGCGGAGCTCCCTGACCGAACTATTGTAGAAATGGAGAAAGAGCCGTTAAATGCTCTCCATGTTGAAGTTCAATCCTCTGCTTTAAAAGAAACTTCGAAACGTTTCGCAGTAGGGAAGCTGGCAAGTAAATATCCAAACAACGACGAATTAACGCCTGAAAATGATAAAAGTTCTTCCGATCAGCCTATTGTTTTGCTGCTAACCACCTTGGCTATAGATGCCACACGTCATTTTGAGGAGCATGATGGAATTATTGAAGCTACATATATTCTTTCAACAGGTCTACCCTTGGATGAAACAAAAAGAGAATTGAATAAAGTATTCCGGAAAAAACTTAAGAGTGGACAGCATCAGGTGACTTTCCTGAAAACACCAGAGCTAGAGGGGAAAACAGTCAGAATTAAATTTGAACAAGTACTCGTCAACACAGAGGGCTTTGCTGCTTATATCGACTTAACTACTAATAATGATGGCTCTACTAAAAATGAAGAGTTAATTGGGAAAACAATTTTAATAAATGATATAGGAGGACTCTCTACCGACTCAGCCATTATTACAAAAGAGGCAGAGGTGGACAATGAGTACTCCGATGGCATTAAACAAGGAGTATCCACTTACTTAGATAATATTATCCGGAAAGTTTACAAGGAATACAAATACACCATTAAAAGTCGTCGAGCCTTAGTTGAGATTATTACGAATGAGGATCCAGAGGAACAATACTACATTTGGAAAGATGGAAATCGGATCTCCATTAAAGCGCTAATTGACAGCGAGCTAATGATTTTAGCGAAAGAAGAGTATAAATTAATCAAGAACCTATGGCGATCGGTGCCTGATATTCGTCTAGCTTACCAAATCGGTGGAGGATCTGTCATCTTGAGACCCTATCTATCCAAGCTAAATGATGAGGATAAGCAGTATCCATTACGTTTTACAAAGACAGAGGACAGCATTTGGATGATTTCACGTGCCTATTTTAAAATTTTGCTAATGTACTGCCAAGCTAAAGGGATTGAAATTACAGATATGAGCCTATCTAGGTAAGGTGCATCCTTATGAGTGAGTTCATCCCTGGAAAAGTTATCTCCTTTCGTCTTCCTCGAACCACTCCCAAGAGAGTTCTTTCACACCTGGAAGATTTGAAATCGCATCATGGCAGGAAATTTAGTAGTGTGCTCTCTTCTAAGCTCGTTCAAATGCTCGATGAGGAAATAAAAAAGGAAAAACCCGATGACATGCTGGTGATCCCTATTCCTTCTGGAATCAGTCAGGATGAAAGAGAGTTTTTGCAAAATGAAAAAAACCAAGCTCTGATCGGCCAGTTGATTACCCACCTTTTAAAGGAACCAGACAAAATGGTGACGTTACCTGAAACGGAGCAGACAATCGAACCAAAACTGGAAGAGAAATCCTATATTCAAAATAAAGCACTTCAATCTTTCGCTCAGAAAACATTTTTGAATTTCGACGATGATGACGATGATTAAGCCCTCCCAACCCCTCCAGATGTTAGAGGGGTTGTTTTTTACAGGTTATACCATTTTCGAATCAATATCTTCTTACCAACCAGTAACGCATCTATATAGAAATGAAACGAAAACATTATTTTTCGCAAATCCTCCTCGAATTTCTATTAAATAGAAACGTTTCGAAGTAAAAAGAAATACTTCTCCCTTTCTAGAAATGTCTAGAAACGAAATAAAAAGAAAACCGGTTATTTCGCAAACTTCCTCGTGTTTTTATTGACTTCTGATTATAATCAATAATTTTTATAAAGAAGTTGATTTTTCTATTGTCGTTCTTCTAATGAGTATTCTTCATTTTCCTCTTAAAATGCATTGAAAGAAAAAGCACATAGTAAGAAGCCTTTCTCTTATATTTATATAAGGATGAAAAATGCTATTAACAGAGAAAAGTCGAAACGAAAAGAAACAAAATCTATTTTTTCGTTTCGACTGGTTTTAAAAGCACATTACATTTCTCTGTTTTTACTTTGACTGTTTCAGATAATGCTTATCAATTCCTATATAATTGAGTCTATTCATAAAATCCACTATAATAAAAAGTATTAATAAGAGAACGCAAAACAACGAAGTGTTTCCGAAACGAAACAAAGAGAAGCGAAATTGCTTATTTCTTTTCGTTTCTAGAGAAAAGAGGGGAGTGTTTACTTTGGAACAAACCAAAGAGAAACAAAAAACCATCATGGTGGAATTGATTAAAGAAAAATTTGCTGATGATCCATTATTTCTGGAATGTTCATTGGCCTCTAAAACAAAAGAGAAACTATTTCCTGATTTTCTTGGCCAGCTAGTAGAAGGGGTGGAATACTCTGCGCAAGATGCTGCTCGATTCGTTAATCGCTCAGATGCAAATATACGCTACTATTTGCAGAACCTCCCAGAATACATAGGTGTTGTAAAGACTTCTTCCTCTTATAGAATGAGATATGATGGCGTCTATCGTATTTATTTAATTTTTATGTATATCAAAGACCTGAACAAGCAACTAAAGGATATCAAAGTGAAAATTGGGGAAGAGGCTCAATTTATTCCTAAACGTAAAAATGTAAAAGGGATGAATGAAGATACTCTTGATACTTTACTCTTTGGCATGCACCTAAGGGAGAAGGCCACTCTTGAATTTACAGAAAAGATGTTTAGCCAATTTATGGAGAAAAGTAAAAAAGAGCAGGAATTAAATCAATTATACATTGAACATAACAAGGAACTGTCGCAAATAGAGGAAACCATCAGACGGCTTATAGACAGAAAACTCTTGCTAGAAGGGGATTTAAGACGAAAAAGAAATTCCGAAAAAGAACGATTGTGGTTAGAGAAGGTCCGAGCCCTTGAAAACAAAAGAAAAAAAGAAAGCAATATTATTGGAAGGATCTTTTCACCCATTATTGTGGAGAAAAGTGAAGTAGAGGCACCTACTGAAGAAGAAATCGGTGCATCCCCGATTGTTAAAGATCTAGAAGCTGACATTCAGGCAATTGAGGAAAAGCTGAAAGAAGAAATGGAAAAGGCAGCAAACTTTTCAAAGGACAGCACACTTTCCAAAAAGATCTCTACAGTGAAGGAAGAGCTTAGTGTCATTGAGCAAGAGATTTTAGAGAATAAAGAAGCCTTTGATGCGATTGGTGAGCAATCAGGTCAAGCATTAGCCTATTTCCAAAAGAAAAAAGGCTATGAAATAGATATTCCTGAAAACGGAGGGGAAAGAAAACATTTGTTAGATGAATAGTGTTATTCATGCTTTGGAAAATGATAATTATCCTAATAGATATAGTGACGATTACATTCCAATGCTGCTATAAAGAAAAGCCCCATCGGCCATAGCTAGAAAAGGCCGATGGGGCTTTATAAAGTTATCGTTCAAAAAGCATCATTCTCTTTACAAAACTTATTTTTGCATATCGTTTATTTAATCTTCTAGTATTAGGGACTTTTTCAACCATTGAACAATCTTCATATCGTTCTTCTTATTTCTTCTTTTGGTTTCCTTATTCTCAAATCGTTTCAATGTATTGTAACCAATCCCTATCTCTTTTGCTGCTTTCGCAAGTGAAAGTCCTCGCCGCTCTCTTTCTTGGATGACCATTTCAGCCGTTAAGGATTCCTCTGTAAGTGGCGGAAGAGGTTCATCATTCTTTTTAGGTTCCGATAGGGGAAGGGAAAGCTGAGATGCTTCTGCCTCCGGCTCTCTTCTTAAAGGGGAAGCTTGCTGCTCTATGCTCCGATATCCAACTTGTTGGATGACAACTGGTTGACTAAGTGATTCAATCATTTGATTAACAGTTGATGAATCTACCTGGTGCTGATCCTGTAAGATCGACAGCTTTCTTTTATTTTTTTCCATCATTTCAGCAGAAGGGGTAATGGCTACCTTCAGCCCGTAAAAATAAGACAACCAGCCGGTTCGGCCAAACAAACTGAAGTCGACAGGGTCCGTAAAATGCCAGTCTCTTACAATGCCTTTGTTTGTTAGTTCATCTAACGCTTTGACAAAGCGGTCGTACATGTCTAGTCCTCTCATCCGTGCAGGGAAATCAATTTCCCGGATGAGCGTTTTGACCATAAAAGGCTGATGTAAATTATTTTTAGACAGACGAATAAACCATTGTGTCGCAAGGTAACGTGCCAGTCGCTTCTCCGGACGCTGCCGCACGGGATGAAACTCCAATGCGCTTAAGTCAATAATGCCTAAGCGTTTATTTTCATTCAGAAAAGACGTTAATAACGATGTTGGTTTGATTTGACAGGCATAGATACCTAAAAATTTATCGTTCTCGTCATAAGCTGCCCGTACTTTTCCTACCTCAAACATTTTCTGAAAATCCCTGTATTTATACTTTTTGCTTTCTTTTAAATCATTTTCATCGACTTCAATGACCTCTCCCTCTTTCAATGAAATCCAAATATTAGAAAGAGCCTTGACTCTTGACATAATGTTAAAACGGTCTCTTTCCCGGACTTCCAGGCTGCTATTCGGGTCCACAAGGTTGCTTCTTAATTTCAGCGCATCATTGGAGTGAAAATACAGGTAACCATCTTCATCTTTTGGCGCAAAAAGAAACAGAAAACAAATAATATCAAAAATATCGGCTGTCATTTCATCCATGGCACTAAATGCCGTCCGGAGTTTATCCCAATACTCCTGTTCTTCATCCGTAAAAGGCATGTCCATTCCTCCTGCCACATTGACGCGTGCCATTCCATGAATGTTGCCTTTAGAATCTTTAATTTCTGCTTGAAAGAGATCGTCTGCTTCACTAGCCGCCACAAAGGCCTTAGGCTGTGTCACGATATTTCTTACTAGATGAAACTGATAATCCATGCTGGAGACCAAATGCCGCTCTTCTTTGGCAAATTGGACAGCCGCTTCGTTAACACTAAGATGTACATCCAACGGAAAGTCCTGGTTAATATAGCTGCTGACTTGTTCCAACACATATGTGTGATGTTTTCTGAAGACTTCCCGTATATTTTCCTGAGTGACTTTTTTGCTCACTAGCAGGGAGCGCACAATCTCACATAACCAATCAAAACTTCTATACGCTTTTTGATTATCAAACGTTTGATTAATTTCACTTGTGACATACTGTTGCCATTCTTCAATAATATAGTTGTTGGAAAAATACCTTTGGACTTCTTCTAAAACGGCAAGTTTAAAAAAGTCTTCACTTAGTGCGAGTTTATTAGGGTTAATGTATTCCGCCATGCTATCTCTCCCCAAGTCGTTCTGTCTATATGGATACCTTCATTATGCCAGTTCTATCGTAAAAATGGCAACTTGCCATTTTGATCATCTCTTTTCTTTGAAGAGACGGTGCTCCTACAGTTGCTAGTTCTCCTTGTGTTTACTGATCCTTTCCACTTTTGTTCTATTCCCCGTCCTACCTGTGCACCTTTTTCTTTCCACATTTCTGTCCTATCCGTGCATCTTTCTTGCCATTTTCATTATTCCTTCGTCCTACCCGTGCACCTTTTTCTTTTATTTATTCCTATATTTGGATAAAAAGAGGCGGATTTAGTCGAAAACCACCGTTTTTTTGCCACTTTCCGTCCTACCCGTGCACCTTTCTTGCCATTTTCCATTTTGCTCCGTCCTACCCGTGCACCTTTTTCTTGCCACTTTAAAAATTCTCCGTCCTACCCGTGCACCTTTTTTAAATAGGGATTTTTTATAAAGCCCGCTAAATCAACGTTTGTGAAGCATGCAGTCAAAAAGTCTTTCCACTTGAACCTTGCCACTTTCCATTTTGCTCCGTCCTACCCGTGCACCTGAAAAAATTTTAAAAAATCTCTGAGCCCTTGACCTGACTGGGCTGAGGGGCTCTTTAAAATTTGCCACTTTTCTCTTAGAGAGAGCCTATTCGAAAAAAGGCGTCGTGTATAATAGACATACTTATACATAAACCGCTAGAAGGGAGGGTATGAAAATGGCAAAATTCCGTAAGCAAAGCAAACGGCAAATAGTGAAAATGGATGGCTTCCGTTTCCCACATCAGTTGCTCGAAGATCTTCGTGTCTTCCAAAAAGAACAAAAACGGCAAGTACCAGCGAGTGCCTATGCCGTTCTGCTTTCTGTATTAAAACAAATTCATTTGGAAAAAAATAGCCAGGGCAAAGTCCAAGAGTTTAATCTCGCTTTTTGGAGCAAAAAATTGCATGTGGCTTATTCGACGATGCATGCGGGACGTAAATTCTTAGAAGAACATGGCTTTCTTTATGAAGAAATTCTGCCAAACGGACTGCCTGCATGGGTGTTAGCCAATTATCAGGAATATACTACTCCTGAATTAAAGAACGGCCATGAATTGAATTATTTTATCGTCCCTCATACCCTCTTGGATACGACGATTGTAGCCGAGTTTGTGCGCACCTCTAATCCGGAAGCGTTTGAACTCATGTTTTCTCTATTCAATCAATTTCGACATGGAATCGCCAAACTTGATCGTAAAAACGAAGTGGCAGCTCTTGAACAAGCACGGACCATGCATACATTAAAAGAAAAATTGAAGAAAAGAGCAAAAGGGGTAAGAGAGGTATTGGCCATTTTACAACCTCTTTTTGACATCGAATATACAGGCGTTCAAGTCCGCGGCTGCCAGTTGTGGATCCGAAAAGCGATTTTCCGCTTAAAACCGGAATGTGTAAAAGAGAATACAGATGAATTTCATGTCGAGCCGCTTTTGGCTAAATTTCAGGAGCACACGCTTTATATACTCAATGGGCTAAAACTGCGCTACAAGCCCCGAGATCTTTTTGATATCATGCTGTCCTTTAAACAAGAGGTACTTGACATTGTCAAATACTTGATCGATGAAGACGAAAGTGAAGAGCGTTATACATACCGTGATGCTTGGGCAGAATCTCTGTTTTTCCGCTGCCTGGATCAATTTGAACAGCATATTCGAACACAAATCAACCGTAAAGGAAAGTTCTCGTTCCATACGTCCATCGGCGCCTATTTTCGGACCATTTATCGACGAGAGCTTCCTAAAGAACTTAAAAAAATTCCATACGATAAAATGCATCAGGCCAAGTACAACGAATATATCCAAACAGGACAAGTACCAGCCCTGCATTTCATCTAATGCCTTGTTTTTAAATTTTTAGTCAAACAAGGCTATTTCTCGTGTATAAAAAATCCAAGAACTTGTATCTGTTCTTGGATTTTCTTTTATCTATGCTCCTTTTTTAAGAGAATGGCCTCTTACCAAGAAGCCGTTCTCTTTTTTATTTCATTTACTATCAATAGATTGCTTCTTATTTTTCATAAAAACAAATGATGGCTTCTTAAGTGGTTTTTGTATCAGTAAATTGCTTCTTGTCTATTAATTATTCAATAGATTGCTTGTGAATCTATGAATATATCAAATATTGGTGTCTTTCTTTTTGGTATAAGTCCAGCTGTTGTAAGGGTTTAGAAACTGTTTTAAAAAAGAGCTTATTAACTTTGATTATTTATTTTGATTTATTTTTTATAGAATTGATTGTTTACTATTATTTGATTTTTATACTTATAAAATTGAATATACTTTCATTACTACATTTATTTAAGATTCATCTATTAGGCTTTATATTTCTTTAGTATAAAGAAGCAAGTCAAAATCTGAATTCTAGCAAAAAGGAGACTAATATGTATTTCTCTCCTAAGACGCATTGTTTAATGAACAAGGTGAAAGAATAGTTCAAGATGCCTATGGTTATTTATGGTAAAATAACTGCAGAATGCCAAAAAACAATCGTTAACACAAGGATGATCCTTATTTGAAGTCAGTAGGCAGTTAAAAAATTATTGTATGTACATGAGGATTCTTTTGGGGGAATGCGCCATTTTAAAAATTGTATTGATGGTTATGCTTGCCTATTGTGCTGGAAGTATAACAGGGGCGTATTATATCGCCAAGTGGTCAGTGGGAAAAGATATTCGCCAACTTGGGAGCGGGAATGCTGGAGCCAGAAATGCCGGAAGAGAGTTAGGAAAGAAAGCGTTTGTGTTTACACTTTTGATTGATATGGCAAAAGTTATGATGGTTCTGTCTTTCGTAACACTTTTCTTTCCGCAAAATAAAATCATGCTGTTAGTTAGCGCTTTTTTCTTGTTAATTGGCCATATTTGGCCGGTACACCTTGGTTTCAAAGGGGGAAAAGGAGTCGTCGTTTTTTTAACCTCCACTTTGTTTCTAGTTCCACCGGCCATTGGAGTTTTAGGAACATGCGTTGGAATCAGCTATTGGATTGTACGAAACTTTACGATAGCTGGTCTTTTTTCGATGGCCACCATTCCTGTGACAGCTTGGATACTGGGAGAATACTATTTTGCTATTGGGCTATTTAGTTTATTGGTCATTGTAGTTATTTCACACATAAAAGACGCATGATTCAATAAATTATTTTATACTTCTTTCATTTCAATCTATTTTGAGGAGGCAACAAAATGGAACAACATACGTTAACCTATAAAATAGCATCCGAACCGGAAGAAATGGAACAAATCTATAAACTAAATTACGAAACGTTTGTAGAGGAAATTCCGCAGCATCAACAAAATCAAGGACGACGTTTAATAGATAAATTTGATAAGGAAAATACCTATATTATTGCTAAGGACGAGGGAGTTATCGTCGGAATGATCGCAGTGCGTGCCAACCGCCCGTTTTCTCTTGATTATAAAATAGACGATTTAGATCATTATTTACCAAAGAATGCTAATCCTTGTGAAGTGCGGTTGCTCTCGGTGAAAAGAGACTATCGAAAAAGCTGGGTATTTTACCAGCTGGTAAACTTACTCGTTAGCTATTGCTTGGAAAAACAATATAACATGGCTCTTATTTCCGGTACTGATCGTCAAATCAGGCTATATAAAAGAATTGGCTTTGAACCATTCGGCCCCATGGTTGGAAGAGAAAAAGCAATGTTTCAACCGATGTATTTAACTAAGAAGAAATTTGAAACTACATCAAAAGCGTTTTCTAAAATGATGAAACAGAAAAAGAGAGAACCAAAAAAAATGAACTTTTTGCCGGGTCCGGTGGCAGTACATAAAGAAGTAGAGCAAGTTTTTAGAAAAACAGCTATTTCCCATCGCTCTAGCGAGGTTATTAATGAAATGAAAACAGTTCGAACAAAACTATGTGAATTGGTCAATGCAAAAAAGGCACAAATCGCAGTCGGAACCGGAACACTTGCGAATGACTTAGTAGCTGCTCAAATAAAGAAACTTCCTGGAAAAGGATTAATCCTTGCAAATGGAGAATTTGGCTATCGGTTAATCGATCATGCAGAGCGGTTCGGCTTGGAGCATTATACATTGGAAAAACGGTGGAATGAGGGCATCTCGGCAGAAGAGATTAAGAGCTTTCTTGAAACCCATCAGGATGTAAATTGGCTTTGGACAGTGCATTGTGAAACATCTACAGGATACCTGTACGATTTGAACAAGCTTCTAGAAGTGGTCAAAAAGCATCACATAAAATTATGTGTAGATGCCTGCAGTTCAGTTGGAGTCGTTCCTGTTGATTTTCAGGATGTTTATTTAGCAAGCACTGTTAGTGGAAAAGGATTAGGTTCTTATCCAGGGCTAGCTATTGTGTTTCATCAAGAGACCATTGCACCGAATAAAGAGATAC
Source organism: Bacillus sp. PK3_68 (assembly GCF_003600835.1). Classification (NCBI taxonomy): domain Bacteria; kingdom Bacillati; phylum Bacillota; class Bacilli; order Caryophanales; family Bacillaceae; genus Bacillus; species Bacillus sp. PK3_68. The sequence continues at coordinate 273,581 of NZ_NQYC01000002.1, read as the reverse complement.
CGAGGTATTTAGATTTAGGGATATATGCCATGACTGACAGCATCCCTTATACTCATTCATCAAACTTGATTTCTGCATTACATGAAGCGGTAAAAAAGGTAAATGTAGAAAGCAGGCATATATTAGCAAATGAGGTCAGGAAAATGCTGACGAATGCTGGGTTTACTGTGTTAGGAAATGAGGATTACTTACCGGGCATTATGACTATTCCGCTTCCATACAGTATTTCTTCAAAAAATGTGGGGGATCAGTTAAAGGAAAACGGGATCATTATCAGTTATGAAAGTGACTATTTACTGCAACGGAACTGGATCCAGTTTGCCTTAATGGGGAACCTTACATTAAAAGAGTTTGAAACTTCATTGGCCATCCTTCAAGACATAATGAATAAAAAATTAAGCAGGTTTCAAACCATGTTTCAAAATAAGCGATGGAAACACATAGAGGGCATAAAACTAGTTTTAATGATAGCGAGCATTCTTTGGTTGAAAACAGTGATCGTTTGCCTTTTAGGCTTTAACCTTAGCCTCCAATCATGGTTTGACATCGGAGTGATATTGATAAGTTCCCTTGGTTCGCTGTTATTTGTAATGGGCTTTAGTTTTTATTTTAGTGAAAAGGTAAACAGACTGCTGTTGTTCGGATTATTATTTATCGGAACTTTTATCCTTTATGGGGATCTCTTATATTATCGTTTTTATATTGACTTTGTTAGCGCGCCGATTCTTTTTCAATTTGATAATGTGGGCGGCTTGAGTGCCAGCACGGTTGAGCTAATGAATCCATGGGATCTTTGTTTATTTATCGATCTGTTTTTGGTAGGGTGGTTTCTTTTTAAAACGAGAGCTACTTGTTTTAAAGTAGGAAAACAGACTAAAAAGTTATACGCAGCAGCAAGTTTAACGTTTACTATAATAACAATTGGTTTAGGAATTGGTAAATCTGTTCACCTTTTTTCTGAATCTTATGATCGGGAACAAATGGTTAAGTCATTAGGTTTGCTGAATTATCATGTATATGACATTGCTTTAGGGATGAAAGTATCCTTAGAGCGGTTTGTGGTCACAGAAGCAGATGCTGTTGCCCCGCAAGAATATTTTCAGCATAAAAATCTTCAATCAACGGATTTATTTGGGATAGCAGAAGGAAAAAATGTGGTAGTCATAAGCATGGAATCAACCCAAGACTTTGTCATTCATCAAAAAGTAAATGGAGAAGAAATAACCCCTTTTCTTAATGATTTAATTAAAGACAGTTTCTATTTTAGCCAAGTATATGATCAAACAGCTCAGGGAAAAACATCTGACGCAGAATTTATGATTGATACGGGGCTTTATCCGTTAGCAAGCGGTTCTGTTTTTGTAAGAAGACCGGAAAATGTGTACTATAGCCTTCCACATTTATTAAAAGAAAAACAGGATTATTATGCTGCTGCATTTCATGGGAATGTAAGTACCTTTTGGAACCGGGACACGATGTACAAGACTTTAGGTTACGACAAATTTTTTTCTAAGAAGGATTACATAGTAACAGAAGAAAATTCAATCAACTATGGAATTAAAGATATTCCATACTTCAATCAGTCTATTCAATATTTAGAGACTATACCTGAACCCTACTATGCGAAATTTCTCACCTTAACAAACCATTTTCCTTTTTTGCTAGAAGAGGAAGATATGTTCATTGAGCCAGCAGCTACAAAAGAAGGAGTTGTTAATCGCTATGTGACAACGGTTCGGTATTTAGATAAATCCATTGAAATGTTTTTTAAACAATTGAAAGAAAAAGGGATGTACGAAGACACTATGTTTGTTCTAGTCGGGGATCATTACGGCATTTCTGAAAAATACGAGGAAGGTCTGAGTGAGTTATTAGGAGAAGAAATTAACGTGGCTAATCGAATGAAGCATCGCCAGGTGCCGCTGATTATCCATATTCCCGGCCACGAAGGAAAAATCATTGACACACAGGGAGGAGAAATTGATATACGTCCAACACTTCTCCATCTTTTAGGCATTAAAAAAGAAAACAATTATTCATTCGGTCATGATCTTTTCACAAGAGATCCAGATTATCCAGTTGTTTTTCGAGATGGCAGTTTTATTTCAAAGAATTACATATACAAGGATAGTATTTGTTATAGAAAAGAAAGTGGGCAAGCGGCAGGGACTCATCATTGTGAACCATATCTAGATGTGGTGAGACAAGAGTTAACACTGTCTGACAAGATCATTTTTGGAGACCTTTTAAGGTTTATGAAGCCGCAACAATAAATAGCCGACTATTCATCCTATAACAATGATTAAGATTTTTATCGAAATAAAAAAGGAAAATAACAGCAAGTTGATGAGAGAATTGCTAATAGGATAACGATTGGATGATAGAGAAAAACAGCCAGGTGTTATTCAACTAAAAAGGGAGTTAAGCTACAAAAATGATATTTCAGTCGAAGAGTCTTTTTATGGCTTCCGGTAAAGTGATGTATATCTAAAATAGCTCTCCTTGGAACTTTCAGTTTATCCTTAATGAGCCATCTTTATTATTTGAAAAGAGGAGTATAGTATGGGACTTAATCATGAATTTGAATTGATAGAAGAGCATAGTGATAAAGTATTAAAAGAACTGAGTATACATGATGACTTTTTAAATTACATTGATACAACAATAGGAGAAGAAAACAATTTGTTTTACACGGTTCCTTCTATTAATCCTGATTATCAAGAGAAACCATATGGCTTAGTTTTCCCTGAATACAAAGGCTTTAATTATTATGGAGTAACGGTTTTTAATAAACACTCTGTTAGTGAACTAGAAAACATGTTTTTACAATGGAAAGACGTGATCCTCTCTTTTCCCACCGATGTTTATTATTATGAATTAGAAACAATGGATGAAACAGAAAGGGAAAAGCTCACCCTCGAAGAACTTGAGGAGGTTAAAGAGAAATTTTTTGATAAAAAAGATTTGTTAAACGTTATAGAAGGTTGTTTGGAAATGGTTGGCTTTATAAAAGATGCTAAGTATATCTTGTATCATGCAGGAATATAGACACAGTTTCCTTAAAATGGTTGATGTAAATAGTCATAATTTTCCTTAAAATGATGATTTTTCCTGACTGTTTATTTATATTTGTAACTAAACAGTTGGGAGGAGTGTATTTGATGAAAAAGAGTTTGTACTTATTAATGGTTAGTGTTTTTTTATTATTTTTATCAGGGAACCAAAGTGAAGTCTATGCTTCTTTTAATGAAGGAAATGTACTTGTAAAATCTGATGTTATTAACGTTAGTCAAAGTGAATTATCAGAATCTGGCAATAAGGAATTTAAAAGGTTAGCTTCTTTGCCGAACGCTGTTACGATTAATGTGACTCCTAGTGTTACAGGTGTAACAGTTAAAGTGAGAAATTATGGGGTGGATACGGTAGACAGTGTAGTAGTTACAGTTAATTCACCGAAGATTTTGACCTCAAAAGGAAAAGAGCAAAAAGGAAAAAACAAAAGCACCTTTGTTTTTACTAACTTAAAACCTGCTATTTCCCAAGACAAATCTAAACCGGTACCGATGGTTAGAACCAAGATGTCTTATACAGGTAGCGCAGTCATTAAAGATGGCAAAAAAGTTGTTACTAAAAGTGTTAACGCGTCTTTAGATTTTTCAACGGATCAGTTGACTAAAGAATGGGATAAAGGAACTTTTTCTGATATTCATAAATCGATAGATTATCACTTTGCAAAACACTATAATGATAAGTATGTTAAAGTAAATAATTTACAACAGTATTTAAATAAAGCCTCAAGTGCTAGAAGTGAAATGAAAAATATTACTAAGACAACTAGTAAATATAGGTATAAAAAGAGTGCAACCTCTATAAAAGTAACAAAGATGAGCGGAAAAACTACTACCCAATATGTATTACTCACAAATACAAAAGCAAAAAAATTATATAGTTACGGAGGCGATTAAATGAAAAAAAAGAGAACAGTTCTACTTTCAGTTTGTGCTATTGTAGGACTAATATTTATATCATCAACTTTCGTTTATGAAAAGGTTAAGGCGAATGATGACCAAGGTGTTAAATACATACCTAATGTCAAAGAAGATACAATTTATGTAAACTTGGATGAAGAATAAATGAGAGGTGAGTTTTAACAAAAGAGGAATTAGAGAGTGAACCAATCTAAAATAAAATGATCTGAGTAATGGTTCAGAACCTCCCGCGTCGTTTTTTGTTGAGGGAGGTTCTTTTTTTGCGGCAATCATTCTTTCAATCGGTTTGCTAAAGCTTAAAAGTAACCATACAAAATTTTAGCTACTGCATGAGTGTTCAAATCGTTGAACGATCGTATATAGAAAAGAGTGCATGTTTTTTCGTTCACTTTCCAGTAAGCATGTGGAGAATGGCTTTATTCTTTTCTATGCTTTCATGCAACTAATTCGTCTTTTTATATCAATCCATTGAGTGATGAATGAATCAGCAAAATAAGTCAACTATAGAAGATTTATTGTTAGAATGAAAAAAGAATACATCAATAGGAGAGGAAAAGAATAATGTTCAAAACGTTTATTGCATTCATTGCTGCTGCATCCATGCTAACAGCTTGTAATAGTAATGAGGCACATAAAGACAATAATGAGAGTACCCCAAAAAATGAGGAAGTTTTACAAACAGAGAACATACAAGAAGAGCGGCAAGAAAATGAACAGCCAACAGAGCAAGCCCAAAACCAATCTGCAGAAAGTGTAAATCATGAGGAATGGTCTTCATTACCTGAATATAATAAGATTATTGAGCAGATTGGGGACAAAGATAATAGATTTCAAACGGTAACAGATAACGAAGGGAAACGTATTCTTCTTATTAAAGATGAAAATGGGGAAGAACAATATAAAACTATATTTATCAAAAATACCAGTCGCCTTAAAATCATTAAAGTAAATGGAGGCGGACAAATTTTCAATGGCACCTTGGCCCAAAGCTAGAAACTATTCGTTGTTTATTACATTGTAAGTTAGTTTCATATCGATCGGAACAAAGATAGAGATTTAACTAAAATTCAATTACCCACAATTAAAACGATAATGCGCACAAATAGGAACGGACCAAGCGATTAAAAAACAAAACTGAAAACGGCTAGAGAAGAATCCATTTTGATTAAATTTTTCAAAATGGATTCTTCTTGTTTACCATAAAATATGAAGTAGTGTTGATCAAAATTTATTTCAAAGCTCTGTTTAATAAAAGAACGGCCTTTTTGAAAAGAGATAACCATGTGGATGAGCACATGGAGAGGTTGCTCTTTTTATTAATCAATAGTTTTTAGACATCTGCATGTATAGAAGAATAAAAGATTGGCAATGATAGAGACAAGAATATTTAGTAAAGGAGAGAGAAATGGTGATTGTAGAAAATAAATTGATGTTGACTAACTTTATCAATAAAAACCAGTTTGATTTGAATGCTTATCTTGTTTACTTGTTCCGTAATGAGGACCAGTTAAAGTCAGTTAAATAAGAAGGTGGGCTCTTTGAGTGAATCAGAGAGTTCTTTTTATATAGTTTGGCAAGGCTCAATTTTTGCTTCTTCTTTATTCGGATGATTGCTACCTAGCAGAAAAACTTACTATTATATTTAAAAAAGTTATTGACCCCGTATTTAAAAGAATGATATAGTTCTCTTTGCTGCTAAAAACAGTGAGATAGAGAAAAAATATTTTAAAAAAAGTCGTTGACACTATTATTGTAAAATGTTATTATAGTATAGCTGTCGCTGATAACGACAACGAATTGATCTTTGAAAACTGAACAAAATACATGCCAGTAAGTTAATTCTTATTTTTAAATTATGAGCAAGTCAAACAATCTTTTTGGAGAGTTTGATCCTGGCTCAGGACGAACGCTGGCGGCGTGCCTAATACATGCAAGTCGAGCGGACTTGACGGAGTTTGCTCTGTTCAAGTTAGCGGCGGACGGGTGAGTAACACGTGGGTAACCTGCCTGTAAGACTGGGATAACTCCGGGAAACCGGGGCTAATACCGGATATTCTTTTTCTTCGCATGAAGAGGAATGGAAAGGCGGCTTTTAGCTGTCACTTACAGATGGACCCGCGGCGCATTAGCTAGTTGGTGAGGTAACGGCTCACCAAGGCGACGATGCGTAGCCGACCTGAGAGGGTGATCGGCCACACTGGGACTGAGACACGGCCCAGACTCCTACGGGAGGCAGCAGTAGGGAATCTTCCGCAATGGACGAAAGTCTGACGGAGCAACGCCGCGTGAGTGAAGAAGGTTTTCGGATCGTAAAGCTCTGTTGTCAGGGAAGAACAAGTACCAAAGTAACTGTTGGTACCTTGACGGTACCTGACCAGAAAGCCACGGCTAACTACGTGCCAGCAGCCGCGGTAATACGTAGGTGGCAAGCGTTGTCCGGAATTATTGGGCGTAAAGCGCGCGCAGGCGGCTTCTTAAGTCTGATGTGAAAGCCCACGGCTCAACCGTGGAGGGTCATTGGAAACTGGGAGGCTTGAGTGCAGAAGAGGAGAGCGGAATTCCACGTGTAGCGGTGAAATGCGTAGAGATGTGGAGGAACACCAGTGGCGAAGGCGGCTCTCTGGTCTGTAACTGACGCTGAGGCGCGAAAGCGTGGGGAGCGAACAGGATTAGATACCCTGGTAGTCCACGCCGTAAACGATGAGTGCTAAGTGTTGGAGGGTTTCCGCCCTTCAGTGCTGCAGCTAACGCATTAAGCACTCCGCCTGGGGAGTACGGCCGCAAGGCTGAAACTCAAAGGAATTGACGGGGGCCCGCACAAGCGGTGGAGCATGTGGTTTAATTCGAAGCAACGCGAAGAACCTTACCAGGTCTTGACATCCCGCTGACCGGTCTGGAGACAGACCTTTCCCTTCGGGGACAGCGGTGACAGGTGGTGCATGGTTGTCGTCAGCTCGTGTCGTGAGATGTTGGGTTAAGTCCCGCAACGAGCGCAACCCTTGATCTTAGTTGCCAGCATTCAGTTGGGCACTCTAAGGTGACTGCCGGTGACAAACCGGAGGAAGGTGGGGATGACGTCAAATCATCATGCCCCTTATGACCTGGGCTACACACGTGCTACAATGGATGGTACAAAGGGCTGCAAGACCGCAAGGTTTAGCCAATCCCATAAAACCATTCTCAGTTCGGATTGCAGGCTGCAACTCGCCTGCATGAAGCCGGAATCGCTAGTAATCGCGGATCAGCATGCCGCGGTGAATACGTTCCCGGGCCTTGTACACACCGCCCGTCACACCACGAGAGTTTGCAACACCCGAAGTCGGTGGGGTAACCCTTACGGGAGCCAGCCGCCTAAGGTGGGGCAGATGATTGGGGTGAAGTCGTAACAAGGTAGCCGTATCGGAAGGTGCGGCTGGATCACCTCCTTTCTAAGGAACTTGTGAACCGTGTCAGGCTTTTAGCCGCACGTAGTAGCAACAGAGAACGCTGTTCTCACAAACGAATTAACGGCATTGTTTTTTGTTCAGTTTTGAAGGATGAATTCCTTCTCTATAGGTAAGACCACTTGTTCTTTGAAAACTGGATAATATCGTATAAAAGTAACCAAGCAATAACCGAGTAATCGCCATTTTAGGTTAAGTTAGAAAGGGCGCACGGTGGATGCCTTGGCACTAGGAGCCGAAGAAGGACGGGACTAACTCCGATATGCTCCGGGGAGCTGTAAGTAAGCGTTAATCCGGAGATTTCCGAATGGGGAAACCCACTGTTCGTAATGGAACAGTATCCCTACCTGAATCCATAGGGTAGGAGAAGGCACACCCGGGGAACTGAAACATCTAAGTACCTGGAGGAAGAGAAAGCAAACGCGATTCCCTGAGTAGCGGCGAGCGAAACGGGAACAGCCCAAACCAGAAGGCTTGCCTTCTGGGGTTGTAGGACACTCTATACGGAGTTACAAAAGAACGGTGTAGGCGAAGAGGTCTGGAAAGGCCCATCAGAGAAGGTAACAATCCTGTAGCCGAAACGTCGTTCTCTCCAGAGTGGATCCTGAGTACGGCGGAACACGTGAAATTCCGTCGGAATCCGGGAGGACCATCTCCCAAGGCTAAATACTCCCTAGTGACCGATAGTGAACCAGTACCGTGAGGGAAAGGTGAAAAGCACCCCGGAAGGGGAGTGAAAGAGAACCTGAAACCGTGTGCCTACAAGTAGTCAGAGCCCGTTAATGGGTGATGGCGTGCCTTTTGTAGAATGAACCGGCGAGTTGCGATTTCATGCGAGGTTAAGCCGTAAAGGCGGAGCCGCAGCGAAAGCGAGTCTGAATAGGGCGCATGAGTATGAGGTCGCAGACCCGAAACCAGGTGATCTACCCATGTCCAGGGTGAAGGTAAGGTAACACTTACTGGAGGCCCGAACCCACGCACGTTGAAAAGTGCGGGGATGAGGTGTGGGTAGCGGTGAAATTCCAATCGAACCTGGAGATAGCTGGTTCTCTCCGAAATAGCTTTAGGGCTAGCCTCAAGGGAAGAGTCTTGGAGGTAGAGCACTGTTTGGACTAGGGGCCCCTCTCGGGTTACCGAATTCAGACAAAC
>NZ_NQYC01000002.1:190000-262500 GCF_003600835.1 Bacillus sp. PK3_68 | reverse complement strand
GTTATCGTCGCGGGGTGGAGCAGTCTGGTAGCTCGTCGGGCTCATAACCCGAAGGTCGCAGGTTCAAATCCTGTCCCCGCAATCTGGTCCGGTAGTTCAGTTGGTTAGAATGCCTGCCTGTCACGCAGGAGGTCGCGGGTTCGAGTCCCGTCCGGACCGCCATATTTCTTCCAGCAAGGAGTGTCTTGCTGTTGATATATAATATTCTTGTGTGGCTCAGTAGCTCAGTCGGTAGAGCAATGGACTGAAAATCCATGTGTCGGCGGTTCGATTCCGTCCTGAGCCACCATTTTTTCATTGTCTAAGAAGCTGTCTCTATTTCAGATGGAGGGGTAGCGAAGTGGCTAAACGCGGCGGACTGTAAATCCGCTCCCTCCGGGTTCGGCGGTTCGAATCCGTCCCCCTCCACCAGTTTGATAGGGGCATAGTTTAACGGTAGAACAGAGGTCTCCAAAACCTCCAGTGTGGGTTCGATTCCTACTGCCCCTGCCAAATTAACTATCATTATGGCGGTCGTGGCGAAGTGGTTAACGCATCGGATTGTGGCTCCGACACTCGTGGGTTCGATTCCCATCGATCGCCCCATACCTATTATTATTAATGGGCTATAGCCAAGCGGTAAGGCAACGGACTTTGACTCCGTCATTCGTTGGTTCGAATCCAGCTAGCCCAGCCAATTTCTTTTACTGGCAGCATAGCCAAGTGGTAAGGCAGAGGTCTGCAAAACCTTTATCACCGGTTCAAATCCGGTTGCTGCCTCCAAAACATATGCGGGTGTAGTTTAATGGTAAAACCTCAGCCTTCCAAGCTGATGTCGTGAGTTCGATTCTCATCACCCGCTCCATTTACATAAATGGGCCTGTAGCTCAGCTGGTTAGAGCGCACGCCTGATAAGCGTGAGGTCGATGGTTCGAGTCCATTCAGGCCCACTTTGTTCCACAATAGCTCAATGGGAGAGCAATAAATTTACACGTATAAGTTGACTGTTAGAGGTTCGAATCCTCTGGGATATGTAAATTATAAAAAGCACCTGGCCAGTTTTTGTAAAACTGGCCAGGTGCTTTTTTGTACATACTAGGGATTCCCTGAATGTAAAAGGTATCTAGTATCTTTTTAAGTGTGTAATCCCTTATAAGCCTTTTGGTCAGCCATTCTTAATCCTTCTCCTATGTTACAAAATTTTTATATTCATGCTCATAACGATCTGCTGCTGGGATAAGCCATTTAAAAGATCAAATAGCCGTTTATTTCACTCTTCGTCAGAATCACTAAAAATTTTTTCGGAACATAAAACACCCATTTCTTTTTTAATGCTTCAACGAACAATAAATATGCATCAAGATGTTTATATTCCATTTATTCTTCTTGATCTTCTTCCTCATTGAACCCTCTCATCGTTATTGATAACAGTATATACAACGCATTTACTTTCTTTAATACACTCTTTGTAATATATTCGTTTCTCTTAATAAATTAAAAGGATCTTTAGTTCAATAAGCATGAACATGACCAAATTTAATACAAGGTTACATGATAAAAAGGGGGAAAATTTTCACCTGATTAGTAAAAAAAACTTACCCTTCTTTGTGGAGCTTTCTTTAATAGAAGGAGGATAAAGGTAACGAAATTTTGGCATAGGATTTGCATATAAGTATGAAAGACTCATAAATGAGGATAGTATTTTGAGTTTTGAAAGCGATTGCTCTCTACATAACGAAGGGGCTATCCAGTTGTTATGTATACGTTATCAGCTGACTGAGCAATGACTCTAATACTAACTACACATTGAATCTTTTTTAGAAAACGCTTAACTCAAGGAGATAGTTACAATGGAAAAGAGAAACTTAGAACTTGCTAAACAATTGCGTCGTGAATTGCATCAACATCCTGAACTTTCTAATGAAGAAGTATGGACAAAACAGCGTTTAATGGATTTTTTGAAAACGCATACGAGTCTTGAAATTGTAGATAAAGGCAATTGGTTCTATGCCATTTACCGGGCTGGAGTATATAAATCCAATATTGCTTTTCGTGCAGATTTTGATGCACTTCCAATGGATGAAGTGATCGATCTTCCATGGGCTTCTCAAATCCCGGGAAAAGCACATAAATGCGGACATGATGGACACTCAGCAACACTAGCAGGATTTGCACTTGAAATTGACCAAAATGGCGCAGACAAAAACGTCTTTTTCCTGTTCCAGCATGCAGAAGAAACAGGAGACGGCGCTGCTCAATGTGCTGCCTTTATCGAGGAGAACCATATTGAAGAAATTTTTGCTTACCACAATATGAGCGGTATGCCCCTTAAATCCATCAATGTGATAGATGGTACCGCTCACTGTGCTTCCAAAGGCATGACGATCCAGATGGAAGGGGCGCCAGCCCATGCCAGCCAGCCCGAGGATGGGGTCAATCCGGCTTTTGCCATAGCGAAAGTTATCGATGCTATTCCTGAGTTTACTTCTCCAGAGAACAATAGAGGCTTAGTACTCTGCACGGTTGTCCAAGTGGATATAGGCAAAAGAGCTTTCGGAATGTCTGCGAGCAAAGGAGATTTACTTCTGACGATTCGTGCCCTGCATGAGGAAGAATTGGACAAGCTCCAGAAAAACCTTGAAGAACTTGCTTTAACGCAAGCAGAAAGGCATGGACTGAGAGTAAGCTTTTCCTATAATGATACTTTTCCAGAGACGGTAAATCACAAGGAGAGCTCTGATAAAATTCGTCAGGTAGCAAAATCGAAAGGAATGGAATTGGTGGAACTCAAAGAGGCTTTTCGGGCTTCGGATGATTTTGGCCACTATTTAAAGTTAACAAAGGGGGCATATTGCTTTATCGGAAACGGAGTAGATTATCCACAAGTTCATACCTATGAGTACGACTTCTATGATGACCTCATTGAAACAGGAGTTGAACTATTCAAGGGATTAGTTGAATTATAGCTTCTACACAAACGGTTAGAGGGGGTGAAAGATTACCCTGTCAGTTAATGAGGGGGACTGTGTAATTTGTTGTGATGAGTCATTCTGTAACGATGAGAAGTGATCTTATTAATGCTATTCTCTATTCGGTGAAATGAGTGACACTAGAGGGGATTGGTAAGTCAACATAACAAAAGAAAACGGGGGATAGTGTGATATGAATGAAAAAGGCGGTATTTTTTACGGATGGTGGATATTAGTAGCAGGCTTCCTGATTATGACTTTTTTATATGCGCCTATTGCAAACTTAGTGTCACTTTTTACTAAGCCGGTTACAGAAGAGCTTGGTTTTGGCAGAGCTGAATTTACCATGTATTACACCGTAATGGCAACAACAGCCATGATCATCGCTCCAATCGCTGGCAGGTTAATGAAAAAGATGGACATTAGAGTATACATGACGATCTTTACCCTCCTGGGAGCAGGGGCGTATATAGGTTTTTCATTTGCAACTGAACTTATTCACTTTCTTTTATTTGCCGTACCAATGGGGATGGCTTTGACAGGAGCTGGAATGATTCCCGTCTCCGTTCTCATCACAAACTGGTTTAATGCAAAACGCGGCTTAAGCTTAGGGATTGCTTTGTCCGGAACAGGTTTTGGGAGCATGATTCTTAGTCCGTTAGTTACTTGGATCATTACAGTTCACGGATGGAGAACGGCTTATCTTGCGATTGGGATTTTAATACTGGTTGTACTCGTTCCATTGATTATATTTGTTGTTAAATTAAGCCCGGCTGATAAGGGTTTACTGCCTCTAGGGAAAGAGGAGACTTCTAATGGTGCACCACAGAAAGAATTAGTAGGCGTCACTCAAAAGGAAGCATTCAAGTCGGTATCATTTTGGGCTCTTTGTACAGGAATCCTTGTCGGGGGAATTGTTGTAAATAGTATGATTATCAATTTGGTCCCTTATTTAACAGATATAGGCACTCCAACCCAACAAGCTGCATTGCTACTATCATTAGCCTCAGCGATGGTCATTGTGGCGAAACTTTTAGTCGGAAGATTATATGACAAGCTAGGATTAATCAAAACGTTAACTTTTATCGTTGCGTCAGATATTATCTGTTTTCTGTTTTTACTGAAGGGCAACTTATTAATCCCTGGTATTCTTTATACCGTATTTTCCGCATTAGGTTCAACGGCTGTTACAGTAACACCTGCCTATCTTACAGGAGCGCTTTTTGGTGAGAAAGAATACAGTTCAAAATATGGAACAGTTGCTCTGTTTACTTCGTTGGGTGCAGCTGTAGCTCCGATAGCAGCAGGGTTGATTTATAATATTAATCATTCATACGGGCTGCTGATCAAGGTGTTAATTGCACTTGCGGTTGTAGAGTTTGTCTTATTCTTTATTGCCATTAAATCAAAACCAAAGTTTGATTTAAATTCAGATATTTCACAACAAGATGCACTGTAACTTCATTATAAAGAAAAAAATGTTCCTCCTATCTTTAAGGCAGGAATTTCAAGAGAAAGGAAGAATCAGCATAATGGCTAAGACTATTACAAATATGGGTAATTTTTTTGAAGAAGCAAAGAAGTATGAGGAACAAATCATTAAAGATCGCCGGTACTTACACCAGCACCCAGAGTTGGGCTTTGATCTTCCAAACACTCAAAAGTATATTCGTCAGCGATTAGATGAGATGGGGATTGAAAACAAGCCATGTGGTGTCGTGCCTGAAGAAATTACAAAAAAATATGAGAAAGCTGGATTTGGAGCACAGAACCATTGTACAGGTGTCGTAGCGACTATTGGAACAGGGGAACCGTGTATTCTTCTTCGTGCCGATATGGATGCACTGCCGCTTGAAGAAGAATATGAATCCGAATATAAATCAAAAAACCCTGGCAAAATGCATGCCTGTGGTCATGACTCACATGTTGCTATGTTATTAGGCGCTGCCCAAGTATTAAAGAATTATGAAGATCAACTGCAAGGAACTGTTAAATTAATGTTTCAACCGGGTGAAGAGTGGGGCTATGGCTCCAAGTTAATGATCGATGATGGATTACTGCAAAATCCTACAGTAGATGCAGCGTTTGGTATTCATATTATGCCTGACCAAGAAGCCGGTACATTATCTGTTCACAAAGGGCCACTCACTCAAGCCATGGATACTTATATTGTTGAAATCCAAGGAAATGGAGGACATAGTTCACAACCACATAAAACCATTGATGCGAATATGATCATGAACCAATTATATACAAGCTTAAATTTATTATATACGCGCGAAGTAGACCCACGTGCTCATGTGACATTCTCTATCGGGGCAATGAGCGGTGGTGCGGTGACCAATATTATCCCTGATAAAGCCGTGTTACAAGGAAATATGCGCAGCTTTGACCAAGAATCAAGAGACCATATGTGCAAGCGAATCCCAGAAATGATTGATCATACAGTGAAAGCATGGCGCGGCGAATATAATATTGTGGACTTCCATACACCAACGACCCATAATGATGCAGACTTTATTGATGAAATCATGCCCGCACTAGAAGATATTATGGGAAAAGAAAATATTACTGATCTTGGAGCATTAGGCGGATCAGAGGATTTCTCTCATATCACTCAAGCAGTTCCTTCTGCTTTTGTTGTTTTAGGCACGGGCAAAGAGGGAGAGCCGCCTGTTCACAATCCTCGCATGCATCAGAATGAAGATATTTTCAAATACGGGGCAGCCCTGCATGTCCATGTTGCAATGGAGTGGCTAAAAGCTCAACGTAAATAATAAGATATATGTATAGTCAGTTGTTCGATGATCAAATAAAGGTTATTTGTATTCTATAAATAGAAGACTAGCTCATAAATTAACCAAGAAGCATTAAATATAGGCTTCTTGGTTGATTTATTTTCTGAGTTTTAATGAAAACAGGTTACCTTTTTCAAACTAAAAGACTTCCTGCTTGTGTTTATTCTCAAAAAATCTTTTGCTTTAGGAATGTACTATTGGGGAAGTTGAGAAGATTGCAAAGGGAATCAATAAATTAGATAACAAGGAAATCTTAAAAAGAGGAGGAGTTGGCGCAACGGTTGTATTGTAACTTAAGAAGGATTTACGAGAAGATTCGGAAGAGGAACCTTCTCGTATTTTGATGTTTTTTAAAAATTATTCATTTGGTTGATTCGACAGCTGAATGGTGAAAGTCGTTCCGTTAACGTTGGATTGCACATCAATTGTCCCCCATGCAAATCAATTAATTGTTTTGTGATGGCAAGCCCTAAACCTGTTCCTTCTGCGGCGTCGGTCGTATTGGTTTCCCTGTAGTATCTTGTAAACAAATTGTCGAGTTTCGCCTGCGGAATACCTGGCCCTTTGTCGGAAATCGTTATTGCTGTACTACGGTTTGTACAAGTCGCACTTAACTGAATTGCTTGATCTTCAGGCGTGTATTTTATGGCATTGGAAAGCAGATTATCCATGATTCGCTTTAACGCTAATTTATCGGCATAAACATCACAGCCATGCTCTACCTTTATGTCAATACGCGCATCCTGAAACTGTTCGAGCCAATCGGATAATAAAATTCGTTCTTTGTTTAAATGGACCGCATTATTTTTTAGCTGATACGTATAGGTTAAGTCTTTAATCAATGCGTCCATATAGCTCGCTTTTTCTTGCATCGTCTTGGCGAATTGCTGGATTTCTTCTTTGGACCAATGGTAATCTTCTGAAGCAAGCATAGTCGAATAGCCGTAAATAGAGCTAAGCGGTGTTTTTAAATCGTGTGAAAGTCCTGTAATCCATTCTTCTCTTAATTGTTCTGTATGTTGAAGCTGTCTTTCGTTATAGGCAAGCCGCTCTGATAAATGATTCAATGATGTATCTACCGGCTCAAACAAGCGGTATTTCCTTTTCATTTTTCCAGTTTTCTTATGATAAATAATTTTATCCTTTAAAGGCTCGTATTTAAATTGTGCGAGTCTCTCAATACGGGACATAATATACACAATCGGCCGGATGAATTGCCGAGAAATGCTTAAAGAAAACAAAAGAACACCAATAATTAACAAAATATGCCCGCCAATAAAAACGCTCACTAATAAAATCATGGCTTTGTTAAATGGACCATAAAAAGGTTTATAAGATGGATTATCAAGCCGCACTGCTACAGTATAGTCCCCAACCTGCTTACTTTGCGTTAGCTCTTTTAATTCGAAAATATCATAATTTTCGTCAAGCAAGTCAGCTCTTGTTAATGCTTTTTTAGAAGCACCCCACGTTAAAGTTCTCTGCCACTTTTTATCATAAACATCCACCATCGCACCTGCCTCTTTTAAAATCGCTTTTGCTTCTGCAGTTAACGGTTTTGATGGCTGCCATATTGCTAGTAATTTTTGCAGTATTTCATCCGCCGGCAAATCTGCAATAAATAAAAATGTATAGCCGTCTGCTACCCATTTTTGCATGCCCTGCAGCTCTAAATTCAATAATTGTTCATTTGTAAGATCGCAAATTTGACATACGTCACCTGTGTAATCCAAAATTGTGAGCTCTTGATCCAATAAATAAAATTGCCCTAAGTTTTCTTCAGCCGCTTTTTCTAATGATTTAGGAAGCTGCTCATTCTCAACAATCCCTTCAAATTCATAGGTTGTTTTCATATGCACATTGTCGCCGACTTTATCGTATATAAAGTAGATAAAAAGACCAAAGCTAAAAAAAATGCTCATAACAAACAGTAAATAAAACACAACAAAATAGCCGCTAAATTTTAAAGTCAGTTTGCTTGAAGGCTTTAATTTCATTTTATTATCTCACCTTGAAGCTTATATCCAATGCCACGGACAGTAACAATGCATTGAGGCTTCCCGGGGTTTTTTTCAATTTTTTCTCGTAGTTTTCGAATATGAACCATAATG
Organism: Bacillus sp. PK3_68; assembly: GCF_003600835.1. NCBI lineage: Bacteria > Bacillati > Bacillota > Bacilli > Caryophanales > Bacillaceae > Bacillus > Bacillus sp. PK3_68. Next base: position 254,643 of record NZ_NQYC01000002.1, on the reverse strand, counting down.
GTATTGTCATCATAAAATGTATCGCCCCACACCCGTTCATAAATTTGTTCTTTCGATAACACGAGTCCCTCATTTTCGCATAAATATTTCAACAAATGATACAGTCGACCGCTGATCATCTCAGTCTGTCCATTTACCGTTAATTCGGCAGCAGATCTGTCAAATGTAAAGAAATCGCATGTATAGATAGTATTTGTTCCAGCCCTATCAGTCTCTTTTTGCTTCATATATCTCATCAGCTGAACTTTAATTCGTGCAACTAGCTCTAGAGGGTTAAATGGCTTTGTAATATAATCATCTGCCCCGCTCATAAAGCCAATTAGCTTATCTGCATCACTTGTTTTTGCTGTTAAGAAAAATATCGGTGCATCACTCACGCGCCGAATTTCCTCAGCTACTTCTAGTCCGCTCCCATCTGGTAGCATAATATCGAGTAAATAAAAATCATATGTATTTGTTTGAAGCGTGTCTTGAATAGTTTGTATGGTTTTGAAATGCTCAATATTTGTAAATCCCTCTTTTTTAAGTATAATTTCAATCATTTGGGCAATGGCGGTTTCATCTTCTAGCACCGCAATTTTTGCTTCTGGCATCCTTCCACCTGCTTTTAAGATTACTTTAAGGTAGACATTAAGTTTTGGTAAGATTTTCAGTCTACATTATACATATAAGGATAACGATTAAGGAGAGGTTCTGCAATGTCATCAAAGCGTGTGAAGAGCATTGATAGTTTACGTGGATTTAGTTTATTAGGTATTTTGCTAGCAAACCTGCTGATTTTTCAATACGGCATGATAGGGAAAGATCATGTGACTGGTTTGTCCTGGATTGATAAAGGTGCCTATTATATAACAAAAGTTTTAATCGAAAGCTCGTTTATGCCCATTTTTACTTTACTGTTCGGTTATTCATTAATTAAGCTTATCGAATCGATACGAAACAAAGGGCGCAAAAGCCGATGGGTAATCGTAAGACGGGCCATCGGTTTAATATTGCTAGGACTTTTACATGCTACTTATTTATGGGAAGGGGATATTTTATTATTCTACGGTCTGACGATGTTTTTCCTACTCATTTTTATTAATAGAAAGGCCAAAACATTAATGATTTGGAGCGGTGTGTTTTTCACTTTGAGCACAGCCCTTATGTATGGGCCGCTAAACGATTTAACGGAGAAAGAGCAAACCAAATACGATGCTTACGTGGAACAGGAACACAAGGTTTATGAAAACGGCAGTTATTTAGAAGTTTATGATTTTCGTAATAACGCTATTCCACCGTATTATGATGATCCAATCGAACTGCTATTTGTTCTCTTGCTTTCGCCATTTGTCTATGCGCCGCTGTTTTTAGCAGGAATGGCTTTTGCCAAAATGAATGTATTTGAAAATATACGGGCGGAACAAAAACTATACAAATATGGATCATATCTTGTGCCACTCGCTATCGTATGCAAAATAATGGGCCAATTTACTAGTAACTGGGAAGGGATTTTAGGAAATGCTGGCGGGCAACTGTTAGCATTAGGATATGTGTTTTTATTTATGCGTGTATTAACAAGCGGCAAATTTGCTAAGTTCATATATGCATTTGAGCAGGTAGGAAAGCTTTCATTGACCAATTATTTAGTACAGAGCGTTATTTGTACGACCATTTTTTATGGCTATGGATTCGGGATGTTCGGAAAAATGGGCGTATTCGCTGCAATGATCATGGGGATCATAATTTACGCCCTTCAATGTGTGATAAGCATTCAATATTTTAAAAAATGGAAGCGTGGCCCGGTCGAAATGCTCCTGCGTATGTGGACAAATTTCTCATTGAGCGGACGCCTGAAGGAAAAGAAAGGGATGGTTCAAAGAGGAGAAGCCTCATGAAAGTATTTCAATGCGTCATCTATTTAGCTCTTATCTTATTTTTTGGATACAGAATCATTGAAATGCTGCCGCAACTTCTTCATATTCCATTCGGTTGGGATGCAGGACATATGCTTATTAGGATTTTGCTCCTTTTTGTTTTCTTGAACAAATTAATCAAATTATGGGCAAAGCGCGATGTTCAAACAGCAGAGCCTTTACACTACGACAAGGGAGATAAGATATAAATGAATGATTGGTATCGATTGTGTATAATCCTGCTTGTATTTGCCGTCCAACATTTGTTATCCACTCGGGATAAACCGTATTGGGGGCTTATTTTACCCTTCTTATATTTAGTCACATTAACATTTTTACACACATTAGGAATGGTTGAATGGTCAATGGCAAAATTAATTTTATTCGTTATGATTGGTGAACTGTTTTTGTTTGGATATTGGATTAGCGGAAGAAAGGCTTTATATAATCGAAGAGTAAATGAATTGAAACAATAAATTATTAAATCGAATCCAACCTCGTCGTGACAAGCAGAAAAAAGGGTAGATCACATAAAGCTTAATTTTATAACGTGACAACAACTGCCCTGACGGCAGTGTTACCAAAAGAGGAGTGTTACAGCACTTCTCTTTTTTTTATATCTAAACTACGCCATATAATCAAACTTCATTTTTAAGTTATAATTTGTTTAAAGCCAACAAGCTCATGTTGGCTTTTTTGATGCTTGTCCAACCGGGGGGACCGCCTGGAAGGACTTTTATCTAAGAAGGATTGACTCTTTTTTTACTAAAACGAGTTTGCTAAAAAAGATATAGAGGAAAAAGGGAGCAATTGTCGTTCGAAACACGGTGTTTAAATGATCAAACTTTGTGATAAAATTGTGGCCTTGAAATAAAGCTTAATTATTTATCAAAAAGTCTGATCGTTTATGAAAAAGCTTTGCAAGTACGACAAAGACTCGTTATTATTTATCTGTAGGTTTAATCCTATCTATGTAAAAAAGGAGTTAGTTTCATGATTATTCAATTCATTCGTTATAGATAAAAATGGGTATAGACTATTTTCAAATCCAACTCATGTTTTTTTTGAAAATATGATGAGGGTTTATTTGTCTATGCCTTTTTCATTTATCTAAAAACGAATGAATGAGGTGACTTCTTTGTTACAGGAGAATAAAAGAATAAAGAGTGCGAAATATGTGAGCCATTTTGAAGGCATTTTTGCTTGCCCAATTTGTAATTCATCTATGAAGGTTATGGAGTTTAAAAGTTTAGTTTGCTCAAATCATCATACGTTCGATTTTGCCAAGCAAGGATATGTAAACTTGATGACTCACTCAGTAAATACCAAGTATAGCAAAGGTCTTTTTGAAGCACGAAGAAAACTTATTACCGAAGGTGCATTTTATAAACCGCTCATCCATGAAATTGCAAAAATGATAGATGAACACGCTGATAAGACAGAAGAAATACTATCTATACTTGATACAGGCTGTGGCGAGGGTTCACATCTTGCTGATATTTGCGATATTGTTAGGTCTGGCTTTTTCAAAAGCGTAGCAGGAGTAGGCATAGATATTTCTAAAGAAGGCATCATGGCAGCTTCTAAGCGCTACTCTAATAAGATTTGGGCTGTGGCTGACCTTGCTAACACACCATTTAAAAACAAACAGTTCGATGTTATTCTGAATATCTTATCTCCGTCAAATTATGCCGAATTTAATAGATTGTTGACATCAGGTGGCTTACTAATTAAGATTGTGCCTCAAAGCGGTTACTTAAAAGAGTTAAGAGAACATCTTTTTCATCATTCTGAGAAACAAAATTACTCTAATTCAGAGACTGTAAAGAGATTTAATGAGAGGTTTCAATTTGTAGAAAGTTCAAGATTGAGCTATACCATAAACCTTAATAAATTCTCACTTGAATGGTTGGTTCACATGACTCCGCTAACTTGGTCAATAACAGAAGAGCGGGTAGAATCTTTTTTTAATGAGGATTCCACTCAAATAACTGTTGATGTGGACATATTAATCGGTAAACATGCCATATAGAAAAAACAAATAGTCTTTTTTTCAACTAACAGACGCTTTAGTGGAGTAAGGGGCTTTAAAATAACAGGTATTCGGATTGTTTGTGTGAAAAAGCAAGGGGGTGCGTTTAATGAATATAAAAGTTGTAGGTTATAATCAAAATTGGAACAATGAGTATAAAAAAGAAGAACTGTCTATTAAGACTTTTCTTCAAAAAGAACTGTTGAATAGTTTCCATATTGGCAGTACATCCGTTCCAGGTCTAAAAGCAAAACCTATCATCGATATTCTACTTGTCGTCAAAGACATCAGTAAATTAGATACTTACTCTGAACAAATTGAAAGCATTGGCTATGAAGTCATGGGTGAGTTCGGAATAGAAGGAAGAAGATACTTTCGTAAAGGCAGGGATAATCGGACTCATCACATTCATGCTTTTCAGTATGACAATGTACAAGAAATTGAAAGACACCTGTCGTTTAGAGATTATCTTCGCCAACATCCAGAAATAAGTAAAGAATATGGAGAATTAAAAAGTAAATTAGCTGAAAAATATCCCACTGACATTGATGGCTATTGTGATGGTAAAGACAATTTTGTCAAAAAATAGAAAAGAAAGCCCTTGAATGGCATTGGTCAATCCGTTAATACTAAGAATTTTTTAGAGATAATAAAGTTATTTAAAAATCCTTGTTTCACTAATGGAACAGTTTAGTTGTAAAAGAACAATGAACAAGAACATCATTTACTTTTAGATTTAGTGAAGAGCCCGGCATAAGGGTTCTTCTTTTACTGTATAAGAAAGGGATCATAAATTAATGTATCATTTTGTGATATAACTCTAGACATATATATCACATCATGATATATTGTTTACAGATAGATATATCGTTTTATGATATATCCTAAGGTGATATAGAGGGTGATAGATTGAATAAATCGGAGCAATTAACAGACTCAATGTTTTACATTATGGCTGCTTTAACGAAACCAAGGCACGGTTATGCAATTATGAGCTTAATTGAAGAAACAACAAAAGGTGCCATTACGATAGGTCCTGCTTCAATGTACACGATTATTAAAAAGTTATTAAAACAAGAGTGGATTTGTTTGTATGATGGTTCGGATTCAAGGCGTAAAACCTATCTGCTTACTGAAAAGGGCAGAGACGTATTAGAAGAAGATGTGAAGCTAAGAAAACAGATGATTCAATTAGCGGAAGCTGGGTTGAAGGAGGTTGAAGAATGAGACAAACAAAGTATATTACGTCAGGTGGATTAGCTTTTTCTGAAGATAAGGACATGGAAAAATTGCGCCGATTTTCTTTGAAGGGATGGCATGTCAGTGACTTTAAGTTTATGGGGTATACGCTTGAAAAAGGAGAAAGCTCAGATTATATCTACAGTGTAGATTATCGTTCATTAAAAGAGGATGAAGAAGAGGAATACTTTGACTTTTTTTCATCCTGTGGATGGTCGCATATTGCCTCAGAAGGAGATATTCATTTATTTCGAGCACATCCTGGTACAAAGCCGATTTATAGTGACCGTGATACATCGGTTGAAAAGTATGAAAATTTAATTAGTTCCATGAAGCTCCTAGCAATTCCGTTAGTTTTAATAACAGTACTCACATGGGTTGGAGCGATGATAAGCTCTGGCACCTTAGAATCAGTACTTCGTGTAATAGCTATTGTTTTCACTGTGTTTGCCATTCCGACAGCGTGGACTGTAACTGCAACCTACAACAACAAATGGAAGGCAAAAGAAAAAAAGGACTCGTTCATCTATCGAAAACGATACCTATCCTTCTTTTCTTAGTGGCTGTTATTATTTTGTTATTTGTCGATGGCAGTCCCATTCAACTTATAGCGTCTATGATCATTGGAGCAATCGCACTTCCAACTGCTATTTGGGTCATCATGTCTCTTTATCATAAAATGGGGGAGAAGAAAGCTTAGTATAGGAGTCAAATAATAAAGTCTTTAGACATGGTGAGCTATCAAGTGCGTTAGTTCAATAGGAAGCAAATAACTTTATTATCTGTACACAATTAACTCGTCATGGCTGCCGTCTATTTTTATTATTTTGACCATTATACTTTGAATCAGTTTAAAAGGCAGACAAAATGCGCTGATATTTGCGCATCTCGTCTGCCTTATTATTGTTCAATTGAATACAAGACATTCATAGCGTCATTACTTCCTCATGGCTGCTGTATTCCTGCCATATGTCATAAATCGCCATACTTTTTCTAATGGCCCCATCTTAAAGAATTTAAACCAAATGACGCTATAAATGATTTGAATCGTAAAAATAATGATGGAAATAATGACAATGTTTATCGGCGAAACCACTTCAAGATCCATGATTGAAATGATGGCCAGCCCGATAAAGCTTTGTGCCCAATAATTTGTAAACGCCATCTGACCAACCTTGGCAATCGGCTGCAGAAGTTTTGCCATGCGTTTATTTTCTAGGATGACAAACATGCTCGATAAGTATAAATAGGTTGTCGGTATTGTACCTAAAGCAATGATTTCTTGAATATGTTGATCGTTACCTTGTGAGGCGAACCAGATCCAAATAGAGAAACCGATAAACAATGGAAAGGTAACGATTTGGAGCCATCTTATCTGAATGGACAAATCACTTATTTTTCTAATCCAATTCGCTTTAGCTGCTAAAAATCCAGATAAAAACATAATGAAAATAGTAATCGCATCATTCCCAAGAAAGGTAAAAATCTTTGAGAACATCCCCATGTTTGGAGCAAAGACCACCAATAATAGCGATAAGATGTGCACTGTAATCAATCCGCCAAGCCACTTGCTAATTGTTGACACCTTTGCCCGATAAAAAGGGATCAGAAGGAAGCCGATAACGGCATAGGGTACTAGAATAGAACCCCAAAAAAATAAAAAATGAATAATACCGATTAACAACAGAGCGAATAAACGTCTGGCAAAGCGCCAGCGTGGCTTATCCCCACGACTTTCAGCACGCGAGGCAAAAATATAAAACCCCACACCAAATAGAAAAGAAAAAATGGAAAAGAATTTTTTCTCTACAAGAATATCGGTTAATACAGCAACGATTCCGTTCATACCGTTATAATCTGGAATCACCGTGTCATCAGTAAGGATTTTAAAGGCCCCTACATTAATTAACAAAATCCCAAATAAAGCAAAACCACGGATAATATCTAAGGAAATGATTCTTTCCTTTTGTGTAATGGATGGATTCATACTCTACTACTCCCTTTTAAAAGTTATCTTTGTAAAGCGAGTATAACGCCCCAACCTTACACGAATTTAATGTAAACCTTACATTAACCTTAAAACATTAAGTACCATAAAGCCGCAGGTAAAAGGATACTTTGCGGCTTTATGGTATCATTTCACAGAGTATAACCTTATTTTGCGCTGATTGTGGAAAAGAATAAATGAGCAACACCGAAAGGACAAAGAGGGGGAAGACGAAATTAAAAATGTTATGCTGGAACTTCATCAACGGGGAGACTATCCATATTATTACTCTATAACTTAACTTGTAGGTTTTAATAGGGGAAACGATTTTTTATACCATTAGGCTTGTAGCATTTCAAATTCCTCAAAGTCTTATATTCGAATTTTTCTGGTATTTATATAATTTCACAAACAGGCTATTTCATGGAGTAAGACTTATTGGGCGAACGAGGCATGTTAATACAATAAAGCAGACAGTCCTATTAGTCGCCTTGATTAAATAAAAATATAATTTCTCTCTTTATAAAAGGGAATAAAAGAGAATTAATGAAAACAGATACATTTTTCTTAATAATGAAAAATGCACCTGTTTTTTTTACTTTTCTTATCTTTTGTTTTGAAATACTGCTGGAGGGAGTTGTGAATCCCAATTCTCAGGGATATCTAGTCGTAGCGCATGAGCAATGACGGCAGCAGTATCTATATTTTCTACATCAGACAATACGGTGCCAGGCTTAATAGACTTTCCTTTAGCAGTCCAGAAAATGGTCTGTTCTTCTGGGGAGGAACCACCATGACCATAACCTTTCCCACCATGATCCGTTGTGATGATAATTAGAGTATCCTTCATCAGTCCTTCTTCTTCTATAGCTCGGACAATTTTTCCAACTTGCTGATCCGCTTTTTGTAATGCCTCATACCATTTCAGGCTGCCATAGCCATGGTTATGACCTGCACCATCCACTTCATCCAAATGAACAAAAATATTGCGACTGTTTTTACCTTCTGCTTTGATATAGTCCACCGTTTTTTGTGTCGTATTATTATCGTTCCCACCATTTACTTTATAAGCACCTGAAGAATCTTCAATAATTCCTTTGTTGATCGGTGACCATGTAGTAAAGGAAGCTTGATTAAGCATAGGACGCTCTTGTTTCAGCAATTTCATATAAGATGGATAAGGATTTTTTTCAGGGTAAGGATTACCTGTATTTTCATTGTTCAAACCATGTTTTGAAGGTACAACCCCATGGAGCATGGATCCCCAGTTATGCCCACTAATCGTGGGCATCATTGCTTTTGCTTCATATGTTCCAGCGCCTTCACTCATTAGCTTCTGTATATTTCTTGCGTTTGCTTGTGGGTCTTTTACCCCGTTTCCTGCTCCATCGATACCAATGAATACTACTCGCTTATAAAGAAAATCTTTCTTGTAAGGAGCCAGTTTATCTTTCATCATTTTCACATCTAAGTGATCCACTTTTTTATCATCGTTAATATCCGCTATCTGCGCATGTTTCCAACGTTTGTCACCTTCGCGACTATTTTTGTTTTTCTGGATGAGTTTTAGATCATCTTCCGTTAACAACCCATCTCCCGACACGTCAATGGAGTTGGATATATGTACGTTAGCTGTAGCTGTTTTGCCTCCATCCACTGTTTTGGCCGTAATCGTTGCTTCGCCCGCTTTCACTGCAATGATTGTAGGACGGTCGTTAATCATTTCGATTTTCGCTACTGTTTCATCACTAGAAATCCATTCCACATCCTTTACCGTTGCATCTGATGGAGAAACCGTTGCTGTCAGTGGCATCGGTGCTCCTGCCTTCAGATTGAGTTCAGTTTGATCCAAAGAAATTGATTCTACTGGTGTCGGTTGAAGTGGAGGTGCACTATCATACATGGCACGGACTTCCGATTCGCTCAAAACATTTCGATAGATTTTAAGATCATCCACTGCGGCAGTAAGAGTAGAATCATAATTACCTGTGCCATCTTGTCCGATTTTCGTCGTATAGGAGGTATCAAGAGTTCCTTTCATTCCAGAAATATCGATAGAATGGACTAAGCTACCATCTTTATAAAAGCAGGCACTTCCCTCACGATCATGCGTAGCAACAATGTGATGCCATTGATTATCAGCTACATTTTCCATATGATAATCTTTTCGTGCGCTTCCGGATGTCTTGAAGTTCCAATCAAGTTGTTTTGAGCTGTTCAATGATAAATTCCAACCTGTGTTGCTTCCAGAATTCCAACTCTTATTTGAAATAATAGCAGGGTCTCCTTCAATATTGTCTGATTTGATCCAGAAGGCAACAGAAAAATCTGTGGCCTCCCCAAAACGTAAATCGTCACGATTGCCCAAGTCTACATATTGTCCTTTTGATGTAAATTTAATTGCTTGATCAATTCGTCCTTGAACATACCCTGGATTGCCTTTGATTTGAGGAGTTATAGCACTTGAGGAGCTATCGACTACATTGTTGTTAAAATTAATGTCAAGAACTGTTCCTTCATTAGCAAATGCAACGGATGACATACTGCTGTTGGATAAAACATTAAATGGGGTATCTGCACTTGTTACAGAAAGTGACATCGCCAAAGTTAATGAAGTTCCCACTACTACTTTTTTAAACATGTTAGATTTAGAGTTCATTCATTTACCCTCCAATTTAAAATAATCTGACATGTCCAATTGTAGGGAGGGAATGTAAATATATGAGTAGACTTTTGTGAATTTTTTTTTAAATGCCGGCAAAAAAACACAATAAATAATATGAAACTTCATTAAAATTCTTAATATTAATTTGTTTTAATTGGTTTTTGGGATTGCATTTTACCAAAGTTTGAGAATCCCTGTTATGAGTGTTTTTCTTTTGATCTTTAAACTTCTGTCGGGCTGTTCAATTAAAGGACCATTAAATAGAATAATGCTTTTGACCTGCAAAGTCACTCATCATTTACCTACAGTTATAAAACTTTTCACATTCTATATGTTGTTTTAGGAGGGCTCGTATATATTTTCCAATAAAGGACATATTATTTTCTGATGTACACAATATTGGAGGTTGTACAATGAAAAGCAATCATAATCAAATGAGATTAACATCTACTGAAATGGGAAAACTTTGGGTAACTTATACAGGGAATACGATGGCCAAATGTGTTCTTAGTTACTTTCTTCAGCATATCGATGATAAAGATATCAAAAAAGTCGTAAAAAAAGCCCTAAATCTATGTGAGACGCTTATAGAAAATATTAAAGATATATTTATCCAAGAAAATTTTCCTGTGCCAATTGGGTTTACGGATGAAGATGTGAACTTAGGTGCTCCAAGGTTATTTGCAGATGAATTTTATCTTCATTACTTAAAGTATGCGGGTAAAGCAGGAATGAGTATTTATTCAATAGCCATACCTATAATGGCGAGAAAAGACATAAGGGATTTCTATATTAAAACGCTTAACTCTACAATAAATTTAATAACTGAGGTTAACGATACATTAATGGCAAAGGGACATTATACAATGCCTCCACAAATTCCAACACCAGACAAAATTGATTTTGTAGAAAAACAAAGTTTTTTAAAGGGCTTTTTGGGAGATGTTCGATCTCTTCACGCATTAGAAATTTCACATCTCTATGATAATATTGAAAATAATGTAACAAGTAAGGGATTGTTAATTGGTTTTAGTCAAGTGGCCAAAGCTGAGAGAGTAAAAAATTTTCTTTTAAGAGGAAAGGAAATTACAAATAACCAAATAGAAGAATGTTCACAGCAACTGCATAAAAATAACTTGCCATCTCCTCCGTTACTAGACGACCTAGTAGGTACTTCGACCTTTTCTCCTTTTTCGGATAAATTAATGGTAGGGCATAAAATAGATATGTTTTCCATGAAAATTAGGTCTTACGCCAATGCTATGTCACTTAATGGAAGACGTGATCTTGGGGCAATGTATGCTCGATTTCTAATGAAGATTGGGGTATATGTAGAAGATGGTGCTAATATTATGATTGATCATGGATGGATGGAACAGCCACCAAAAGCAACTGATCGTAAAGAACTTGCGAATAATAAGGATTAAAATATAAGGAACAGATTGACTTTGCAAATAATATAAAAGCTGAATTTGATATAAATTTGTATGCGAACCCTTATGATGAAAATTTTGAGGACTAAAAAAGGCAATTATTCTTCAACTAACAGGGGGCTTTAGTTAAATAAGGAATACCAGAAGAACTCGACGGGACAGGATTCTTTTTGTTTGCTCAAAAATCATTTTCTAAAAGCCAAATATTACTGCGTGATTATTATAACGAACGAGAGATTATGGTTGTGATTCATGAAATGGTCGATGAAGTAGCGATGAGACTTCGTTTGCACCATGCAGCAGCAAGGAAAATCACTCTTGCTATTAGCTATTCTCGGGACATTGAAGAGAGGGACTTAAACATCAAACGCAGCTGCCTAGACAGACAAACTGCACGAAAAACCTGAATACTCAATTTGAAAAACTGTTTAAGACATATTAGAGAGAATAGCCTGTTGCCATCAGGAACCTTGCTGAAAAGAGCTAATCATGATGAGGGATAGACGAAGGTATGGATTGGCAAGCGAGTTGAAAATATGGAACATAATTCCATTCGTTGATATGATTAGGGAAAGATGAGTGAAAAGGCGGTGAGGAAATCGGATAGGAATGAAGTGTACGCATGGATAGCGTTATTAATTGCTTTTGTGTCGCTGAGTATAGCATTTGGAGTTATAGTAAGAAGGAGGTTAAGGGTGGAGAGGAAATTCTGGTTTGCTAATCATTACATTAATGGATTGCATAGAAAACTAGATTGGACGATTCGAATTGTTTTCATCTTTGTACTCGTAGGGTTTATCTATAGTAGTCCTTATAGCGGAGAAGAAACGATTCTGCAATCCGAGCGATGGTTTCTTCTCCCTATTCCGTTTTTAATGATGACGGAAACTGTACGAGCGGTAATGGAGTGGAAGTACGATGAAAATCGAAAGGCTTATCTAGCAACCATTTTAGAGATGTTATTTATGTTATGTTTAGTATTACTTATTATAGGTACCGATTTTTTTGGCATCATTTAAAACTACATTTTGAGATGGATGACTGATTCAGCCATTGAATGAAACAATCCCAAAAGCCTTTTATCTATGGAGCAGCAGAAGGTTGGTAATGTTTTTATACGTTTAAGTACAGTGCATGCTCGGGAGTGAAATCACGATGATCAATATATTCTCTGAATTTTAAAGGATCGTCTAGCGATATATACTTTGCTTCCGGGTTCTCTGAAAAGTAGGAATAGGGATCTGTATAGTCTATGACAAGAAAAAAATGATGAACAGTAGACAAATACTCTGCAGTAAACCACTTTTTGATAAGTCTGTAAAGGAATACGCTAAGCTAAAACGATAGTTTGCAAAACATATTATTTATTAAAAAAGGAATGGATACTTTATTCTGCGTATTCCAACATCTAAGCTGGGTTCTATTAAACTAGTGTAGGAAGACTTTCCTATTGACAGTTTTTAAAATATGGCATAACTTATACTTAACTTAATAATCGACAAATATTATTTCTGTCCCTTTTAAATAATTAGGCCTTTAGCATTCTTTTAATATTTAATATTGACTGGATGAAAAAGCATCCTAATATAAACAAGGAACAGTCACATAAATTAATTTATTTCATCCTCAATAGATTAAATTAAAGTGATACCGATGTCTTCTTTAGAAGGAAATTAAAACATAAGTTAAAATGACCTATAAAAGGTAGCACTTCAAAAAACTTCGCTGAAGTTAGTTGAAGTGAAGCCGACAACTTTAATAGTTCAATGATTGAAAATTATCATTGAACTATCAAAGCTGTCGGTTTTTTTATTGGAAAAATAACATGTAACTAGCAAAAAAACAAAACTGCATGAAATTATCGAAAAAATATCGCCTGAATTAAAAGGACTTCTTGTACGTTAACACTGCTTAAAAAGGGAGAATATGAGATGGTAGTTTCGCTGAATTTGTCATCATTGTTAACATTATTTTTTGTTGTGCTTATTGCTTCTGGGCTAAGTGGACTATTGTTTTTACATCCACGGATACCCTTGAGTTTTGTTCGCATTCATATTGGTATCGTGGCTTTACCGGCTTTGATTTCCTTGGTGGCTCTTGCTAATAGTAATGTAAATGGAAATGTGGGTTCTTGGTACTTGGATTCCTTAGCTTGGTTAATGGCTTTCTTTGTTCTTACAATTGGTTTAATCATTCAGCGTTTTTCTGTACGTTACTTAATGGGAGATCGCCATTATCGTAAGTATTTTACCCTTTTTACATTCACTACAGGTGTTGCTTCAACTGCATGGTTAAGTGCGGATCTCCGCTTGATGGTCGTATGTTGGGGAGCAACTCTCCTCGGGTTAACCTTGCTGATAAGGTTAAATAGTGCTTGGAAAGTAACGAATGAAGCAGCCAAGGTTGCTGGCCGATTATTTATATTAAGTTGGTTTTCTTTGTTGTTTGCGATGATTTGGCTTTTTCAAGTCACAGGTCAATGGCAGTTACCATTAGCTCTAACAACTGACAGTTTGGCTCAACTTGCACCATGGGAAAGAACAGGGATTAATTTATTGATTATATTAGCAGTGGTAGTTCCTGCAGCTCAGTGGCCTTTCCAACGGTGGTTAATTGAGTCTGCTGTTGCCTCGACTCCTGTTTCAGCGATAATGCACGCAGGTTTAGTAAATGCAGGCGGGATTATGCTAACTCGATTTTCCCCTCTCTTTGATAGGGACATAGCTTTGGTTGTGTTACTTATTCTTGCCAGTATTTCTGTATTGATTGGATCCGGAATTAGTTTAGTTCAGGTCGATTATAAACGTCAGTTAGTAGGCTCGACGATCGGACAAATGGGATTCATGCTTATTCAGTGTGCATTAGGTGCGTATATTGCAGCTATTATGCATCTTATTTTACATGGTTTGTTCAAGGCTACGCTGTTTTTACAGTCTGGCTCGGCGGTGCGCCGTTACGAAGTGTCACCTCGCGTTGTTAATGAACACTCATCCTATTTATGGATCATTGCTGGCCGGTCTTTAGGCTTAGTTGTAGGGGTTGCTTTTTGGCTCACGGCTCCTGGAGAGGGGTATCAATTGATTAGTGCCTTAATCTTAGGGTGGTCATTGTCCGTTTCTTGGACACAGCTCGTGGCTTTTGGAGAGGGGAGAATTGGTCGAATTACTGGCTTATCACTTTTAGGAGGAATGGCCCTCGTTTATTTTATCATTCATAACCTCTTCTATGAGTGGTTGCATGCAACCGTTTTTCAGAGTGCTCAACCTCCGATATCAGTTGTTGTCATTGTTGTATGTCTCTTACTATTTGGTAGTGCGATAGGCAAGTGGATTGCTCGTAATCGTTCTTCTGTTTCCTTCGCAGTACTCTACCTTTGGTTAGTACGGTTAGGTGAAGCGAAACCAAAGTCAGTAGAAAGTCATCCAAACTACCTTAAACAATATTTATCATAAGGAGGCGATCAGTGATGGGTGTATCTGTATTAACGAAGGAACATTTTAAAATAAAAGATACAAATATTGATTTTCAAGAAATTGATATTAACGTTTTAATAGAAGCAGCTAGCCAAGTGATTGCACCGCTTGGACCTATTTCTACCTTTGCAGCGCGTAGTCCGTGGCTGGGACTTGAAAAGCAATCTTTTGACCAGGTTGCAGGTCGGTTAAAAACTACTCGTGATATTGATATATACCCTAGTGCCTCTATGATTCTCTCGGCGAAGAATAAGGGAGAGATTGATGAAACTTATGTGGAAATGGGGCTGCAGCATTGGCTTGATTCACATCCATTTAACATCCCACAAGACGTGGCAGAGCAATTTTGCCATGCCGCACTAAAATTAGATCCACTACCTTCTACTCTTTTGTCATCACCTAAACTGGAGCAGTTAGCAGATGAGTGTGGTGGATGGAAGAGGGACAACATCGAAAATTCTTCAATGCAACCAATAAGTTCGCAGATAGAAAATCAAGATGGGGAAAGATTAGTCGATATTCTTGATCATCATGTCATCAAGTGGTGCAAATTATTTCTTGATGACTCTCAGGCAGGTTGGACAATGCCAAATCGTGAGGAAGGTTTCTATCGTGCTTGGAAGCGTCTCATTCAATATGATCCAGCTCTTGGCAAAAAGCAGCGTGAAAGTTTAAAAAATTGGCCGCAAGAGGCACATTTGGCTTTGCAAGAAGCATTGTTCGCACTAGAAATTCCCGAGTCAGACATACAGGCTTATCTTGAAAGTCATTTACTTTCCTTACCTGGATGGGCAGGCATGATGCTTTGGCGTTCTCGACAATCGAGCCATGAGCAGGCACTCCTAACAGACTATTTAGCGGTTCGAATTTCTATGGAGTGGGCACTTATCAAGCCGTACTTCCCTTTGGCCAATCAACGATCAGAGAAAAAAATCTCAGTTGCTCCCCTTTTAGCATCTTGGATTCATTGGGGGAACCTTACAATCGATGAATGGTCACAGATGTCAGCGGCTGAACAAAGCGAATATTTATCATTTGCTTATCGTTTTGATGAGAAGCTTCGCAGGAAACTTTGGTTAGAAGCTTGGGAACAAACCTACACAGATCAATTAAGTCAGAAGATTATCTCTAAACAATGTGAGACCGACAATAAAAAATCTGTGTTAGCCCAATTGGCATTTTGCATTGATGTACGATCAGAGCCTTTTCGTCGTCAACTTGAAAAAGAAGGTCCGTTTGAGACGATTGGAATTGCCGGTTTCTTTGGCTTACCGATTGCAACTAGTGAACTCGGGTGTAATCACAGTCATCCTTCCTTGCCGGTTATACTAAAGCCTCAACATCAAATAAAAGAGTCTGCAGATGAAAATGAATTCAAATCATATCAACAGCGTAAACAGACAGTTAATTCCTTAAGCTCTACATTTAAAATGATGAAACAGAATGTACTTTCGAACTTACTTTTACCTGAGCTAAGTGGACCTTGGCTTAGTCTACAAATGGTAGCACGTAGTTTTATGCCTAGGGGAGCAGATCGTTTTATTCATAAGCTTCATGAGACTTGGTTACGTAAACCTAATACAACGCTCTCACTTAATCATGTTCCCAATACAGAAGCGGAGATGCCTGTTGGTTTTTCAGAAGAAGAAAAAGTGGCTTATGCACGCCAAGCTCTGAAAATGATGGGGTTAACAAAGAATTTCGCGCCATTAGTCGTAATATGTGGACATGGCAGTAAAAGTACCAACAATCCCTATGCTGCGGCTCTCGACTGCGGTGCCTGCGGAGGGGCGGCAGGTGGATTCAACGCTAGAGTTCTAGCTACTTTATGCAATCTTCCTGAAGTAAGAGAAAAACTTTCTTCTGAAGGAATTAAAATCCCTGAGGACACCGTTTTCGCAGCTGCTGAGCATAAAACAACGGTGGATGAATTACACTGGATTTATGTTCCTGAGCTTTCCGAGGCTGCTAAAGAAGCCTTTGATCGTATCGAAGCTATTATGCCGAAAGTGAGCCACAATGCAAATGCAGAACGTCTAGCCCAATTACCGAACATCCATAAAAAATGTAAAAATCCGAAGGCGGAGGTACACCGATTTGCGAAAGATTGGAGTGAGGTACGTCCGGAATGGGGACTAGCTCGTAATGCCGCTTTTATTATCGGTCAACGTGAATTAACTAAAGGTTGTGACTTGGAAGGTAGAGCCTTCCTTCATAATTATGATTGGAATCAGGATGAACGGGGTGATATCCTAGCTAACATCATTGCAGGACCAGGAACGGTGGCCCAATGGATTAATCTTCAATATTACGCTTCAACAGTAGCACCTCATTATTATGGCAGCGGAAATAAAGCAACTCAAACCGTTACAGCGGGTCTCGGTGTTATGCAGGGAAATGCAAGTGACTTGTTAGCCGGACTGCCTTGGCAATCCGTTATGAAATCAGATCACGAGGTTTATCATTCTCCTCTTCGTTTGCTGATTGTCATCCAAGCACCTAGCAAATATATAGAAAGATTATTAAATAATGACTCCGGGTTTCGAGAAAAAGTTCAAAATGGATGGGTTCGACTTGCTAGTATTGATTCCAACGGACGTTGGGAAAACTGGTAACTGCTATTAACTGTTTGCTGCTTAATCAGCAAATTATAAGCATAAAGAAGGGGTGTATTATATGAATTTAGATAAAAATCAAAAAGCATTGTTTTTAACGGGCATGGAAAACGAGTTGGAGCCTATTTTACAAGAAGTGACTAATATTCGGCCAGAAAACATGCTGACCGTACAGTGCTATGGTCCTGTCATTTCCAATCCTTATGGAGATATAATGAGGTCGGTTATTATTGCTATTTATCAGGAAAACGTTGAGGAGATTTTTGTTGTAGGGACAAAAGATAGGGAGACTGCCTCGGTTAATGCACTTACTCAACTTGATTCAATGAAAGACAAAATACAAACATTGGATTATCTTTTTCAAAATAGCAGACCTGAATATCCGGGTGGTACAGTTAATGAGTGGCTAAATGGAAAAGAAAATGGTAGTGACAATATCGAAAACTGTGTGAATACGATTCATCATCATCCATTAGTGCCGTCATATGTTAAAGTTCGAGGTTTAATAGTTAATACTAAAGATGAAAAGTTCTCAATTGCTGAGGTTCCTATTAATAAAACAGCGTCAACGCTTACCTAATCATCATTTAGTATCTTGGGGTGGAGGAGGGAGGAACTTGGTCTCCCTCTAGAAATAGCTAGTGAAATAAAAAATAATTTTTGTTCTGTAGGAGACGTGAAATTTATGAAAACATCTAAAGGTTCTTATGAATCTGAGATAAGTAAGGCAATTACTCAATGGGAAAAGGACTTTCTTGGGCGTGGATCTGTATCTGTTAAAACAGATATATTACGGGATATGATAATTGTGAATTTACAAGGCATTTTAACACCAGCTGAATATACCGTTTGTGAAACAAAAGAAGGACTGCTAACTATAAAGAAAACCCGTTCGGAATTAGTTGAATCAGGTATAGAAGATCTCAAGGATATTATACTAACTATTACCGGAGAAAAAGTAAAAAGCTTTCATACTGATATAAGCTCACGTACAGGTGAGCGAGTAATGATATTTAGATTGTTTAATGATCTCGAGAAAAAAATTTTAATGTAAAGAAATACAGGGATGTCACCTTGAGGGTTATACTATTTTAGTAAACAATACATATCATAATGCCTGCGATAACGATTCGAGCAAAGTTAAGGGCTGAAATACATTGGTTATTCTAATGTTTTAATATATAAATGACCTTGTTAACAGGATAGAAAATCATCCGCTGGCTGACAGGGAATAGCCAGGAAGAGTTAGAAGCGCAATTGGAAAAACAGACAGACAATGGAATAAGATCACAGCAATGATCGAACTTGGTTGCTGTAAGGGTTATTTTAAGTATAAAAATCATTAACAGAAAAGCACTGCAAACAGCTAATTTCTAAGCTGGCTGCGGTGCTTTTTTAATACAATCTCCTAAGAAGCAATTGAACACTCCTATTTGAAAATCTTCCTCTTACTAAATTTTGATCACAATAGGTTAAAGAGAGGTCCTCGTAATGACAATTCTAAATTTCTAGTTACACTAAAAACGATCCTCAACAATCTGGCTCAGTTGTTGTACAGAATTAAAAGAGAAATCTTTAGCTATCTTTATTTTTATTCTAAAACTTATAATAATGTTAACACCGTCCAATAATTGGGCGGTGTTGTGTGTGTTTATATATTTTTTGGATAGATAATATCAATAAAGAGGTGCAGGAACTTAGAAAAAGGATAAGGGATTTATCATAAGGAAAGGATGACTATTTAAAATATTCAAAAAATATTGAATTATATTTTTTCACCGTATATACTATAAACAACAGTCGACAATAGACAATAGAAAGAGACCAAGGAGGCTTTCATCATGAAATCACCAAATTTAATCAATAATGCGCTATCTAATTCAATAGCAGAGCATATTACAGAACAAATTATCACTGGTGAATTGAAACCAGGTGACAAGTTGGTGGAAATTAACTATGCCGAAGAATATGGAACAAGCCGGGCACCAGTACGAGAGGCTATTTACTTGCTTGCTATTGAAGGACTTGTGGAAAGAATCCCAAGAAAGGGCGCCATTGTTAAAGAATATACGAAAAATGAGATATATGATCTTCTTGAAATTCGAACTATGCTTGAAAATATGGCATTGGAGCGGATTAAGAAGCATGGACCTAATCAGGATCTAATACAGGAAATGATAGACCTTCTTGAGAAAATGAAGACAGCGGATGGGATACATTTATACACACAACTAAATCACTCTTTTCATATGTGTCTTATTAAGATGAGTAAGAGCGAAACAATTAAAAATGTGTATTTACGACTTGGTTGGCCGCTATTAAGAATTCAAAGTTTGTCTTTTGCTAATGAAGGCAACATCGAAAAGTCAATTGTTGAACATGAAACTATTATTAAACTTTTAAATGAACAAAACTTAGATGAATTAACTCATGTTTTAAATAAACATAACGAAGATGTTATTTCTAGTATTCAAAAAAAATTGCATTCATAGTCAATTGTTCAAAGCGAAGAGGTGAATATATTGAAGACCGCTTTTTTGTTCCCAGGTCAAGGATCACAAAAACCGGGAATGATGAATGAGTTGCCGTCACACACTGCTGTGAAAGAATTGATAGATTTGGCAAGCAACCTGCTTAATGAGAGCGTATTCAATTTTCATACAGCAGAATCTCTTGCTTCAACAAAGGCGGTACAACTTTCACTCTTCATCGCTGGAGTGGCTACTTTTAAAGCATTTGAAGCGGAAGGGATAAAACCGGATTTTGTGGCGGGACATTCCGTTGGTAGTTTTGGAGCAGCCGTTGCTGCAGGTGTAATTGATTTTGAAGATGCTTTGAAAATAGTGAAACTGCGAGGAGAGTTAATGGAGCAGGCTTATCCTACAGGTTACGGCATGGGGGTCGTGCTGGGAATGGATGTTCACGATTTACAGGTGATCGTTAACCGTTATTCAAATGACAAATCCCCCGTTTTTATTACCAATCAAAATGCACCGGATCAGCTGACGCTTTCAGGTGAATTATGTGGGATAAAAAGAGTGTTGAAAGAAGCAGGAGAGAATGGAGCACGTTGCGCTTCAATGCTGAATGTCCGTACGCCCTCTCACTGCTCCCTCTTAGCCCCTGTTTCAGATGCGCTAACTAAAGCACTTCAAAATATTGAATTTCATCGTCCGGTTATTCCTTATGTAGGTAATCGAACTGCACGTTTACTGTATAATTCGGTCGACATTCGACTAGATCTCGCAGAAAGTGTTTCTTCAGCTGTTAGGTGGCACGATGCTTCTTCTGTTCTTTACGAAAAAGGAACTAGGCTATTTATCGAAATGTTTCCTGGTAATGTATTGTCTCGATTAGCCGTAAAAGCCTTTCCGGATGCGAGAGTAATGTCGATGGAGGAGAATGGGTTTGATGATTGTCTATTTATAGCCCAACACAAAACGTCAAAATAAAGGAGGATGGAATGGTGAAAGCGATGCAGCAGGCAGTAAATAAAAAAGATCTTGGATAAAAAGACTTGAAGCGAAGAATAAGCGTGTTGACAGTGTTAAGGATCTTGTTAATGGAATAGTGATCCCGACAGATCGCATTGTTGACGTGTTGGAGAAGTTGATCAGACCTGGTGACCGCGTTGTTTTAGAGGGAAATAACCAAAAGCAGGCTTCGTTTCTTTCGAAAGCGCTTGCACAGACCAACCCAACCAGATTGTTTGATTTACATATGATTATTTCTAGTATTTCAAGACCAGAACACCTTGATCTTTTTGAACATGGGATTGCGAATAAAATTGATTTTGCCTATGCAGGGCCTCAAAGCCTTCGGATGGCGCAAATGCTTGAAGATGGCAAATTGACGATGGGAGAAATTCATACATACATTGAACTGTATGGCCGTCTTTTTATTGATTTGATTCCATCAGTCGCTCTAGTAGCGGCTGATCAGGCTGATTGCCACGGAAACTTGTATACAGGTCCAAATACAGAGGAGACCCCAACATTAATCGAAGCAGCTGCATTTCGTGACGGGATTGTTATTGTACAAGTAAATGAACTGGTTGATGAATTGCCGCGTGTAGATGTTCCAGGCTCTTGGATCGATTTTATTGTTGTCGCCAAAGAACCGTATGAACTTGAGCCGTTATTCACACGCGATCCGCGTCATATTACAGATATTCAAATCCTGCAGGCAATGATGGTGATTCGCGGTATTTATGAGAAGCATGGGGTACAGTCATTGAATCATGGGATCGGTTATAACACGGCCGCAATCGAATTGCTATTACCAACCTATGCAGAATCACTTGGATTAAAAGGGAAGATCTGCAAGAACTGGGCATTGAACCCCCATCCAACAATGATTCCAGCTATTGAAAGTGGCTGGGTTGACAGCATTCATTGTTTTGGTGGAGAAATAGGCATGGAAAAATATGTTGCCGCTCGTCGCGACGTCTTTTTTACTGGACCTGATGGTAGTCTACGATCGAATCGTACTCTTTCACAAATGGCTGGGCAATATGCTGTTGATTTATTTATCGGCTCCACACTACAAATAGATCAGGATGGAAACTCTTCTACTGTTACACGGGGGCGGCTGGCAGGCTTTGGAGGGGCACCGAATATGGGACATGATCCCGGTGGAAGACGGCATTCAACCCCAGCATGGTTAAATATGATGACATCTGATGATCCGCTAGCACGCGGAAAAAAGCTTGTTGTGCAGGTTGTGGAAACATTTCAAGCAGGGAACAAGCCAGTTTTCGTAGAGTCGCTCGATTCAATTGACGTAAAAAAAGACACTGGTCTCGCAACCGCACCGGTCATGATTTACGGTGGTGATGTAACACACGTTGTGACGGAAGAGGGAATTGCTTACTTATATAAAGCGGATAGCTTGGAAAAACGAAGACAGGCCATTGCAGCGGTAGCTGGTGTTACACCAGTAGGATTAACGCATGATTCCAAAAAAACAGATGAGTTACGCCAAGAAGGGTTAATTGCTCTTCCTGAAGATTTAAACATTCGCCGGACAGACGCTAAGCGATCATTGCTTGCAGCAAAAAGCATTGAAGAGATTGTCGAGTGGTCAGACGGATTATATAAGCCGCCGGCAAAGTTCAAAAGTTGGTAAATAGGAGGAATGAAGTGAACAGTAGAAAATATTCTTTTAGCTACTTTGTTGCCGAAGCAGCTGTGCGCTCTTTAATAGAAGAAGCAGAGCTTACACCGAAACCTGGGCTTGTAGATCAAGCTAACACCGGCGCTCATAACGATCTAACGATTCACTTAATGAGAAAATCAGCGAGATCACTGAAAGAAACGTTTATAGAAATGGCAGACGCCAGCTATGGACTCACCCCTTCACAGTCTCTGCGGGAAAAAATTGCTTTGATCGGCCGTGAAGGTGAAAAAAGAATGTATGAAGCAACCAGCGGTGCCAATACACATAAAGGTGCAATTTGGGCGCTCGGTCTACTTGTTTCAGCGGCTGCGATGGGAAAAGGCACTTATACAATAGAAGAAGTTGTTTCAAAGGCGGGTGAAACAGCACGTTTTTCGGATAGGTTTTGTCCCATTGTCCCCACTAACGGCGACAGAGTCAAAATTAAATATGGTGTAGAAGGAGCAAGAGGAGAAGCACAGCAAAGTTTTCCACATATTATGCAGGTTTCGCTGCCGATGTTAAAGTGGGCACGAGAAAGCGGAATGACAGAAGAAGCGGCTCGGTTAAGCGTACTTCTATCATTGATTGCCCATTTGGATGATACATGTATTTTGCACAGGGGAGGAGCAGAGTCGCTAATATTTGCTAAAGTACAGGCAAATGTATGGCTAAAGAATAAAAAACTTGAACAGCTGAAACAACTAGATGAAGAGTTTACGAGCCGCAATATTTCACCGGGCGGGAGCGCTGACTTGCTGGCGGCGACACTTTTCTTGGATAAAATGCAGGCGGAAGAAGCGGCTTATTTTGTCCAAAAAGAATATGAATCTGCGTATTAAATGGAGGTGCTTCATTTGGAGAGAATCACATATACATTTCCTGCCACAAAAACAATTAGTCGGCGGGCTCATGTAGGGGTCGTCGGGTCGGGGGATCTAGAAATTTTAATGGAGCCCTGCAGCAATTTTCAAACTGAAATAACTATTCGTACAGGCATTACAGGATTCAAAGGCACTTGGGATGCGGTTATCAGGCGCTTTTTTGCCCAGCATGATGTTGCTGCGAAAGTAAAAATCAATGATTTTGGCGCAACACCGGGAGTAGTGACGATACGCTTAGCGCAAGCATTGGAGGTGAGCGGTGTTGATGAAAGCGTTAAGAGCTAGTTTTACAGAGTGTAATGGACGTGAACGGGCAATAGAACTGTTAGACAGCGGGTCGTATAAAGAATTACTTGGCCCATTCGATGGCTTTGAATCTCCCCATCTGGAGACTCAGGGAATTGTACCGCAAAGCGATGACGGAGTTACTGTAGCGAAAGGAACATTGAACACCCAGCCAGCGGTTGTCATTTCAA
This sequence comes from Bacillus sp. PK3_68, assembly GCF_003600835.1. NCBI lineage: Bacteria > Bacillati > Bacillota > Bacilli > Caryophanales > Bacillaceae > Bacillus > Bacillus sp. PK3_68. The sequence continues at coordinate 230,787 of NZ_NQYC01000002.1, read as the reverse complement.
TGGAGGGAGATTTTCAAGGCGGGGGAATAGGCGAAATATCGGGAGCAAAAATTGCCGGCGCACTTGAAAGGGCGTTAATAGACTGCGAAGCAGGGGTTATGACGGTTCCTATTTTCGTATTTGATACGGGGGGAGTAAGACTGCAAGAAGCAAATTATGGCCTATTGGCTATCGCAGAAATTGGTGCGGCTATTGTGGCTCTTCGTCGTTACGTACCTGTTATCGGAGTCATACCTGGAAAAATTGGTGCGTTTGGCGGCATGTCCATTACAGCAGGGCTTTGCAGCGCACTTATTATGACGCGGGAAGGCCGGCTGGGGCTAAATGGACCAGAAGTGATTGAGCAGGAGGCGGGCATCCGTGAATTTGATTCACAAGACCGGCAGCTCATCTGGAGAACGGTTGGTGGAGAGCAACGGACAGCTTCAGGGTTTGCAGATATGTTAGCCGAGGATGATGTAGAAGCTATCAAGGAGGCTGTTACTTCCGTTATAAAAGGAGAGATTACGCTCTATCCGCGAACGGAACAAGTAGAGCGGTATCAAACATTTTTGTGGCTGGTTAATCCATTGCAACGCTTGTCATCCGAAGAAGTACGAGAGTTATGGAGCCGCTCGGAAAAAGCAGTTCAGGATGAAGCAGAGGTTGTTCTAGATAGCTATAAATCAACAAGCCGAGGAAAGACATGGTTTGATTTACTGCGAGGGGATGCTGAAGAAATCAGTGATATTCCTTCTGTTCGTGTCGCTGATAGTATGATAGGGGATAAGAAAGTACGCTATATTGCAGTTGTTCCAGATACCCATAACCGTTTTCCGAGGTCTCGAAGAGGAGAGGTTGGTTTAGAAGAGGGTTGGTCCATTGCGAAATTTGTTCGTGAAGCCATTGAATTGGACCAAGAAGATGAAAAACGTGTGATCGTGGCCATTGTAGATGTACCAAGCCAGGCATACGGATATCATGAAGAAATGCTTGGTATTCATCAAGCGTGTGCGGCGGCTGTTGATGCATATGCATCCGCAAGGTTAGCCGGTCATCCAGTTATTTCATTCATTCCAGGCAAGGCCATTTCCGGTGCCTTTTTAGCACATGGAATGCAGGCGAACCGGTTAATTGCGCTGCATGATCCAAAGGTAAATGTGCATGTTATGTCTAAACAATCAGCGGCCCGCATTACACAGCGAAGTTTAGATGAGTTAGAAAAAGCTACAAAAAAAGTGCCAGCGATGGCTTATGATATTGATTCTTTTGAAAAGCTTGGTGCTTTATTTTCAGTAGTTGATGGAGTGGAAGCTGATGCTCCAGGGGAAAAAGACCGCGATGTGATATATATGGAAATTCAGCGCGCGGTTGAGGATGTCCAGATGAACGGCTCGACAGATTTAAGCGTTCGTTTATCGTCGTCTTATGCAAGAACAGTTGGCCGGCCTGCATCTATCCTGGTTAGAAGGAAGCTGAATGAACAATGGAGTTAAACCCGCATGATTTATTAAAAATAAGAACTATAAAGGAGTTGATCAGCTATTCCTCTATGCCTGGATGGGTAACAGTTTCCTTAACGAATGCCCCTTATGTTGTTGTGCGGCGAGCAAGGGCTCCTGAGGGATTCGTCGCTGTCGGTGTTAGAGGCTCCAAAAGAAATGAGCGATTTGCGGCTTTTTTGCCCATTGAGCACATAGCGGAGCGAATTACGCCGGAACAGCTGGCTGATGAAAGAGGATGGCGTGAAAGATCAAAGGAGATCTTCCATCGTTTAGAACAGGTTAGTGACTTGTTAAAAAAATATCCTTATCCGTGGGGGCCGACGGGAAGTGTCGGTTTTGAACTCGCAAGCGGGAAAGAAACGGTCACAAAGAACAGTGATATTGATATCGTGATTCGCTCGCCGGCGGGGTTAACAATCGAGATTGCTAAAGAGATGAAACAAGAGTTGGAGAGAATACCAGCTCGGCTGGATGTTCAGGTGGAAACAGTTGATGGAGCTTTTTCGCTCAGTGAATATATCATGTCGGAAGGGAAAGCTATTTTGTTTCGTACGATGGACGGTCCGCTATTAAAGACGTTTTATATACCGGCGCTGAAAAAATAAAAGAGCATCTCAAGAACAGCCATTTTAAAAAATGTGTAAAGGGGAGGTACAAAATGAAGTTTATTCACTTTTTAACTATGATTCCTTTTGTTGGAATGCTTTTCTCTCTGCCATTCGTTAATCGAGTCGAACCGTTTGTACTTGGGATGCCATTTATCGTATTTTGGACCGTTTTATGGGTCATATTAACCTCAGCTATTATGGCTATTGTTTTTAAAATTGATCCTGCTAATCAAGAGGATGGTGAGTTAGAATGAATGCTTCGCTCTTTGTGCTTTTTGGTTTTCTGTTATTAATCATTTATATCGGAATACGGGCTAGACAAGGAAAAGATATGGACCTTGAACAATGGACTGTTGGCGGAAGAGGATTTGGAACAATACTTGTTTTTCTGTTAATGGCAGGAGAATCATTTACAACCTTTACCTTTCTTGGCGCAAGTTCATGGGCTTACGGAAAAGGTGGACCTGCTCTTTATATTATCGCTTATTTGTGTCTGACCTACTGTTTCTTTTATTGGTTTTATCCTGGTATATGGAAGTATGCAAAAGACAACAGGCTAGTCTCTCAATCTGATTTCTTTGCCAGTAAGTATAAAAGCCCGTATTTAGGAACTCTCGCCGCTCTTATCGGCGTCGTGTCCATGATCCCTTATATTGTCCTTCAGTTAAAAGGATTGGGTATCATTGTTTCCGAAGCTTCTTATGGTTTAATCTCTCCTGCTGTTGCAATTTGGATCGGAGCAGTATCTGTAACGGTTTACGTAATGATTTCAGGCATACATGGTTCTGCATGGACGGCTATAATTAAAGACATTTTAATCTTTGGTGTTGTCGTATTTATGGGGCTATACATCCCTTTTCACTATTATGGCGGAATAGAGCCTATGTTTAGAGAGATTCATACATCAAATCCCGATTTTCTCAAGTTACCGGATTCAGGGTTGAGTATTTCCTGGTTTATTTCAACTGTTTTGATGACGAGTGTCGGCGGCTTAATGTGGCCACATTTGTTCGTTGCTACATATTCGGCATCAAGTCCAAAAGCCATCCGTAAAAATGCGGTTATTACTCCCCTGTATACACTGATGTTATTATTTATCTTTTTTGTTGGATTTGCAGCAATTAAGATCGTACCTGGTTTACAGGGGTCCAACACTGATCTCGCTTTGCTGCGTATTGCATTGCAAACATTTGATCCTTGGTTTGTCGGAGTTATTGGCGCCGCAGGTTTATTGACTGCTTTAGTTCCGGGCTCCATGCTGCTGATGACCGCTTCCGTGTCACTGTCCAAGAATGTATATAAAGTATTTGCTCCGGAAGCTTCGGACAAACAAATTTCAACAATTGCCAAATTGTTAGTCCCTATTATTTCACTCATCTCTGTTTACTTCACATTCAATGGCGGAAACTCGATCGTAATGCTTCTCCTCATGGCCTATAGCTTCATCACACAATTATTTCCGCCAATCATTTTCGGTTTGATGAAAAATAACTTTGTTACAAAACAAGGTGCTGCAGCAGGAATGATAGCAGGTGTCATCACTGTAGCTTATATGACTGTGACAAATGCTACTGTGGGGACTTTATTTCCTTCGCTGCCAAATGTAGCAAAAGATTTAAACGTAGGAATCATCGCTTTAAGTATAAACATTATTATTATGCTGGCTGTTAGTTTATTTACTAAACAAGTATCTGTATCAACAAATGTGAAAAAATCTCAAACGGTGTAATTTCTATCAAAATATTCTAAGTAGAAGAGGTGTCATTATGATTGAACATCTATTTAACAGATTAGAAAATTTATACCCTAAGTTAGTTGAATTTCGTAGAAACCTGCATATGTACCCGGAACTTTCTTTTAAAGAGGAAGAGACGCCGAAAAAAATTGCTGACTTTTTAACGAACTTAGGATTAGAAGTGAAAACAGGAGTCGGTGGCAGAGGGGTTCTAGCAACGCTAAGGGGAGGAAAGCCCGGAAAAACAGTAGCTTTCCGCGCTGATTTTGATGCCCTGCCTATTCAGGACGAAAAAGAAGTAGAGTATAAGTCTCGTATCCCGGGAGTTATGCATGCTTGCGGTCATGATATTCATACGGCAGCTTTACTTGGAGTAGCCAAGGTAATGAGTGAGGTAAAGGATGAGCTTGAAGGAAATATTGTGTTTATTCATCAATTTGCAGAAGAAGTAATTCCAGGAGGGGCCAAGTCCATGATTGAGGATGGCTGTCTTGATGGAGTGGATATGATTTACGGAGCTCATGTCGCTTCTCACCTTCCCTATGGAACAATAGGTTTAAAAGAAGGGTATTTAATGGCTGCCGGTGATAGGTTTGAAATCGATATTTATGGAGTAGGAGGACATGGAGCCACACCAGAATTAACAGTTGATTCTCTCGTAGTAGGCAGCCAGCTTGTCCTAAATCTTCAGCAAATAGTAAGCAGGCGTGTGGACCCGCTCAAGCCTGCTGTTGTAACTGTTGGCTCATTTGTCAGCGGTGATGCTTACAATGTAATCGCTAACACAGCAAAAATTAAAGGAACTGTTCGAACATTCGATGAAGGTGTTCGTGATTTGATTGAGGAATCGATCGGACAAATAGCCAAATCGACATGTGAAGGAGCTGGAGCTACTGAAAAATATTCTTATGAAAGAGGCTATCCAGCTGTTTGGAATCATCCCGCTGAAACGAGAAGAGTGCAAGAAATTGCCAAGGTACTGATTGGTGAGGAGAATGTCAAAGAAATGACACCTCATATGGGAATGGAAGATTTCGCGTATTATTTGCAAAAGGTACCCGGAACATTCTTCTGGGTAGGGGGAAGGAATGCCGATATAAATGCAGAGTATCCGCATCATCATCCAAAGTTTGATGTGGATGAAAGGTCTATGCTAATCATTGGAAAAATGTTTATTTCTGCTTTTTTTGCCAACAGTTCAACTAATATGGCGAAACTAAAGAAAGTTTCATTGGGACATTAAGATTAATAAAAGGGGGAGCTTTGAATGGGAAATATAATTGAAGAAAGAGTGAGTGATTCATTGATAAGTACAAATGCGGCGAAAGAAAGAATTAAAGAGTTATTAAGAGACTTAACAGGATTAGTAGGCGTTTCTGGTACAGAACAAGAGGTTGTTAAATATATGAAAGAAAAATTGCTGCCGTATGCGGATGAAGTAAAGGTTGACCACAATGGCAACGTGATTGCGATCAAAAAAGGAACAGCGCCGGGGCCTAAATTGATGGTTTCAAGCCATTCGGATGAAGTGGGATTTTGTGTGAAAAATATATTGCCTAATGGGTTTATTATGTTTGATAAAGTTGGAGGCGTTTCTGACCAGTTATTGTTAGGAAGAAAAGTCTGGATTACAGCAAGAAAACTGCCGGGCATTATTGGAATTAAAGCTGGGCATATGCAAACTCCTGAAGAGAGCAAACGCGTAAAAACAACCCGTGAATGCTACATTGATATGGGAGCTTCTTCTCGAACAGAAGTAGAAAATATGGGAATAAAAATCGGAGACCCGATTGTGTTCCAAAGTGATTTTATGGAAATGGACAATAAAGATCTTGTGTCTACAAAATCAGTAGATAATCGAATCCATTGTGCCATATTAATTGAATTATTTAAAGAATTACAAGGTATTGAATTTGCTGGAACTTTGTATGGTGTTGTTACTGTTCAAGAGGAGGTAGGTCTCCGGGGAGCTATGATGGTAGGGAGTGCGATCGAACCTGATTATGCCATCGTTTTAGACACAATTCCAGCTGGAGATACACCTGACATAGATACAGAAATATCACTTCCGGTCTATCTCGGAAAAGGCCCTGCTTGTCCTGTTGCGGACGGGGTAAGAGGAACAATGACATTTAACTACATTCATCCTAAAGTAAGAGAAATGATTGAAGAACAAGCAGCAAAAGAAAATATATCCTTGCAAATGATCACGTTAATTGGAGATGCGTACACAACTGATGCAGCTAGTTTAGGTTCAACGAATAAAGGGATACCTGTTGGCATTGTCTCCACACCGCGCAGATATTCCCATTCTCCGGTTGAACTGGTTAACCTAAATGACGCCGAAGGGGTTTTGAAAATCGTAAAAGGAATTGTAACAGACAATGGAACAAAAGATTTAAGTTTTATCTAACTTTTGGGTACCATTCACTTTAAGTGAATGGGCCTTTTTTGTTATTTAGCGAACTATAAAATGTTCGCAGTTTGGATAACATTGCTTATGGAGTTGGATAGGTGGAAGAACATTTGCTTGTCAGGGAAGGCCAAGGTGCTTACGTATTTGTTCTTTCAAAAAATTTTGATTTTTCTCTTGCAAATGACCAATCTGTAAGAAAATCCTATCATTTTGTCAGAATGCAGTGAGGGATTTATTTTAATATATATTTCATAGTGATTTTTCAAAATCTAAAAACTGCTTCGCAGGAGGGAGTTATAATAACAATACAAAAGACAAGGTAACCGCTGAACGCTTAATAGAGTGGGATAAAAAACATTGCCTTCATCCCACAACTCTACTGAAAGAGCAGCAGATAAATGGTCCTGCCAGGTATTTATGTAATAGATATGCATGGAAATCAATTTGTTGATGGCGTGTCTTTTTTATATTGAAAGTAGCATTAATACGTTATCTGATGCCATTCAAGCATTTGAGAAAAAAAGCAAGAGAAATTGTCAGACGAGCTCATTATGTACGGCATGTCGGACCGTGCTAGATAATATGCGTGAGGAGAAGTTGTAAGTGGTGAATATTAAAGAAGAAGAGTTTATTAGTGTCGGTGAGCTTTCTGTCGGATTTAGTGAAAATATGATGCAGCCAACGAATCGGTTAGAAGGAGATTATTGAATCTTTATATATCGATTATAAAGAATGTTCAACAATACTTATTTGTTGTTAATACGAATTTCTAGGCAGCATAAACGTTATATGTACAAAAATAATAAGAGGGAGTACCAGAAGCATAGTCCCACTTCTCTTGGGATGTATACTTTCATCAGTTGAATCCATGGAGTTTTGCAAACTTGCTCTTCGTAAATACTTCATAGATGATTAAAATATCGATATCTCCGACTTTAAATACTACTAAGTAGTCAACCATAGAAAAATTTTTTGTAAAAACTAAATTTGATTCTGCTGGATAAGAAGCCATTTTAGTCAATTCTTTATTCAAAATGGCTTCTTTTGTTTGCAGTAAATTAAGGCCTGAAAAAGTGATGTTGAACAAAATTTTTTACAAAGCTACAAGAATTTGATTCTATCAATTTTCTTTATGCGTTTCTAAAGTTTTACTTCTTTATTTTCTTTGTAGAAGTCCATTCCAGCGTTTTTCTTCCGCTTCAGGCAGATGTATGTTGAACTGATCTAGTGTTCGAAATGCGATATGGTTAAATATGTCATCCAGGGACTCAGGATGATTATAAAACGCTGGCATCGGAGGGAGTATAACGGTTCCCATACGCGACAAAGTCAACATATTCTCAAGATGTATATCGTTGAACGGTGTTTCCCGTGGAACCAATACCAACTTTTTGCGTTCTTTTAACATGACATCTGCAGCGCGAGTAATTAAATTATCACCAAGACCTACACGAATGGAGGCTAATGTTTTCATTGTACAGGGAGCAACAATCATTCCATCTACTTGAAACGAACCGCTGGAAATTTTGGCCGCTAAATCTTTATTTGAATACGAGTAATCTGCCAGATCTGAAACCTCTTTCGCCGTATAAGGAGTTTCATCTTGTATGGTTACAGCTGCCCATGAAGACATAACGAGATGCGTCTCAATGCCCGCCCCTTTAAGAAGCTGTAAAAGACGAACACCAAACATGGCTCCCGTGGCTCCAGTCATTGCTAAAATTATTTTCATCTTATTTATCCCTTCTAACACTTATTATAAAGAATTTCTAAACCCTATGAAGTGATAATTCTTTACTGTAAAACGGAATCAAAACCCGTATTCTTTCCAGTTTTTAATAATATGATTACGTAAATCTTCAGGATAACTCCTAAACGATGCTTCAAGGGGTCTCTTATCCTCAGACCACTTGTTTAAAGGCAATAAACAGTTATAAATTACCTTTGTGGTAAGTGCTTCTTTCTTTTCTTTTTCATCTAGGTAGGCAACAAGAGGTAAGACATTTTGGTTAAGCATAGCTTTTCTTTTATCCGGATGATGGCGGGTGGCCATAGCCCACACGACTTGATTAATGTCACTTGGATCAATATCGTCATCTACAACAATTACTTTAGGGACGTAAGAACCACCTCTAGTAGCAAACACGGTTTCGCCAATTTCATGAGCCAGCTTTTCATTATCATCTCTTTGTTGACGGCTATCTACAGTGACAACAAGCCAATGTACAGCTGATTCTAATGGAATAAAGCATTCTTTAATAGGTAATCCTTTTTTTCGCAGCGCATGTTGAATGCTTGCTGCAATAGCCACGCCCCAATTGGTATGATTTTCTTCCGGTGGAATACCGGCTACACATACTGGCATGATTGGATTATTTCGATGTGTCATGGCTGTCACGTGAAAGCGTGGTACTGGTTTTTTATGACCAACCCATGTATAGCCAGCATATTCACCCATTGGACCTTCTGGAATCATCTCTTCTAGGGAGGCGGTTCCTTCAATCACAATCTCACTTGAAGCAGGTACCTCTAAATCACTGGTCTCGCATTTGACAACATCGATTGGTTCACCATACCACCCTCCAATCATTTCACCTTCATTCACATTATCAGGAAGCGGATAACCTGCTATCATCGCAATGCCAGGATCTACACCTAGACATAAGGCAAACGGCATCTCCTTTCCTATTGCTTTCCATTCTTCGTATATTTTCCCGAGATGCTGAGATGCGATAACAACACCAGCCATTGTATGAGGTCCCTCGAGCATAACACGTGAAATGGACCAGTTCACCCAAGATCCATCAGGTGTACGGACGATAAGAATACCGTAAGTATTAATGTAACGTCCTCCATCTCCAACATGCAGATATGGTACAGGTAATTTAGCAAGGTCAATCTCATCATTAAACAATTTGTTTTCCTTGCACTCACCATCTGTAACTAAACGAGGGGAAATAGGGTTAACGTCGGGAAGATGAGACCATGCTTCGACTAACTCCGGAGCTGGGGTATCTATTGGTAACCCGAGCGAGAGGGCCACTCGTATAAATGGATGTTCCTTATTGGGGCTCAATCCTACTGGTGCTCCTAACACTTCAAATCCAGAGGTACTATCTTTTACGGATTTAAAGAGTGGAGCTGGGGAAGGGAGTTCATAAGCTCGACGAATGATAGCACTCATTTCTAAATTCCAATCTACCTCTTGACTAATAGCAACTACTTCGCTGTATTCCTTCAAAGTTTGCACATACTCGCGAAAACTTTTAATTGGTTTCATATATATTATCCTCCTTCAATAACTTTCACCTCATTATCTTTACTTATTTATTTTAATGTGAGGCATAAATGTATGTAAAATATATATAATGATAGGTGCGCATATAAAAAATATATAACTAAAAAGGATGTTAAATTATGGATTTAAAGAAGCTTGTCTATTTTGTAACAATTGCTGAAGAAGGACAAATCACACGTGCTGCAAAGCGTTTACATATTGCCCAACCTCCTCTAAGTATGCAATTGAAGTCTTTAGAAAAAGAACTAGGTGTAATGTTAATTAAACGAGATAAAGGGGAATTTGAATTAACACCTGAAGGGGCGACTTTTTATAAAAGAGCCAAAGAGGTATTAAATTCTATTAATGAAATGGTAACAGAAGTAAGGGAGGAGCAAGAAGGTATTAGGGGAAAACTATCTATTGGTACAGTCATGTCTTGTGTACCTTACCTACCTCCGGCGTTGAAATTTTTCCAAGAAAAGTATCCTGACGTTTCTTTTCAACTATTTGAGGAAGATTCCCGCAGAGTAGAGGATCTTCTGCAAAGTAAAGAAATTGAACTTGGAATCGTAAGATTACCTTTGCAGTCTCAAAATATAAATAACATTTCTATCTATCCGTTGCAGTCAGATCCACTTGTAGCTATTCAACCGGCTGATTGGAATATTTCTAAGGGGAAAACAATTTCAATAGAAAAATTGGAAAACCAGCCTCTTTTGATACTCCACGGCCGGGGAGATTATAGTGTTTTTCATAAATTTGTTGAGATGTGCAACATCTACGGGTTTAATCCAAAAATTGTTTGCGAAAGTCCAGATGTAACGACGTTGATGAAATTAGCAGATTCGGGAATCGGGGTTGCAATCGTTCCTAAAATAGCTGTGCAATTAATGTCAAAGGAGTCGTTATGGTGTGCAGAGATTATTCCAGAAATAAATTCTGATACCGCACTGATTTGGTTAGAAAATCAATATATGTCTAAAGCTGCACAAAATTTCAAGGATGTTTTACTTGATTTATTTTGATAATCGGTTCGTCGTTTTTATAACAGCCATTAAAGCGTGAGAATTCCTTACAAAACTGAATTAATTGTCAGATTCCAAAAATTTTTCAAAACTAAACACCGGGCATCTCAATGGAAACTATCGAAACCCCATATGGATACCCGGTCTTTTTATAATTAAATCCAGTTTTCAGAATGTTTTTCGATTAAAAAACCATTTCTGTATGCCTAAGCAGCTGGGAGGAAAAGTTCAAAGCTATGATGAAAAGATAAATAATAATACAAATAAACAAGTATGCAAGTGTAAAAGTATACTTGTTTATTTATGTATAAGTGTAATTATACTTAATAGATGAAGTTTATACTTATTAAAACAAGCTCAAAAATCCAGTCATTATTAAACAAAAAGTAACACATTAAATATATTGAAAAAACCCTATTTAACCTATGTAACACAAATTGTACATGGTTCTTTAACCATTGTTTAGTCCACTTCATTAAAATGTTATAAGCAGCAATCCCCACTATAAAAAAAAGAAAGAGAAGAATTAATATTAGCTGTGTGCAAAAATAGGGATAAAAAAACAGTTACGAAACTTACCAATTTAATAGCATCAATAACAAAACTATATATAAGTGATTTAATAAAATACGGCTTTAATTCCCTTTCTAATGGCAACAAAAAGATTATATCTGCCCTTTTAACAAAAGTATGGACTTTTGTCTGTTTTAAAAAGTAGGTTACAAATAATGATAAGATTACTTCAACAGATATTTGAGGAGGTATCCACTGAAGAAATAAATTAAAATAATATATAAAGATACTGCTAATGATTAGAAAAAAATAAACAACATTTGCGCCAATTATTGAATAGTACCTGAACATTTTTCTATAATATTCCTAAACCCTTAAACCACATGATGTTTTTATATCCATTAATACACCCATACCTTTAAAGAGTTTGCACAATATGAAGCAAAACTTAATCAAGGCGAAATTCAACCTTTTATCGCACCAATCCTTGTCCCTATTGCTGCTACAGCTAGAGTCGCTTTACAAACTATTGTGAAACAAGGTACAAAAATAGCATCTAAGTATCTTAAAAATAAATTAAAATCCGCAGGGAAAAATTATAAATTAATTTGGAATGCTAAAAATAGTAAAGGTAAAATCACATCTTTGCTCAAAATTCAGCATAAGCCAACAAAACAAATGGTATTTAGAATTGACAACGGCACAATTCCATTGAAACCAGGTTCACAGGACTGATATTGGCATTACCACATTGGGGACACTGCTACTAAAATGAAATACCATTATTCATTACGTGCCATTGTCCCATCAAAATATAAGCCAGATACTGGCACCATATTGTATTAAAAATAAAAGAAGAGTGTTCTATCACTCTTCTTTTTCGTCTTCATCTTCATCTGGAAACAATATAACTGGGGAGTAAGGTGCTTTTGGATCTTGTTTTAAATTTATGAAATAATTATGGTTATTACGCTCACCAAATTGTTCCGTGTAAGGCATTTCTAATGAATTAAACATATCTTCATTTTCTACTACACCTACATATAACTGGTATCCCTCTTCATCAGAAGGAAAGAAATTACCCATGGATGTATTATTAGTCAAAGCCTTATCTATTAATGCTCGCAGCTCAATCAGTGCTTCTCTATTTCCTACAATAAAAGATTCATGATGATGGGAATGCTGGGCATATACATGCAAATACTTATAATCTTTCCAAGACATACTATAATCCCCTTTAATATTTTGCTAATTATACCATAAATCGATTTCCGCTTATTCTCATTTTTGGGTTTAGATGTAACCTGTAAAATTATAATTTTATCGTATAAAAAGCGCCCTATTTTTTTATTTCTTCAAGCCTTCTTCTGTTGACTGCTCTATATAAGGACCCTTGAGATATTCCAGTTGTTGAGACTATCTCCTTTATAGAATATTCCTCACTATCATACATCCGTAGCGCAACAGCAAGCTTTTCTTTATCCAACCTAGGTCTACCTAATGTTTTCCCACGTCTTTTACTTGCTTCAAGTCCTTCCTTTACTCTTTCAGCGATAAGGTTTCTTTCTAATTCAGCAATGACACACATCATTTGGAACATGGCTTTACCTGCAGAGGTTCCTGTATCCATATTTTCCTTTAAAGAAATAAATTGCACCCCCATCTCTTCTAACTGTTGAATAATGTTTAGGATGTCTAATGTTTTACGTCCTAAACAGGAGATGCTCTCAACTACAACTGTATCGCCTTTCTGGATGACATCAAAAAGTTGATGAAGACCTTTTCGATCTTTAACCGCACCAGTAAATTTCTCCTTAACTATTTTTTCACACCCATATTCATTAAACATACTAATTTGCCGATCTAAATTTTGGTCAGTAGTAGACACCCGAGCATAACCGATTATCATTTGTAACCTCCAATAAACTTGTATATTTTTATTTTATTAGAGGGGAACTTATTGTAAAGGTATTTGGTAATAGTATGTATTAACATGGAGATAGGTTATTCAGCAATCGGGCCATTATATGCGGAAGAAGAGAAGGGAGAGTAATACTATTAAGCGCTTAATTGTTTTTTCACTAATGACAGGTTTATTGCTTTTATCTGCTTGTAGCAAAGATAATATAAACTATTTTCCTTCGAAAGAAGCGGCCTTGGAAGAGTTTATTCGAAGCGGGGAAATTAACGGGAATATTGATATGGTTACAACGATGAATGATGAAGAACTGTTAGTCACTCAACAAGATAAGAATAACTATTTTGTAGGTGAATTGTTGGAAGATAAAAAGGGATTCGCTGCTAACAGAGTATCTGACAACGCTGTCATGGAGTTAGGTGGAAGTTGGGAGTTGAAAACAAATGCCAATCATAAATACACGATCTACTTTGAGAAAGAGCAAGAAAATCAGAATTACTTCCCTTTATCGAATGGAGATTATTATATCTCAATTGCAGAAGGGCATCAGATTCAAAAGGAAAACCCAACTTTTACAAATTCAATAAAAGACATTAAAGCAATAAAAGATTAATTGGGTAATCGTTGAAGGATAGTCAGTGACCTATATCCGTAAACGGGCGCTTTTCAGGTAAAAGATTAAGGGGGATAAGCATTGATAGTACTTTTTTCTTTATACGTTAATGCGCATTCTGGATCTATACATGGTAAAAGCCTGTCTAAAGCTCCAACGTCAAATACTTTCTCATATACTACTGGATGGGGATATAACTTTTTTGCCACTGGACAGGCTAGTTCAAGAGCTTGGAGCAGTGCTAAAGTTCATATAACTGGAATGACCACAACACATACAATTAGTTTGGAATTCACATATCCTTAAAATCCAGCTATGTTTATAGAAAAGTAAACACTCTATATTTTGTACAAAGTATGTACAAAATATAGAGTGTTTTTTATGATGATGTGCAGAGATAATAAAGTTGTTTAAAAATCCTTCCTCTACTAACGGGCAGGATAGTTTAAGAAGGAGTAAATCAAGTTGGATTTAATTTTATAAGAATACCCTTCATGATAACATGCAAGAGCATTTGTTCTAGAACACATATTCTATACAGATTGTAACGTCGGTCTAATGACAATCTCATTTACTCCAGCAACATCGGGTTCATTGATAGTAAATGCAATAGCTTGAGCCACACTGTAAGGTGAAATGCTAAGATAATCTTGAGATTCATCAAGAACTCCAGTTGCTGTCATTCCTGGTGAGATGTTCGTTGTACGGATATAAGAAGTGGGAGACTCCTCTTGGCGTAAACCTTCCGTAATAGCGCGTACAGTAAATTTGGTCGCACTGTATACCGGAAGCTCATTAATTATTTGACGTCTATTGCTAGTGTATTGTCGTTTTATGCTAGTTACAGAACCGTATTATATAAGTAAAATGAAATAACTATCCCGTTAACAAACTTAGCTGCGTTCATTTTCTAAAAAACGTTAATGTGTTGATAGATAGAGAGGTGTAATATATGACTTCACATACTCGTATTAGAATACCGGATGGATTTTGGGCAGGACTGTATCAACTTGGAATTGCGGCTCAAGATGTGGTTAGGAAAGCAAAAATGCCACTTACCGTAATCACTGAATCTGTTGTTAGTACTGAGGAATATTTCGCAATATGGCAAGCATATTCCGATATTATCGGTGACATGGAAGATGGGATAATTAAGCTCCCGACAGTATTTGAAACAGCTCAATATCCACCGTCTGTACTGGCAGCTTACCATGCTCGTGACTACCGGGATGCTCTAACGAGAATGGCTCGTTATAAGGAAATGTGTCCTCCTGAAAATATTCGAATTGTGGAGGAAGGCGTAAGCTGTACAATTGAAGTGGAATGGCTGGATACTGATCAACCTGGACCACCGTTGCTTGTTGGAACTACGCTTGCATTTTTACTGGAACTAGGGCGACGAGGTACTGGTTTGCCTTTAAAAGCGAGCTTAGTAGAATTTAAACATACAATGACTCAAGTACAAGGAATTGAAGATTACTTTGGCTGTCCTATCCAGACTGGTGCAAAATGTAACAGATTGACATTGCATAGAGGAGATTTGGATCGCCCATTTGCTTCTTACAATGCTGAATTACTGGAAATGCTAACTCCCGTATTGGACCAAACGTTGGAAGAGCAGCGACGCAGTCACTCTATAACAGAGATAGTTAAGTGGATATTGAAACGCAGTTTAACAGGAGAACGACTAGAAATACAAGATGTAGCAAGTGAGTTGGGAATGAGCGAACGTACCTTACAGCGCCGGCTAACTGACGAACGAACAAGCTTCAAACAGCTGTTGAGAGAAGCCCGCCATGAACAGGCAAGAGAGTACTTGGCAAATCCTTCTTTAGACATTAAAGAAGTGGCTTTTCTTGTAGGGTATAAAGATCAGAGCTCGTTCTATCGAGCCTTTCGCTGTTGGGAAGGTAATACCCCTTCGAATTGGCGTACTGAATATGTAAGTATAAATTCAATAAACTGAAACCGTCTTTAATGAAAAGTAAAGGAGGAGTATATGATGGAAATGGGATTAAACAATAAAACAGCCTTAGTTACAGGCTCCTCAAAAGGAATAGGTAAAGCAATTGCCATAGAACTGGCCAAAGAAGGAGTTAACGTTCTTATAAATGGACGTAATTATGAAGAGGTAGAACGAACTGTAAAGGAAATTAAAACAGCTTTCCCAGCTACTTCTCCTAAAAATGCTACAGCTAATATTGTTGATGCACAACAAAGAGAAGCGTTATTAAAAAAATTCCCCAATGTTGATATTTTAGTTAACAACATGGGAATATATGAAATTATGCAATATGAAGATGTTACCGATGAAATATGGGAAAAATACTTCCGTACTAACGTATTAGCTGCAAATGGACTATCCAAATATTATTTAACTAAAATGTTGGGAAATAACGATGGCCGCATTATCTTTATTGCAAGTGAAGAAGCAGTAATGCCTTCTGGACAGATGCCTCAGTATTGTATGACAAAATCCATGCTTTTATCATTGTCAAAAAGCTTATCTAAATTAACAAAAGGAACCGAAGTTACAATCAATACGATTATGCCTGGACCAACGCTTTCTGAAAATGTACAACAAATTATTGAGGGTATTTACAATAATGATAACATGCCTTTTTCAGAAAAAGAAAGGCAATTTATGATTAATAATCTACCTCAATCTGAAATACAGCGATTTATTAAGCCGCTGGAAATAGGGAGACTAGCTACATTCTTATGTAGTCCATATGCGTCTGCATTTAAGGGATCTCCAATCCGTATGGATGGAGGAATGGTTCCAACCATTTATTAATATGTAATCTTAACTGCTATTTGGTAGCTTTTTTATGTAATGTTACAAACGGGGCAGTAATTCTTTAATAAAAGAACTGTAAATGGGGATAAGTTTGTGAAGAAATACACTTAAACTATAGGGTGCTTTTGTTGAAGAAAGAACAAAAAATGATCAAACTTTTTTATAAAAGAATCATTCAATTTAACACAAGGAGAGCATGTTTTGATTAATCTTTTTTCAAAACATGCTCTTTTCTTTTGTTCATTTATCAAGGTTAATAACATTATTTCAATTAAACTTTATTCCAAAGCTACATTAGGTCCGTGGCTTTGCGTCTCTTACTTTCGTAAAATTTGCCCATCCAGGTATTTTGCCATATCGAAATATGTCGATAAATGAACGATAAAAATTAACTGTTAACTTAACATCTTGTCACTGACGATCAATTCTTAACTTGCTTGTGATACGCTTGATGAACAGTTCGTTGAGAATATGAATAGGAGTACTACTAATGTGCACTTTAACTGTTAGCCGTTTGATAAACAATGAGAGGTGTTTTCTCTTGTGTCCAAATTGACAGTAAAAGAAAGTTAGAAGTTGTCTAACTTTCTTTTACTGAAGATGCATGATCGGTAATCCTCACAGTACACACACTTGTCTAAGTAATAGTTATACTCTAATTTAATGTGCCATCATCTCATGGGCAATCTCATGCCCATCCATTTCCGAAGGATAGTAGGTAGGCCAGTTTGTTACTTCATCCAATAAAGCCTCACGGTCGTCGCCCCAATACAGATGGTAGTGACTAGCTTTATTTGGATAGATACTATGATCACTAAATTGGATATAACGCGGCAGTTCTTTCGCTTCTTGATCTAATTTAAATATGTATCTTACTCCTCTATTTCCCGCCTCGTATGTTAGAATTTCGTATCCATCATAAATATACTTACCAGAGTATTCTTTTTTGTTTTTGAAAAATGTTACAGTATCTTCTTGAATCACAATACGTTCAACATCCGTTTGGTATCCTTCATTGTAATACTCCTTATATTCTTCAGCTGTCATGTCACCCTCATGTTCCGCTTTATGAGCGAATACCTCGTCAAACGAACCATTTTGTAGATATGGATATACAGATTGCCAGTCTCCTTCCCAATCGGAGAGTGGACGATCCTTCACTTGGCTGTCTTCAAAGTATCCATCATAAATTCGTTCTGCTTTTTCATTATGCACATGAGTATGATCGTGTTCACTTTCATGTGAAGGATCCTCAGATGTTTTCTTCTGCGTTTGGGAAGAGCCTTCTGCAACTAATGAGGCATTATCAACAGATTTGCCTTCGGATGAATCTGCAGTTTGACACCCTGCCAGCAGCAAACTAATAATGAATATACTTAACCTCTTTGTGAATGAAACTTTCACTTATATTCCCCTTTCAAAAATCGTAATGATTACGATTTAGAATTATACATATACACTTCATGAACGTCAAGTAAAGAAACACCGATTCCACTAAAGGAAGTTTTTAGCGATCATTTATTATGATCAAGAAACACTTAACGGCATGAGAAAGGTATAGCAAGAGCTATTTATTTCAGTTATATAAGGAGAAAGAAAACCATGGAATGAAGGTTGTTGTTCTATCCAAACTTATAGGCGTACTAAGAAACAGTAGTGAGACAGAAGAAATGCATTAGAGCTGAGTTACAATTCCTTACAATAGACAGTTATTAACTTTCAGAGTTTACCTAAAGGAGATATTAGTTAAGATAAAAGCTTCATAATTGTCAAACTTTTTCTAAGCTGCTAATATCCAGTTTATAAAACAGAATCATTACGATTTATTGATAAATAATAATGATTCTACTTGTTCTTTTTCAAAAAAGGTGATAAATTATCAATTATAATCATCTAAATCGAAAAGATTACGATTTAAGCGCAGAAGGAGAGCATATCTATGTATGAATGGATGATTGTTGGTGGAGGGATTCAGGGTATTACAATGGCAACCTTTTTACTTAACCGAGAAAAAACATCGATTGATAATCTTGCGATTATCGATCCGCATTCTGAACCGCTCAAAAACTGGAAACGTTGCACAAATCTTATCTCAATGCCTTATTTGCGCTCTCCGTTTGTTCATCATTTAGATGTTGAACCATTTAGTCTGCAAGCGTTTGTAAAAAGTGAATCTTATGATTGGAATACTGCTTTTTACGGAATATATAAACGTCCCTCTCTGCAAGTATTCAATGAGCATTGTAAACATATCATTGACGAGTTGTTGATCCATAAAGCTTGGATCCAAGGACGAGTGCGGGATGTTAAACGAATGGGAAACGGCTGGAGCGTTGAACTACATAACGGCCGAGAACTAAGAGGGAAGAATTTAGTATTAGCTATAGGGATTGGTGAACAGCCGTCTTGGCCCGAGTGGGCAGAAAGGTTAAAACAAGCACCGGGTTCTTCCGTGTACCATATTTTTGATTCTGATTTGCCAAACTTTGAGCAATTGGAATATCCCCTTACAATTATCGGCGGAGGCATCACATCTGTTCACCTAGCTATAAAATTAAGTACTTTGTTTCCAAAGGATGTAACGTTATTAAAACGACATCCGTTTCGCCTTTATGATTTTGACAGTGATCCTGGTTGGTTGGGACCCAAAAATCAGCGACCTTTCCATCAATTATCAAGCTACAAGAAACGCCGGCAACAAATCATGACCGCACGCCATAAAGGCTCTACTCCACGTGACTTGTATGTAAAGCTATTACGTTGTGTTCGTCAAGGCAGCCTGCATATAGCGGATGGGCAGGTTAAACAGGCTATGATAAGCAACGGTCAGATCATGTTGTATGATGAACAAAACCATATGATTCATCAGACGGGCACCGTTTTATTAGCGACCGGTTTCAAGCCAACTTTACCAGGAAGAGAATGGTTAACGCCAATGATTCACAACCATCGTTTACAATGTGCAGAGTGTGGCTATCCCATTTTGTCAAAATCATTGCAATGGGGACCCAATCTATATGTAACGGGAGCTTTAGCCGAACTTGAAATGGGACCGATTGCTCGTAATATTTCCGGAGCTCGCCAAGCAGCGGAACGGATTGTTAGCAGTTTATAAACATTTTATTGATCATTTTTTAGTTAGAATCTTTGTTCTTTCCAAGGGATTTTAATCTCCAATAGAAAGGAAGAACTGAAAAAAGACTGGTCCTCATTCAAAGCCCCTGTTTCACTGTTTATAGAAGTTTAATTAATAGAGGAGGATATGATAATGAGAGTAAACATTACATTAGCATGTACGGAAACGGGAGATAAAAATTATATCACGACCAAAAATAAGCGTACAAATCCAGAGCGTCTGGAATTGAAAAAGTATAGTCCTCGCTTAAAAAGACATACACTACATCGTGAAACAAAATAAGCTATATCTTTAGGAAATAGGCATTTCTTTAAATCGGTGTATGTAATTAGCTTGATGAACCAATAAAAAAGTCTCAATGGGATAAGCTTCATAGTCATCAAGTTAAGCCAGTAGGGTTTAGTTCTTTTCTTAAAACGTAATGATTTTGATTATCAATAATGAAAAAATTTATTTTGAGGTGATAGCATGAAACCAAACTTGCATCCAAACTATGAAAAAGTGGTATTTATGGACGTGAATAGTGGCTATAAATTCTTAACGGGGTCTACAAAAAATCGAATGAAACGATTGTTTGGGAAGATGGAAATACGTATCCACTAATTAAGGTAGAGGTCAGCTCTGATACACATCCGTTTTATACAGGCAAGCAAAAATTTGCAGATAAAGGCGGGAGAGTGGATCGCTTCCTTGAAAGATATAATATGAAAGAAAAAGAATAAATCAGTCACTTACTATCTAAATTCGTTCTTTGCTTAGAATCTAGGTAGTTGAGAAAAACAGTTAGCCCAGTTATTTTACTTTAAAGAGTCTGCTTTTTAAATCGTCATGATGATTACTTGAAAAAATTCAGGAGGTAAACATAAGTGGCAAAGAAATCGAAAGTTGTAAAAGAGCTCAAAAGACAAAAGATGGTAGAAAAATATGCGGATTTAAGAAGAGAATTGAAAGAAAAAGGAGATTATGTTGCATTAAGTAAGCTTCCTCGTGATTCAGCACCTTCCAGGCTTCATAACCGTTGCCAAGTTACTGGGAGACCTAGAGGCTACCTAAGAAAGTTTAAAATGTCCCGTATTGCTTTTCGCGAATTCGCACATAAGGGGCAGATCCCTGGGGTTAAAAAATCAAGTTGGTAAAACACCGTAAGTGTAACGCTTACAAATTCCTGTTTGATGTATGTTAAGAATGTTATTGAAAATTGATAGAAAGGCCAGCCAAAAAGTTGGATACAAATGATTTTGAATACTAAGGGAAAGATGGTTGTTTGTAGTGAATGAGAAAATAATGGAGATTTTCGCGAGAAATATTGTGGCTTCTCTACCAAAGAATAAAAGAAGGCTTTATCAATTTATTGAAGGTATGGAAGATAGTTTAGCCCAACAATCCGATACGAAGGAACAATTTCTAACTCTTCTCAAAGAGCAATTACCGCACCAGCAGGCAGCCAATCGCTTTAATATGTCGTTAGATGAAACGATGAAATTGATGCACGAAATTGAAGATGAAATAAACGAAAAGCTAGAAAGAAAACTACAGAATTATAAATGGATTGATTATACAGAACAAGTATATGGTAATCAGGTTGAGGCAATTAAGAATAAACAATGTTTCCTTATTTTTCAATAAGTTGTAAAGGTTGATTTCTCTATCAGAAATCAACCTTTATTTTTATAAAAAGAAATATTTTTAATAATATATTCGTAAGAAACCCCGTTCGTAAAAGTACACTTTTACGAACGGTTGTTTTTTGACCAAAAAAGGCTGTTTTTCACGTTCGTTTAAGTACAAAAATCATTTACGAACGTTTTTGGTAGAATAGGAGAGAGAATTAGTAGCAAAGGGAGTAAAAAAATGGATGTTCGGAAATTTGGTTACATAAAAGTAAGTAGCAAAGATCAAAATGAAGGTCGGTAGCTTGAAGCAATGAAAAAATGGGAATTGACCAAAGGGACATTTTCATGGATAAACAAAGTGGAAAAGATTTTGAGCGTGTCCAGTATCAATTATTGAAACGTATCATTCGTAAAAGAGATATCCTTTACATTCATTCACTTGATCGTTTTGGACGAAATAAAGAAGAGATTCTTCATGAATGGAACGATCTTACGAAAAACATTGAGGCGGATATCATCGTTTTAGATATGCGTTTGCTTGATACCACTCAATATAAGGATAACCTTGGAACATTCATTGCTGATTTTGTTCTATAGATTCTTTCCTGGATCGCAGAAGAAGAGAGGGAGAGGATTCGAAAGCGACAGCGTGAAGGAATTGATGTTGCTTTGAAAAATGGTGTCGCTTTTGGCCGGCAAAAAGTTCAGGTAACAGAGGAGTTTAAAGAAGTATACCATCGGTGGAAAGCAGGGGAGATAACAGCTGTTAAGGCCGTGCAGGGAGTAGGCTTGAAAAAGACGACCTTTTATGAACTTGTTAGGGAGTATGAAGAGGCAGTACAAGAATGAACACATATAATAAGAAGAAACTCGTTAAAAAATCTTCCCATAATTAACAAAGTGCAGGAGTGCTTTTAGGATTATGAAAAATCCATGAATTGATCAATTCATGGATTTTTGATTGCTGAAAAGGATTTTGGTGTAATTCAACTGTTAATAGAAGCCACCCCATATGCTATGAAAAGCAAAGATTCACTAATAATAAATGAAGTCTTCTCAAAACGAAGCTGGAAGATTTACGAACTTTTTAGATTAATAGTATAATATATCATTTCGTTTAGAAAGAAAGCTTCCGATCTTACATTGACAAGATAGTATATTCTACTTACAATTGAAATTGATTATCAACATCAAATAGGAGGAACACCACTGTGTTCAATAGAAGAAACAGTAAAAAATGTTATTAACGACCGTAATTATGTTAATTTTATCAACACTATTACTTGGTTGTACAAATGCTAGTAAAGAAGTTTCAATGTCAAAGGACGATAATGACAACATGCTTACAATCGCCTGGCCGAGAGATATAGGCGAAATGAATCCGCATGTTTATAATCCTTCACAATTATTTGCTCAGTCAATGGTGTATGAACCGTTGGTAAGCTATGGAGATGGAGGCGAGCTAAAACCTCATCTAGCTGAGTCATGGGAAATTTCAGATGATGGTAAAGTATATACGTTTCATCTTCGTCAAAATGTTAAGTTCTCTGATGGAACAAACTTTAATGCAGAGACCGTAAAAAAGAATTTTGATACGATTTTGAATCACATGGAATTACATAGTTGGTTGGGATTCCTCTCGAAAATAGCTAGCACAGAGGTAACCGACAAATATACGTTTAAAATGACACTAACTGAACCATATTATCCAACGATTCAGGAATTAGCTGTTGTTCGACCAGTTCGTTTCTTAGGAGACGCAGGATTCCCTGAAGATGGTGATACTTCAAAAAGTATTATGAAACCAGTTGGCACAGGCCCGTGGATTTTGGAAGAACATAAAGCAGATGAATATGCGATTTTCACACGAAATAAAAATTACTGGGGCGAGCTTCCAGAAGTAGAGAAAATTCAAGTGAAAGTCATTCCTGACGCGGAGACGAGAGTAATGGCGTTTGAAAAAGGTGAGTTAGACTTAATTTACGGAGAAGGTGTAATCAGTTTAGATGCTTTCAAACAATTGGAATCCACGGGAAATTATGAGACTAGCATTTCTGAACCAGTGGCTACAAGGCAGATTGTTATGAATACAAACAGGGAACAGCTTTCTGATGAACGTGTTCGCCAAGCATTACACTATGGATTTAATAAAAAAGCAATGGTTGAAGGCATCACTTCTGGCCTAGAAGAAGCAGCAGACTTTATTTTACCGACAAACCTGCCTTACACTTCAGATATTGATGTTACATCAATTGACTATGATGTTAAGAAAGCAGAAGCGTTATTAGATGAGGCAGGCTGGACGCTTCCTAAAGGGAAAAATGTTCGTGAAAAAGATGGACAGCCACTTGAAATTGAGATGATGTACGATTCAGCAGAATCTATTCAAAAAGCAATGGCAGAAACACTGCAATCAGAATGGGCTGCCATTGGTGTTAAATTAAATATTGTTGGTGTAGAACTAGCTGATCAAGTGCAAAGATTTAAAGATAATAAATTTGATATTAATTTCTTTAGTAACTACGGTGCCCCTTATGATCCGCATACATTTGTAAACATTGTTGCAAAAGAAGGATTTGGATTTAATGAAGCCATTTCAACTTATCCGAACAAAGAGGAGTTACTTCAACAAATAGCACGGGTTCCTCAAACAACTGACGAAAAGGAACGTCAACAGCTTTACTCGTCTATTTTAACATCACTGCAAGACCAAGGAGCCATTGTTCCTGTTTCATATATTAAGAAAACAGCAATTTATCAGAAGGATGTTATTAATTTCACTTTCTCTGCTAACCGAGATGAGAACCCATTCACAGGAATTAGCATCAAGCAATAAAAGTAGGAGGATTTCATGGGTATCTATATATTGAAAAGAATTACGTCCATTATCCCAGTTTTTCTTTTAGCAACGCTTTTTGCAACTGGGATGATCCATCTTTCACCGGTGGATCCCGCAGAGGCCTATTTAACAGCAGCGCATATCGAACCCACTGATGAAATCTTAGCCCAGAAGAGACATGAGTTTGGTTTGGATCAACCATTCCTCATTCAATATGTAAACTCTATTATGAAGATATGCCAACTTGATTTTGGCATATCTTATATTTCAAATAAGCCCGTTTGGGACGAGGTTTTATATAGAATACCAGCGACCATCCAGTTGGCTCTTGGGAGTTTAGCGATAGCAGTGCTCGTTAGTATCCCTCTTGGCTTCTTGGCGGGAGTAAAGAGAAATGGTGCTATTGATCATTTTAGTCGCTTACTCTCCTTTTTTGGGTCATCTATCCCCTCTTTTTGGTTAGGTTATCTATTAATCTTTTTCTTTTCTGTCAAACTTGACCTTTTTCCGGTTGAGGGGATTGGGACATGGCAGCATCTTGTTCTGCCTTCCATTACGCTGGCTCTTCCCTTAATTGCGATGTACACAAGGCTGTTACGTGCTAACATCCAAGAAAATTTACAAGAGCCCTATGTGTTGTTTGCACGGACAAGGGGCATTAAAGAGAGAACGATTATGGCTAAGCATGTCTTGAGGATTGCCATTTCACCGATGATTACCGGACTGGGAATGAATCTTGGAAAGCTATTGACAGGAACGATTATCGTTGAAACTGTTTTTTCTTGGCCTGGTTTCGGCCGTTATTTTATTGAAGCGATTTTTAATCGTGATATGCCTGTCATTCAATGCTATGTGCTCATTGCAGCTATCTTATTTATATTTAGCAACTTAATTGTTGATCTAATTCAAATATATATTGATCCGCGCATATCCAGGAAAGAAGGGCACCACCGATGATAGCAAGCATACGCAGGATGTTCATAAGTCAAAAAGTGATTCCCATATGTTCGGTGATATTAAGTATTCTTTTTATCATAGCCATATTTGGCCCCTTGATAGCACCAAATGATCCCATTGCCGTCAATTTGGCTTATAAACTGCAGCCTCCGTCCTGGAATTTTCCATTAGGAACCGATCATTTAGGAAGGTGCAACTTATCGCGCATTTTATATGGAACACGCATTTCATTAGGCTTTGCCATGCTCATTTTTATTTCATCATTAGCTATTGGTTTAATCATTGGAACCTTTTCGGGTTATAAAGGCGGCTGGATTGATCACATATTGATGAGATTTTGTGATGGGGTTATGGCTTTTCCTAGCCTTATCCTTGTACTTGGACTTGTTGGGGTTTTCGGTCCCGGACTTCCGCAAGTCATCTTGGCGCTGATGCTTGTGCAATGGGTCTATTATGCGAGAATGTTCCGAGGAATGGTACTTAGTC
Source organism: Bacillus sp. PK3_68 (assembly GCF_003600835.1). NCBI lineage: Bacteria > Bacillati > Bacillota > Bacilli > Caryophanales > Bacillaceae > Bacillus > Bacillus sp. PK3_68. The sequence goes on along the minus strand of NZ_NQYC01000002.1, from coordinate 205,364 downwards.
TGAAAGAACAAAACTTTATCGCTGCTGCAAAAATAAGCGGCTCATCTCAATGGAAGATTATTAAAAATCATATTGTCCCCAACGTGCTCCCGCCGCTTGTTGTCATGGGTACATTAGAAATGGGCTGGGCGATTATGGATATTTCGGCCATGTCGTTTCTTGGTTTAGGAGTACAACCTCCTACACCTGAATGGGGAGCGATGATTCATGAAGGCAAGTCGTATATCCGGACGAATCCAGAATTGATGCTTTATCCAGGTGCGATGATTATGCTTGTTATTGTGACATTCAATTTATTAGGAGAAGCGTTATCAGAGCGTTACGATGTCAAACGTGATGTTAAAAAGGGATGAGGATGTTGAATACAGAACAGTCGAATGTGTTAGAGGTTAGGGATTTACATGTACAGGTAGAAACAAAAAGTGGTCCTGTCACTCTCGTTAAAAATATCAATTTTGAACTAAGGCGTGGAAGAGTACTTGGCCTTGTAGGAGAAAGTGGATGCGGTAAGACCGTTACAAGTATGTCCATCCTCCAGCTTCTTGATCGCAAAACAACAAAGGTTAAAGGAAGTATCGTATTACAGGGAAACGAATTGAATGGTTTAAGAGAAAAAGACATGCGTGAGATCCGCGGCAAGGACATAGCCTTTATTATGCAAAACCCAATGAATGCTTTTACGCCAGTTTTTACTATCGGCCATCAATTTATTGAAACCATTTGTTCTCATACACAATGGAATAAAAAACAAGCAACAGAGAAGGCCATTAAAGCACTGCATCATGTGAACTTACCGGACCCCGTTAAACTTTTAAAATACTATCCTTTTCAATTGAGTGGTGGTATGCTTCAAAGGGTGATGATTGCTATGGCATCATGTTTACATCCAGCCGTTATTATTGCGGATGAACCAACAACCGCACTTGACGTAAATAACCAGAAGAAAGTGCTGCACCACTTAGATCAAATTCGCTCCGAATACGGTTCAGCCATTTTATTAATATCCCATGATCTTGGGGTCATTTCCGAAATGGCAGATGAAGTAGCCGTTATGCAGGAGGGTAGAATAGTAGAAAATACAGATGTGTTTCAACTATTTGATAACCCGCAGCATGAATATACGAAAAAACTATTGAATGCACGACCAAAATTACATTTAGATGAATCTATCATCCATTTGGCGTGACATATGATAGGCATTTTATAGGGGGGACAAATGAGTTTATTACAAGTAAATGAAGTGACTCATAGCTATGGATCCCGAACATTTTTTAACTGGAAAGAGCGTTCTAAAAAAGTCCTTTCCGGTATTTACCTTTCTATCGAGGAAGGAACATGTTTAGGAATGCTTGGTACGAGCGGAGCCGGTAAAAGCACTTTAGGAAAAGTAATTCTTGGCTTGGAACGGCCACGGTACGGACAAGTTCTGTTTCAAGGACATGATATTTATACTGCGGACAAGCATACTCGCCAAAACATCCGCCGTGATCTTCAAGCTGTCTTTCAGGATTCATATTCATCGGTAAACCCCCGAATGACCGCCGAACGTATTATTGCTGAGCCGTTAGAGAACTATGAAAAGCTAACAGTGGCCGAAATGAAACGCACCATTATTGAATTATTGGAACGGGTAGGGCTAAGTGAAGAGGACTTGAACAAATATCCTCATCAATTTAGTGGCGGCCAGTTGCAAAGGATTAATATTGCAAGAGCCATTTCACTCAAGCCCAAACTGATCGTCTTAGACGAATCTGTAAGCAGCCTAGATATGGTGAATCAAACTCTAATTCTAGAATTACTAAGGGAGCTAAAAGTAGACTTCGGGTTATCTTATCTCTTTATTACACATGATATTAAGGCTGCCTATACGATTAGCGACACTTTAGGTGTACTAGAAAAAGGAGAACTAGTCGAGCTTTACGAGTCAAAAAATCATTTTTTCACCTCAGAGCATCCTGTAGTCAAAGAGATGAGGGGTTCCATACTAGCCGAACACCCACGTTTTCGTTCGATTGGAACGAGGGTTAGCTATACTTAATTTAAAAAGTATTTACATTGAGTTGAAGGCCTCGATTTTATTCATATAATCGGGGCCGTTGTTTTGAGTTTTATAGAAGGAGGACAACCGGATGAATCATCGTGCGTATCTTGCTTTGGCGATCCCCTTAACGGTTTCAACCATGACGACGCCTCTATTAGGTGCTGTAGACACAGCGGTTGTTGGCCAGCTTCCCGATCCAGCTTATATTGGAGGCGTTGCGGTAGGGACCCTTATTTTTAATACGTTGTATTGGGTATTTGGTTTTTTACGGGTTAGTACATCTGCTTTCGCTGCACAAGCTAATGGAGCAAGCGATCCAGCTCAAGGAGTACTTGCTTTATCTCGTCCATTCTTGCTGGCTGTCATTGTAGGTATCTGTTTTATTTTCTTACAATGGCCGATTGAATATGCAGCTCTTACACTGATCGCTCCTGATTCTGATGTAAGCAAGTTTGCAGTTGAATATTTTCGAATTCGAATATGGGGAGCTCCCTTTACGTTAATGAACTATGTTATTCTTGGCTGGTTAATGGGAATGGCCAAGATTAAAGAATCTTTATGCTTACAAGTGGTAATGAATGTGTTGAATATGATTTTGGCTATTCTTTTTGTCCATGTCTTTTCTTTTGCCGTAAAAGGGGTTGCTACGGCCACTCTAATTGCCGAGGTTACAGCTTTCGTATTAGGATTACTTCTTATTTGGAAGGCATCACCGTTTGAGTGGAAAATACCATCCATTCAGGCACTGATAGATACACAGTCTATGAAAAAGATGTTTAACGTTAACAAAGATTTGTTTATCCGAACAATTTGTTTACTAGTCGTTATTAATATGTTTACAGCAAAAGGTGCTTCGTTTGGTACAGAACTTCTAGCTGCAAACGCTGTATTATTCCAAATTCATTACATAATGGCTTATTTCTTTGATGGGTTCGCTAACGCCTCTAGTATTCTCGTTGGGAAAGCAGTAGGGTCAAATGACAAAGAGTTATATAAAAAAACACTTAGTCTATCAAGGCAATGGTCAGTGATAACAGCTGTTATCATCGCTTGTATATATGGATTATTTCAAGAACGAATTATTGGGCTTTTTACAAATTTACCTGGCGTTATCGAACTTTCAACCAAGTATGGAACTTGGCTTCTCGTCTACCCGTTTGCTGCTTGTTTTGGTCTTGTCATTTACGGTGTCTTTACAGGAGCAACTGAAATTGCTCCTGTTCGAAACTCTATGGTCTATGCCATGATTGTCTATGTCATTATACAAATTATTGTAACACCTATCTGGCATAACCATGGCCTATGGTTTGCTTTCATCGTCTATACTATGGGGCGATCTGGATTTCTAGTCATGTATACCCCTATGTTAAATAAAAAAATGTTACAACTACGGAAGGGAATCTGAAAATCTCCTAATGAGAGAACCCCCGTTCAAGTACGAACGGGGATAGGTGTTAAAAGATAAGATTAGATTCTCTTAGGAAGAACCTGAAACTGCGAAAGGCAAGCAAAATTGACCATCAATTGGAAGTCGGTTTTTATAGTGCTTTATGTATTTTACAGTAAGGTGAGGTACAGAGGGCTAATTGAAAAGAAAGTATGCTTATAATCTAAATTTTATACATGCTTGTCAAATTTACAGAACATCAGGCCCGCTTATATTTTCACTACTTTTTGTACTGCTTCCGCAAGGCCAAGAAATCCTGTCCTGACCGGCTTCATTTTTAAAAGGCTGTTTAAGCCAATTGTCTTTTGATTTCCTTTTTCTTGATTAATCTGCTCAGTTGTGAGAAAAAAAATCCCCACTGATCTAAATTCAACGGATTTACAACGCTTCGGTCCTGTTCATTCAGCAAACAGAAAACATATACATCTGCACTTCTCTTTATTTCTGTAGCATACGTATTGGTGCTGGCTTGCCATTCCTTTGCAGGAGCAATCCCAAAGCTAATGGCCGAGTTTTTTGCCTGCTGCCATGACTGCACATAGGCGGCTGACTTTACTTCAATTTTGATGCCGTCTGGTGTTATAAGGTCAAACATATCCCACTCAATTCTCATCTTAGTGGTTGCATTTACAGCTCTGGCTACAATAAACTCCGCAAGTTTTCCACGAAGTGCGTTGCTTAGAAGATCCGATTGGTTCCACTGCCCAAATTCTAAAAGCCTCATATTGGTCTCAGTATTACTAAGCAGAAATCGTTCTTCACCGGTTTTTTTCATTTTAATTGTATCACTCCTTTAGAGAAGCTTCAGCCACATTCATACGTCAACAAATAGAAGCTTGATTGAGAATACGAATTTTCTAAGCTGTTTTCTTATTTTAAATTAATATTGAGTGCTCAATACTGAAGACTTTATCTATTATCTCCTCTGCTTTGAATAGTCGTTGTTAAAGTCTTTTCTTGATTAATCCCTCTATATAAGGTTGCTGCAGATACTCCCGTCGCTTCCTGTATTTCTTTGACACTCATTCTTTGCGAATAATACAGGGCCATTGCTTGATGCAGCTTTTGCTGATTTACTTTTATATCAGAAACAGTCTTTTCCATCTCCTGACGCCTTTGGAGGCCTTCTGCTTCCAATTGATGGAGTGAGTCCCTCGCTTCCTTGAATTGAGAGACTTTCATGTATTTATGGGAACCGACATTGGCTCTTTCAAAATTCGGAATATGAGCCTTCGCTAATTCCTCAATACGTGCTGTTTCATGCTCACGCCAATGCTTAATAAGCTCTGTTCCTTTTCCTTCAATGCCCTGCTGTTGCAAAACCTTGTCCATTCCGACACGCCTTGTCAGTCCCCTTTTGCTTTCAAAATTCGGTAGGCAGGTCAAAACAAGGTTTTGACAATGCCAAGAGGGTTCGGGTGTAGTGAGTTTGTCAACGCCCTTCCGCTCCTTATCCTCCCTACGGTCCGGTACCGCTCCAAGACATTGACAAACTCCATATGAGGCTGTTCTAGCGCTTTTAAGAGGTCGCCCCTCGTTAAAGCCTTAAAGGCAACAGAATCGCCTTTAAGGCGCTAAATGCTTTTGGGCAAATTGAAATAACCGCTCGTTAAATCCCTTATCAAATTCCGTTCCCTTTTTGGACTTATCTTGGGCTAACCCCTATGTATAATTGCTCAATGTTGATTTCATCTTTTGGACATTTAATCTATTAATTCGATCATATATATGATACTTTAGAGGTTGGGAAATTTTTACAATAACAGGAGGGATTTTCATGTTTAAAAAGAAATTTTTGTATTTACTTAGTTTTTTACTTATTTTCTCTACTGTAGGACCATCGTATAGTATGGCTATGGCTAGTACGCAAAATAAAGATGATGAAATTACCGACTTATCACAATTCGAACAATTAACCGATCAAGAAGTAATAGAGTTATCGGATAGTATCGAAATGGTTGAAAGGTCTAATAGTCACGTATCGGAAATTACAGTCAATATTGATAATGAGGATTTAAAAGTTGAATCAGAATTAACCACAGACTTGGATACAGGGAAAATTGAATATGTTGGAGAAATTCAAGAAGGCAATGAAAATATCGCAGTAAATTTTGAAGTGTTTTTAAGCTATGTTGATGGAGATGATTTTGGCGGATTTTTAGTAGATAATAATACTGGTCAAAAGTATTCATTTGATACAAAAGTTGCTGATGCTTCAGCAGTACCCATTATTATTATTGCCGTACAAATTGTACGTTATAGTGTACAATGGGCTATTAAAAAATATGGTAAGACACTTGTTAATAATGCCCTTAAATCTTCAGCATATGCGGCTGCCAAAAAATAAAAAGCTCTTTATTAGATGATAATGGTGTAATAATTAAATTATTCACACAAAAATAAAGGGTAAGCAAGAATGGAAAGATCCCAAATCGGGTTGGTCTATTTCAAGAGATGTAGGGAAAGGTAACTCTCATGGTGGAAGTTATTATAAACTAATGGACAAATCGGGTAAACGTATAGCAACTCTAGATAAGGACGGAAAAGTATTAAGAGAATAAAAAATAGTTACTTTATACAAAAGGGGATTTATGAATGGATTTACAACCATACTTAAGCGAAGAGTTCAATGATTTAGATTTAATTAGAGATTCATTTATGGAACACAAATTTTCGGTTCACTTACAATTGGAAAAAAACCTTTCCCCATTTAAAGACGACTCGGATGAGTTGAATGAATTGTACTTTAAAAGCGTTTATAAAAATGCAATAAGTATATTTGAAGACCTATTTCAAAATGGTGACAGTGTTTTTTTAGTGTTACATATTCGCAGTGACTTACCGCTAACGAGAAAAACCGGTATTTACGAAAAATATGTAAAAAATCCGAATATCTATAAATTAGCATGTAAAAAGGTATTTTTAGAAGATGAGCAAGAACAAATTATTCAATACTCACTTCTGTGCCAAAGAGAGCAATTGTCTTATAAGCAATTGATTAAAGCGATTTGTAATCAAGACTTCAGAAGCTTAAAACCTAGGTTGAAAGATAAAAACACCTACTACCCAGAAATATTTTTTATTAATATAAATAAAAATATAATATTAAATATTTATGATGATAGAGGGGGATTTATTTTATTAAATAATCCTGAAGATCATAAGTATTTAGAGAATAAATACAAGGAGTTATTAATGGAGGATAATTATTAAAAGGTTATTTTTTATTGTTATTATCTTACTTCTGCTATTTTTATTTTTTCTATTTGAATCTATAAAACAAGTGCCTGAAGAAGCAAATAATCATAATGATAATTCTAAGACAAATAAAGAGGTTATTCCTTGGGGACAAGCTTATGTCGGTATTGATAAAGAAATAAGGAATTCTAAAGTAAAAGTTGCTATTCTTGATAGTGGAATTAACTCGAATCATAGTGACCTTAAAAATAAGGTCACTAAAAGTTATAATGTTATTCGAAGTACTAATTCCACTTCAGATGATTTTGGCCACGGTACTAATATTGCCGGAATTATAACCGCAAATCATAATTCGCATGGAATAATTGGTGTTTCCCCAAATGTTGAAATTTATGATATCAAGGTATTGAATGCTGAAGGCAAAGGGGAAATTGATGACGTATTAACTGCTTTGTTGTGGGCATATAAGAATGATGTTGATATTATAAATATAAGTTTTGGTTTTTCAACAAATTATTCGGAGCTCCAAGAAATGATTGATCTGTTAGTATCGGAAGGAATCATAATTGTGGCTGCGTCTGGTAACAATTTGGGACAAGAAGTAGACTATCCTGCTAGGTATCCCAATGTTATATCAGTTGGTTCAATAGATAAAGATGGTAATATTGATACTTTGAGTGCTCAAGGTAAAATTGATGTTTTGCTCCAGGGAAAGATATACTTACAACAAGTATGTCTGGGGGATACGAAAAAGTGAGGGGAACATCTTTTTCAACAGCTTTTATTACTGGAGCCCTCGTAAATTGGCTATCAAGTGATGATATTAATACTAATTTTGATGATGATATTTTTAAACAAAGCTTAAAGTACTTAAAAAAGGTAGGTTTAATAAAAAATTAAAAATAAAGGGCTTCCTGAAAACGTTAGGGAGCTTTATTTTTCTATGTTGGTGAGACCACTGTTGTTTGGGTGATATGGAACCAAATTAAAACAAGGTACAAAATCGCACCTTGTTTTTTTACTTTTTAAATAATTTATTCCACCACCATAACTTCTTTTCTTCTTGAGTTGCTGCTATCTCCAGGCGCTTTTCTTCCAGGGATCGAGTTAGTTGTTGAGTTAGAAATCTATCCCTTTTTTCTACAGCATCATTCATTTTTAATTCAAAAACCATGGTTTTTAGAAAAAACGAAACGAGTATATAAGCTTATAATTTGGTAAGTTTAAAGTGTTCTCTTTCCTGTTGGCTCTATAGAGATTCTTCATGATAAAAAGTCCAATTCTCATTATTAAAATTAAGAAATTGGACTTTTTACTATTGTAAATTCCTTAGCATCGCAAATCCGGATTTTTATGCCGCTACATTTGAAGAAGAATTTAAGTCTTTATTGAGCCTTGTGTATTTCCTGGCCAGTCATAGTAATCAAGGTGGAAGGTTCGTTTCTTGATTTTGCTATGATTAATCCTACAAAGAACCCTATTAATCCGGTAACAATCCAGCCGGCACCGTTTTCGAATAAAGGAATGAAGCCAAAGGAGGCGTTTATTGTTTCTGGTGCGAGTCCTGCTTCTTTGATTGCATCCAAGATTGCAACCATTCCGGTTCCAATAGTTGTCCCAATATAAACAGACCGATGACCATTGAATAGGTTATTCGTAAAGATTAAACCAATCAGAGCAATAGCCAAAGGATAAAGCAATAATAAAACTGGAGAGGCTAAAGTTAAAATCGTGTTCAAGCCAAAGTTTGTAATCACTAGTCCCAATATAGAAAAGACTATGACCCATTTCTTATAAGAGACGGAAGGAATGATTTTTTCGAAATATTCGGAGACGGCTGCTAAACAAGCTACATTGGTTGTAATCCCTGTTAAGAGGATGATGGTTCCGATCATGTAGATGCCGTATTCACCAAATAAAGTAATGGCGCTTTGTGCTAAGACTTCTCCTCCATTGGTTTTCAATCCAATAGATTCTACGCTTGAGGCGCCAATCCAAGCCATGGAAACTTGAAGAGCGATTAATCCAATAATTGTGATGATACCAGCTTTAATAAATAAGCTTGAGACAGCTTTTTCGGATTTGATTCCTAACGAACTAATGGATTTAATGAAAATACCACCAAATACGAAAGCTGCAAGCACATCCATTGTGTAATAGCCTTGAGTGAATCCTTTTAAGAAAGCGTCATTTAAGTATTCCGTTTGAGGTTGTTTAATGCTTCCCATTGGCGTAATTATTGATTTTCCAATTAACATGATTAATAATACGACGAAAATGGGGGTAATAACTTTCCCCAGGCGATCAACAAATTTCGTTGTATTCCAGGAAAGCAAGATTGTTAGAGCGATGAATAGAACTGAAAAAATAAGCAGATATAGATTTGTGTTCGATGCAGCACCTGTTAACGGGTTAATAGCAATTTCATATACGACGGATGTGGTTCGTGGAATAACATAGATGGGTCCAAGAGTTAAGAATAATAAGACTGAAAACACGATGGAAAAGGTTGGATGAACTCTCTCCGCCAATTTCTCAATTGTTCCGCCGCCGCGAGTTAAAGCGATGATAGCCAATAGAACTAATCCAACTCCTGTTATTAAAAATCCCCCCATTGCAATCCATGTATTTGAACCGGCCTGTTGGCCGACCATGGGAGCAAAGATAACGTTTCCTGCACCTAAAAACATAGCGAAAAGCATTAAACCAATGGCAAGTATTTGTGAGAATGGTAATTTGTTTTCCATTATTTTTCTCCTTTCCTTGTTGGGCTAGAGTTGATCATTCATTTTTCAATAAAGATAGCGCTTTCAATTGGGTGTTGTTGTGCCTTTGTTTGATTCTTAAGGTAGAATGGCGCATTAGCCATTCTCCTTTTCTTTGTCTAAATAATCGTATTGTGCGTTTTCAAAAAATGCACATTTGTTTCTTATGGCGTCACGTTATTTCAATAAAAATCCTTCCGTGTAAGGATCAGTGGCTTCCAGTGAAAATTTATGGAACCCGGTTATCCATGCAGACCCAGTAATTTTAGGAATGATAGCTTTATAATTTCCGACTTTTGTATAATCCACTACTGTTCCTTTAAATTGAGAATCAATAATACTTTCTTGAATGATTTGCTCACCCGGCTTTAAGTTTAGTGTAGAGAGTTTCGCGCATGTTCCAGTTCCGCAGGGAGACCGGTCGATTTGTCCATCTCCAAAAACAACAGTATTTTTATAATGATTTTTACCTAATTGTAAACTAAATTCGACTAGATCAACTGTATTGATTTCCGGTATCTCAGGATGTTTGATCGTTAGTTGCTGATTGGCGGCTTCTCTAATCGTTGTACCAAGGGCAGCTATTTTGTCCTGCTCCTCAATATTCAATTTTAAATTGAACTGCTCGGCACCCACTATCGCAAAAAAGCTTCCTCCAAAAGCGATGTCTACCGTTATCCAACCCGCATTCTTTATTAAAATTTTGATATCCTTCTCCAATAAGAAGGCAGGTACATTTATAAAAGAGACCTCTTTCACTTTGGAATTTTCATATGTGACATAACATTCAACTACTCCAGAAGGCGTGTCTAGAAAAATCTTCTCCTTTTTTTCGATAAGACCGGTATTAATAGCCACTGTAATAGAAGCAATGGTTCCGTGACCACACATATTCAGGTAACCGCCGCTGTCCATAAACAACACACCAAGATCGCATTCGGGGTGACAAGGTTGAGTTAAAATAGCCCCAAACATATTTAAGTGTCCTCTTGGTTCATGCATAAGAAGCTTGCGGATGTTATCCATCTCCGCTTGCACGTGCTGTTTCTTTTCCATCATCGTCTGGCCTTGGATTTCCGGCATACCTCTAACCACGATTCTAGCGGCCTCTCCCATGGCATGGGCATCAATTGTTTCAATGAAGTTGAAGTCTTTTAATTCTACCATCTGTTCGTAACCTCCCGAAAAATGTATATAAACGTTTATATAGTTATATAAGCAATTAGCGTGCCAACTTGATTATTGCGTACAGTAGGCGCATTGCTATTAATTTTGTTATTAAGTAAAATAAAATTGTTTAATAAGTTTACAAAAGTGTAAAATTAGGTTGGATAACTACTTTGCAAATTTACACTAAGGGGGCTATATAGTGAGCAAAATTCCACTTGAACATTCAATCCATTATTTAAGATCGCTAATTGAGATGAGCCCAGACGCAGTGACGATAGTAAACTCATCGGGAGAAGTGGAATATTGGAATAAGCAGGCCGAATTAATCTATAGTATCCCGCTGAAAAAAATTAAAAATAAGAGAATTAGTGAGTTCTTTAAAAAAGAAGATTTAAAAGTGTTAGAGATACTAGAAACCAAAAAGCCCGTTTTCAATGCCTATCATCAGCCCCGTCCAGATAAACATGTAATGATTAGTTCAGCTCCTATTTTTAATGGAGAAGGGAAGTTAATCGGAGCTATCTCTATAGATCAAGATATTACAAATGTCGTAAAGTTGAATGAGAAGTTAGCATTAACGACTACACAATTGCAAAAATTAAAGCAGCAGTACAATTTACAAGGACAAATTGGTCCTTTATCTGAGATTAAAGGAAATAGCATGGCTATAAGGCAAACGAAGGAATTGGCTCTCAAGGTGGCGAAAACTGACGCAACGGTTTTGATTCAAGGAGAAAGTGGTGTTGGTAAAGAATTATTTTCACAAGGCATTCATGAAGCTAGCTTAAGAAAAGATCAACCGTTCATCCCGATTAACTGTGGGGCTATTCCTGAAGCGTTATTTGAAAGTGAGTTTTTCGGCTATGAAAAAGGATCCTTTACAGGTGCATATAAGGATGGCAAAGCAGGGAAAGTGGAAATGGCAGACGGAGGGACTTTATTTCTAGATGAAATCGGCATGCTACCTCTTGACATGCAAGTAAAACTGTTGAGGGTATTACAAGAAAGAGAGGTTTGTCGAGTCGGTGGAAATAAACCGATAAAGGTTGATATCCGAATTGTGGCGGCCACTAACAGTGATTTAAAGGAAATGGTTAAGCAAGGAACATTTCGCGAGGATTTATATTATCGGCTAAATGTAGTGACCTTGAAAATCCCTTCACTTCGGGAGCGCATTGAAGACATTCCGACCTTAGTCAAAAGTTTTATACAAGAGTACGCTATAAAGTATCAGAAAGAAGAACCAAATCTTTCGAAGAGCGCTCTGCAAATGTTCATGAACTATCAATGGCCCGGCAACATCAGAGAACTAAAAAATGTGGTGGAAAGAATGATTATCTTCACTGATGAAGCGACCATAACTCCAGAAGACATTGCTCCTATTTTTCCAGTGGATATAAAAAGAGAACTGCCGAATGAAGCAGAGAGTGACAGCCTCTTTCAAGAGAAAGCCCTTTTAGAAAAGGAAAGAATAGAGGCAGTTCTTGCTGAAACTTATGGAAACAAAAGTGCGACAGCTAAAAAACTAGGAATCTCCCGGGTCACTCTATACAATAAAATAAAAGCATATAATATAAAGGGGTAATAGAAACAAAGGAATTAACGTTGATTAACTTTATTAATAGAGAGCAGTTTAACTTGGATGCTTATCTTACCCATTTGTTACGCTATAAAGGTTCACAAACAGCGGGCGTTAAGTTTATGGAACCAGTGAAATTTGAACGATGAATCCTCTTTGAATGGAGGATTTTTTGTTTTTTATCTATGTGCAACTATCTGTCATTGCTGTAAAACTTAATTACTTTCTATTTTTCTAAAAAACTTATTGACTTATTTATTGATAGCATGGTATATTGGTTTTCCGCCGTTAAAAGAAGGCGTTTTTAAAAAAACATTTTAAAAAAAGTTGTTGACACTATTATTGTAAAATGTTATTATAGTATAGCTGTCGCTGATAACGACAACGAATTGATCTTTGAAAACTGAACAAAATACATGCCAGTAAGTTAATTCTTATTTTTAAATTATGAGCAAGTCAAACAATCTTTTTGGAGAGTTTGATCCTGGCTCAGGACGAACGCTGGCGGCGTGCCTAATACATGCAAGTCGAGCGGACTTGACGGAGCTTGCTCTGTTCAAGTTAGCGGCGGACGGGTGAGTAACACGTGGGTAACCTGCCTGTAAGACTGGGATAACTCCGGGAAACCGGGGCTAATACCGGATATTCTTTTTCTTCGCATGAAGAGGAATGGAAAGGCGGCTTTTAGCTGTCACTTACAGATGGACCCGCGGCGCATTAGCTAGTTGGTGAGGTAACGGCTCACCAAGGCGACGATGCGTAGCCGACCTGAGAGGGTGATCGGCCACACTGGGACTGAGACACGGCCCAGACTCCTACGGGAGGCAGCAGTAGGGAATCTTCCGCAATGGACGAAAGTCTGACGGAGCAACGCCGCGTGAGTGAAGAAGGTTTTCGGATCGTAAAGCTCTGTTGTCAGGGAAGAACAAGTACCAAAGTAACTGTTGGTACCTTGACGGTACCTGACCAGAAAGCCACGGCTAACTACGTGCCAGCAGCCGCGGTAATACGTAGGTGGCAAGCGTTGTCCGGAATTATTGGGCGTAAAGCGCGCGCAGGCGGCTTCTTAAGTCTGATGTGAAAGCCCACGGCTCAACCGTGGAGGGTCATTGGAAACTGGGAGGCTTGAGTGCAGAAGAGGAGAGCGGAATTCCACGTGTAGCGGTGAAATGCGTAGAGATGTGGAGGAACACCAGTGGCGAAGGCGGCTCTCTGGTCTGTAACTGACGCTGAGGCGCGAAAGCGTGGGGAGCGAACAGGATTAGATACCCTGGTAGTCCACGCCGTAAACGATGAGTGCTAAGTGTTGGAGGGTTTCCGCCCTTCAGTGCTGCAGCTAACGCATTAAGCACTCCGCCTGGGGAGTACGGCCGCAAGGCTGAAACTCAAAGGAATTGACGGGGGCCCGCACAAGCGGTGGAGCATGTGGTTTAATTCGAAGCAACGCGAAGAACCTTACCAGGTCTTGACATCCCGCTGACCGGTCTGGAGACAGACCTTTCCCTTCGGGGACAGCGGTGACAGGTGGTGCATGGTTGTCGTCAGCTCGTGTCGTGAGATGTTGGGTTAAGTCCCGCAACGAGCGCAACCCTTGATCTTAGTTGCCAGCATTCAGTTGGGCACTCTAAGGTGACTGCCGGTGACAAACCGGAGGAAGGTGGGGATGACGTCAAATCATCATGCCCCTTATGACCTGGGCTACACACGTGCTACAATGGATGGTACAAAGGGCTGCAAGACCGCAAGGTTTAGCCAATCCCATAAAACCATTCTCAGTTCGGATTGCAGGCTGCAACTCGCCTGCATGAAGCCGGAATCGCTAGTAATCGCGGATCAGCATGCCGCGGTGAATACGTTCCCGGGCCTTGTACACACCGCCCGTCACACCACGAGAGTTTGCAACACCCGAAGTCGGTGGGGTAACCCTTACGGGAGCCAGCCGCCTAAGGTGGGGCAGATGATTGGGGTGAAGTCGTAACAAGGTAGCCGTATCGGAAGGTGCGGCTGGATCACCTCCTTTCTAAGGAACTTGTGAACCGTGTCAGGCTTTTAGCCGCACGTAGTAGCAACAGAGAACGCTGTTCTCACAAACGAATTAACGGCATTGTTTTTTGTTCAGTTTTGAAGGATGAATTCCTTCTCTATAGGTAAGACCACTTGTTCTTTGAAAACTGGATAATATCGTATAAAAGTAACCAAGCAATAACCGAGTAATCGCCATTTTAGGTTAAGTTAGAAAGGGCGCACGGTGGATGCCTTGGCACTAGGAGCCGAAGAAGGACGGGACTAACTCCGATATGCTCCGGGGAGCTGTAAGTAAGCGTTAATCCGGAGATTTCCGAATGGGGAAACCCACTGTTCGTAATGGAACAGTATCCCTACCTGAATCCATAGGGTAGGAGAAGGCACACCCGGGGAACTGAAACATCTAAGTACCTGGAGGAAGAGAAAGCAAACGCGATTCCCTGAGTAGCGGCGAGCGAAACGGGAACAGCCCAAACCAGAAGGCTTGCCTTCTGGGGTTGTAGGACACTCTATACGGAGTTACAAAAGAACGGTGTAGGCGAAGAGGTCTGGAAAGGCCCATCAGAGAAGGTAACAATCCTGTAGCCGAAACATCGTTCTCTCCAGAGTGGATCCTGAGTACGGCGGAACACGTGAAATTCCGTCGGAATCCGGGAGGACCATCTCCCAAGGCTAAATACTCCCTAGTGACCGATAGTGAACCAGTACCGTGAGGGAAAGGTGAAAAGCACCCCGGAAGGGGAGTGAAAGAGAACCTGAAACCGTGTGCCTACAAGTAGTCAGAGCCCGTTTATGGGTGATGGCGTGCCTTTTGTAGAATGAACCGGCGAGTTGCGATTTCATGCGAGGTTAAGCCGCAAAGGCGGAGCCGCAGCGAAAGCGAGTCTGAATAGGGCGCATGAGTATGAGGTCGCAGACCCGAAACCAGGTGATCTACCCATGTCCAGGGTGAAGGTAAGGTAACACTTACTGGAGGCCCGAACCCACGCACGTTGAAAAGTGCGGGGATGAGGTGTGGGTAGCGGTGAAATTCCAATCGAACCTGGAGATAGCTGGTTCTCTCCGAAATAGCTTTAGGGCTAGCCTCAAGGGAAGAGTCTTGGAGGTAGAGCACTGTTTGGACTAGGGGCCCCCCTCGG
>NZ_NQYC01000002.1:0-187500 GCF_003600835.1 Bacillus sp. PK3_68 | reverse complement strand
CGGCACCATTTCCCTTTCAACTTTTTTCAGAACGAGCCATTAGCTCAGTTGGTAGAGCATCTGACTTTTAATCAGAGGGTCGAAGGTTCGAGTCCTTCATGGCTCACCATTTATATGCGGGTGTGGCGGAATTGGCAGACGCACCAGACTTAGGATCTGGCGCCGCAAGGCGTGGGGGTTCGACTCCCTTCACCCGCATCGTTTTTTCTCTTAAATCTTTTTTAGTGAAAAGGCAGAACATTCTGCGGAAATGCGGAAGTAGTTCAGTGGTAGAACACCACCTTGCCAAGGTGGGGGTCGCGGGTTCGAATCCCGTCTTCCGCTCCATATCATGCCGGGGTGGCGGAACTGGCAGACGCACAGGACTTAAAATCCTGCGGTAGGTGACTACCGTACCGGTTCGATTCCGGTCCTCGGCACCATTTATAAAGCAATGCGCCCGTAGCTCAATTGGATAGAGCGTTTGACTACGGATCAAAAGGTTAGGGGTTCGACTCCTCTCGGGCGCGCCATTTAACCGTTTTTGCGGGAAGTAGCTCAGCTTGGTAGAGCACTTGGTTTGGGACCAAGGGGTCGCAGGTTCGAATCCTGTCTTCCCGACCAGTTATTGCTCGTAAAATTGTAACGTGGGGCCTTAGCTCAGCTGGGAGAGCGCCTGCTTTGCACGCAGGAGGTCAGCGGTTCGATCCCGCTAGGCTCCATTGATTTTATATTTAGTTTGGCGGTGTAGCTCAGCTGGCTAGAGCGTGCGGTTCATACCCGCAAGGTCGGGGGTTCGATCCCCTCCGCCGCTATATGGAGGAATACCCAAGTCTGGCTGAAGGGATCGGTCTTGAAAACCGACAGGCGGGTTAAACCGCGCGGGGGTTCGAATCCCTCTTCCTCCGCCATAATTATTTTTATATGTTATCGTCGCGGGGTGGAGCAGTCTGGTAGCTCGTCGGGCTCATAACCCGAAGGTCGCAGGTTCAAATCCTGTCCCCGCAATCTGGTCCGGTAGTTCAGTTGGTTAGAATGCCTGCCTGTCACGCAGGAGGTCGCGGGTTCGAGTCCCGTCCGGACCGCCATATTTCTTCCAGCAAGGAGTGTCTTGCTGTTGATATATAATATTCTTGTGTGGCTCAGTAGCTCAGTCGGTAGAGCAATGGACTGAAAATCCATGTGTCGGCGGTTCGATTCCGTCCTGAGCCACCATTTTTTCATTGTCTAAGAAGCTGTCTCTATTTCAGATGGAGGGGTAGCGAAGTGGCTAAACGCGGCGGACTGTAAATCCGCTCCCTCCGGGTTCGGCGGTTCGAATCCGTCCCCCTCCACCAGTGAGAATGGCGGTCGTGGCGAAGTGGTTAACGCATCGGATTGTGGCTCCGACACTCGTGGGTTCGATTCCCATCGATCGCCCCATATGTATTATTAATGGGCTATAGCCAAGCGGTAAGGCAACGGACTTTGACTCCGTCATTCGTTGGTTCGAATCCAGCTAGCCCAGCCAGTTTTTAATGCGGGTGTAGTTTAATGGTAAAACCTCAGCCTTCCAAGCTGATGTCGTGAGTTCGATTCTCATCACCCGCTCCATTTACATAAATGGGCCTGTAGCTCAGCTGGTTAGAGCGCACGCCTGATAAGCGTGAGGTCGATGGTTCGAGTCCATTCAGGCCCACTTTGTTCCGCAGTAGCTCAGTGGTAGAGCAATCGGCTGTTAACCGATCGGTCGCAAGTTCGAATCTTGCCTGCGGAGTTTTTATTTTTCTGGGGAAGTACTCAAGAGGCTGAAGAGGCGCCCCTGCTAAGGGTGTAGGTCGCGTAAGCGGCGCGAGGGTTCAAATCCCTCCTTCTCCGTCGTACATATAGTTTTCTTCAGAAACACCCTTATTCTTCTATGAGAAGAATAAGGGTGTTTCTATGCATATATAAGTTTGCATAAGCTTCTTTCGTTTAGATGGATAGAGTGGCAGGTCTTTTGTTAATTTCCGAATCGGAGATTTGAAAAGACGCTCGTAAAGGCTATGTAGAGACTTCTAAGGTTCAGGAGCACTATGCTATTATCTCAACAGTATACTTTGTAAAAAACAAAATGATTGAAGTATCAGAAATTCAGTCGGAATCTGAATTCATGATACCTCAATCTTGAGAAGACTTAAGCGAAAACAGCTATATCTTTCTTTGTTTCACTATACGTAATATTTACTTCAACATTTTTGTCTTTTAAATAAGATAGAAATGTTTTCGGGTCAATACATTGTTCTGCAGGCTTGACGCCCTTTTTAGTTACCTCACCATTTAAAATCATTTGGGCTACAATTGAAGCAGGAATTGCTGTGCCATATTGGGTAGCACTCACATCCCAATGGGGTTGGTAATCAGTGAGCATTTCTAATTTAACAGATGCTTTGTTTCCATTTTTCAATCCTTTCACCTCAACTAACAATACATCCTTCCCCCACTGTGGTTTTTCCTTAGCTGCTAATACATTTTGTAATAAAGACACAGTTTGACGTCTAGGCAGGATACTCTTCCCTGCAATCTCGATTGGTTCTGTTTCTAACAAACCTAATGCATTTAATGTTTTTATTTTTTCAATTGTTGCTGGATCCCAAGAATCCTTATAAGTGATGTTCTTAACTTCTGGAAAACTGATTGGTAAGGTTGCTAATTCCGAATGAATAATTGAGTATGTTTTTTGCACTCCAATGTCTTCATGGAAGACTGTCAGTTCCTCATCCGATAGCGGTGGAATTTCAGTAAGGACGCCATTTTTAACAACCATTGCATTTTTTATGGCTTCATCGATGATTGTATCTACCGCAAAAGAGAAGGTAGACCCCGAGGTGGTAGATCCGAAACGAATGTGTATTTCTTCGGCGGAATCTAGCATTTCCACACCATATCGGCTGAAAATATTAGACGTTCCTGGATCGGATCCCATTCCTACAATCGATAATATGTTAGCTGCCTTCATTTCTTCATCAAGTTTTAACTGTTCATTGGTCAGTTTAAATAGTCCTCCTAAATCAAGAACGCTAATTCCCACAGCAGCTGCGGCCTTCATCACTTCAATATTAAAAATATAGTTTGTAGCATTGACACAAACTTTTCCTTGAAGAAGGACTTCTTTAGTTCTTTCTTGATCTGTAATATTTAAAGGGGTAATTTCTATTTGATGATTAGTTTTTGTCTTCAACTCTTCTAATCTTTTAGTGTCTAAATCTGCAGCGATTACCTTTACACCACTTTCAACTAGATCTCGAACAATCACCTGACCAATTGTTCCTGTTGCACCTAATACTACTACTTTATTCATATTGAAATCCTCCCAATAAATTATTTAGTCCCCTGGAAGATACACTACATTAAAAGTATCAATATCTTCTGGAGAGTTTTTTCGTTTCCCAATAAAAACACTTTTTATCCTTCTGTTGTGTTTAAGAATTTCTGCATTCCTTCATGTTGATGGTGTTCCTTTTCCCAGTAGCGTGTGTTGAAATTACTTTCATTTGTAAAGAAAATTCCCTATGCCATTCTAATTTGCAATAATCATGCCAAGATACAGTTGTATAGAAAACCAGTGGATACTGAATTTTTTGTAAGGTGAGGTGTTCTTGATGGCATTATGCATCAGAATAGATGCTTTCTTGCATCTAATGGAACAAACAATGCTTTGTATCAGGTTTTGGATTACTATAAATTAGAGTTAATTTCCTATTTTGTTATGTATATAAATATCCTTCTGTTGGAGATTGTCACGCAATCCATATTTTTGTAATTTTCTGACTATTGTTGATTGATTTACCCCTAAGCCATTTGCCATTTCTCTTGTCGTTGAAAAGCGCGACATGGCTTTCAATATGAGTTCCTTTTCGGCCGTTTCCACGAACTTCGTCAAAGTAGGAAGTTTTCTTTCCTCCTTTTCAAGCTCATAAAAATACAATGAGTCTGTTGTTTGATCTTCAAAGAATAAAGGTTGCTCCAATACAGTAAATCTTTCGATTGCATTTTCAAGTTCCCTTACATTTCCGGGCCATGAATATCTTAATATTTGTTCTAATTGTCTGGGTGAGAGTACGACATTCTTTTCATATTTCTTATTAAACTTATCAAGGAAGTAATAGGAAAGCGCATGTATATCACCCTTTCTTTCTCTTAGAGGCGGGATTCTTATTGGAACAACGTTGATTCGATAGTATAGGTCCTCACGAAAAGATCCATTTTTAATCATTTGACTCAAATCTTTATTTGTTGCTGCAATAATTCTAACATCGATCTTATGCTCTTTTGTCCCTCCAATTTTTAAAATAACTCTTTCTTGCAAAACCCGTAATAGTTTTACTTGTAAAGATATGGGTAACTCGCCAATCTCGTCTAGAAATATTGTCCCTTTATCAGCAATTTGAAAAAGTCCTAATTTGCCTCCTCTTCGTGCACCAGAAAAAGCCCCTTCCTCATAACCGAACAGCTCAGACTCTAATAAATTTTCCGGTATCGCTCCGCAGTTAATTGTAACAAAGGGCTTATCATTTCGATGAGATAATAAATGAACTTGATTTGCAATCATTTGTTTACCTACACCTGTTTCACCCAAAATCAGGACAGAAGTATCTACAGAGGCTACTGACTTAACAAGTTCGAACACATCTTCCATAGCTTTACTTTTATATATTAAGGGTTTATTATCGTATTTCTCCTGCTTAATTCGTGCTACCTCTCTTTGATAACTATCCAGTAAAGTTTTGGTTTCTTGCTGTATCTTTTTTAAATGCTTAATTTCTGATGAATGTTTCGTAATGGACACTACACGTACAATTTCTCCCAAGTCGTTCTTTATGGGAATTGATTCAATTTGAAATATTTCGCCTGTATTTGTATATTGTAATCCGCTCTCTCGCTTGCCTGATTTAATTGCTTTTGCCGAAATGGATGGATAAAAGGCTCTTTCCCTCTCTAGTTCAAAAACATTTTTCCCCAAATACGGTTGATCATCATGAGAGCTAACTCGTATAACATTTCCTTTTTCATCTGTAACAAAAATACTCTGATAAAACTCATCAAAAACTGTCTGCATTTCTTTGAGAAACCATTCATCTTCATTAACTATTTCATGTATTTTTTTTTCGAATGCCCAATCGATTACTCCCTTAATTTTTCCTTTTGAATCTGTTACAACGATAACCTTATTGGCATCATAGTTTATTTGGCTTGATTCTTCGTCAGTTACAACCGAAACATCCGTCAATAAATCTTTTATAGCTATTGAATGTAGTTTTGTGAAATCGGTAGTCTTTAATTGGTCATAAAGCGTCTCTCGTTTTATACACCCAATAATTTCTTCTCCTTCATTTAATAAAAACCAGTGATAACTAGTCTTAATTGCTTCCAAATAGATAATTTCAACTGTTGCAGGCCAGGCTATACAAAATACATCCCTTATGAGATATTCATCTATCCTCATTATACCCCTCCATATCCAATGAAAATTTATTCATATTACAAAAGTAAAACATCCAGCTCTTAATGTGGTTATTTTACTTTTTTTGAATTTATGGGAATAGGGGGTGTTGTAGCTAAAAGTATTCGCTACGAACAGGACAACTTCCTGTCTTTGAACTTTCGTCCCCTCTGTAACACTATTAGCTTTATCAAGCCACTTAATAGAATTTCACTAATATGAACAGCTTTTTTTCCTGTTCTTGTTTCTTATTCAGATCTTTCAATTAGCAACCAACACCAAAGATAATTTGATGCAATATTGCATCAAATTCAGATGCAAGATGCCATCATTTTATAAAATTCCTATTAATTTTGCCAGTTTATAAGGTTTGAAAGGTTGGCATAAGTCTTGCTTAGTATTTTAGTAAGTATGTTGAATACATGCAAATAGATTGGAAGGAGGTTTAGTACTCGAAGGATGTTATTGTAGTAGGTGCATCTAGAACTATCAGAAATGTTAAATAGAGAAATTAAAGAGAAAGATGCAAAACCACCGGAACAACGTATTGCCCCACCAAAGTTTATTACTTACTTAACTCAAAGAAATATTACTCTCTACTTATTGCGAAAAAGGCAAAATTCAAACAATCCACAAGAAATGACTATCTAACATAAAAAATAAAAGTTTAAAAAGGGAGTTGTTAATATGCAAACAAAAACGGCAGTATTGAGAAATTGTATTAATGGAGAATGGACAGAGTCAGCTAGTGCAAACGTACGTGAAATAGTTTCTCCTGTTACAGGCGAAGTCATTTATCGAGCTCCAGATTCCACTGAAGAAGAAATTGCTGCAGCGGTTGCAGCAGCTAAAAAGGCTCAAGTCTCTTGGGAGGAAGCTACTGCTTGGGAACGCGGCCGAGTTTGTTATGCGATCGCTGATGCAATTGATCGGAATAAAGAAAAATTGAGCCGTGCACTTACGCTTGAACAAGGTAAACCGTATGAAGCTGAAGCATTACCAGATATCGAGGAATCAGCAGAATTATTTAGAATTGCTGCAGAAGATGCAAAACGCATGGAAACAGCCATTATCCCTTCATTAGATAAAAACAAACGAATTTTCACATTCCGAAAAGCAAACGGTGTTTATGGAATTATCATTCCGTGGAACTTTCCTACTCTTATGCTAGCCGAGTTTGTGGCTCCGGCCATTGCAGCAGGAAATACAATCGTTCTTAAACCTTCAGAGTATACACCAGGAATCATTAGTCTCTTTACAGAAATTATGCATGAAGCTGATATCCCACCAGGATTGCTTAACATCGTCTATGGTGATGGAAAGGTCGGACAACAGCTTATTGAACATCCGGGCGTTGATGCAATAGGATTTATTGGCTCCCATACTACCGCTGAAAAAATCGTTCGTGCAGCGGGGCTAAAACCATCGATTATTGAAGCTAGCGGTAATGGTCCAACTATCATTTGTGAAGATGCTGATCTTGATGCAGCAGCCAAAGGATCTGTTCACGGAGGATTCTTTAATGCAGGGCAAGTGTGCTGTGCTACAGCACGAGTCCTCGTTCATGAAAAAGTTCACGATGCATTCGTAGAACGTGTAATGGAAGAAACGAAAAAGTGGCCATTGGGGGATCCATTTGATGTCTCCACCAAAGTTGGGCCAATGAACAATGAAGCAACAGCTTCAAAAATGGAATCACATGTACAAGATGCGCTTGAAAAAGGGGCAAATGTTCTTTTTGGTGGTAAAAGGGAAACAAATTGTCCAACCAATCTTTATTTCCAACCTACTATTATTGATAATGTTGGGCTAGACACCTTAATTAATAAGCATGAGACTTTCGGACCGATTGTGCCAATCATTACTGTCAAGAGTGATGAAGAGGCAATTAAAATTGCGAATGATTCCTATTTAGGATTACAGTCTGCTGTATACACTAAAAGCTCTGCACGCGCCTTCAAATACATGAATGGCTTAAAAACTGGTAATACAATCATCAATGAACACGGAGGTTATTGGGAACCACATGTACCGTTTGGCGGTGCAGCTGGCACGCGTACGGGCTGGGGCCGCATTGGCGGTAGATACACAATGTTAGATATGACACATCTTCGTACTGTAACTTGGGATTTCTCTTTTTAAACCTATCATCTAGTTATAATATGGTTGCGAACAGATATGTTCGCAACCATATTATATAATTGCTCCCACATTTAAATGAAACAATTAACAAATTTCATATTAACATTTTAGGAGTAAAATATGGAAAATGGAAAATATCATCTTCACAATGCTGCTTATATTCCATGGCCAACTACCATTGAGATCGTTCTTTTTAAAGCATTAGAATTAGATTGTCAATGGTTTATTTTGCAAGATAATGAAAAGACCGTAGGCTATATAAACAGATCTACTTTGTATAAAAAAGTAAAAGATATAGGTTTCAAGCAGGCTTTAACTTTATCTTTAGAAGATCTTTTAATGAAACCCATACTCAATAATAGAGAATTTAGTTCATCAGAAAAGGTTATATTAAAAAGTGAAATTAAAAAAATAGAAAGCGTAATAGATTGGAATATTAGTGAACAAATAAGTAATCATATTGCTTCTGATAAATGGGTGCTTAAAGAGTTAGAGACAATTTTCTGTAATTTTTTAGACAATATACTCATTAGCGATGGATATGGAAATATCACATTTGCTACGGCTAAAGATGACCAGCAATATTTAGGGAAAAATGTTTTTGATTTAGAAAGGCAAAAAGAATTTTATCCCTCAGTCACTGCGAAAGTGCTTAACACAGGAAAAAGAGAGAAAGGATTGCAATATACAAAATCTGGAGCAGTATTTGAAATTGAATCTGTTCCGATTAAGGACCTTAATGGGAACATTGTTCGGGTTATATCGATTACTAAAGGTTCATCAGAGGTTACTGAGTTAAAAGAAAAATTAAATGAAGTTAAAAACCTATTAACTAGTTATCAAAAAGAAATGATTAGCATGCAGCAAGAGCATTCGGAGAAAAAGCCTTTTATTTACGCCAGCAAGGAAATGGATAACCTAAATGATCTTATTAAATCTGTTGCATCTTATGATGCCACGGTTCTCATCTTAGGTGAAACAGGTGTTGGCAAGGAAGTAGTTGCAAATAGAGTCCACAGCTTAAGTGATAGATATGATAAACCCTTTATTGCCGTAAACTGTGGTGCTATTCCCGAAAACCTGATGGAATCAGAATTATTTGGGTATGAGGATGGAGCATTTTCTGGAGCCAGAAAAGGGGGGAAAATAGGAGTTTTCGAATTAGCTAACAATGGTACAGTATTTTTGGACGAAATAGGTGAGATGCCTTTACATCTTCAAGTCAAACTGCTTAGGGTTTTACAAGAAAAAAAGGTAAAGAGAATAGGTGGTTTACAAGAAAAATCTATAGATATGCGTATTATAGCAGCCACAAACCAAGATCTTACAAAAAAGGTGAAGGAAAAAACCTTTAGAGAAGATCTCTATTATCGTCTTAATGTAGTGCCCATTACTATTCCCCCCTTAGAGAAAGAAAAGAAGATGTAGAGGCCTTAACATTCTATTACCTTCAATTTTTTAACCAAAAATACAATAAGAACATTGAAATGAATGAGTTAATGTTAGAAAGGTTAAAAAGGCATTCGTGGCCAGGCAATATTCGTGAACTTCAAAATACCATTGAAAGGTTTGTTATTACAGGTCAAGATATTTCCCTTACGGCTGATCATCCTTTATCAAACGAGGTGATAATGAATACAAATAGGAAGTTTCCTCAATTATTCGATTATCTTGATAAAGTGGAGCAGCAACTATTATTGGAGGCAAAAACAAAATCAAAAAACACAAGGGAAATGGCTAAGATTCTAGGCGTTAATCAATCGACGATTGTTAGGAAATTAAAAAAGTATAATTTATAAGTGGCTTGTTGCAATATTGCAGTAATAATTATCTAAATATTTTTATTTTCTTACTACTTATCGTCTTGTAATATTCATTTTTTGATAATTTAGGGGGCTAAACAATGGCGAATACAAAGGTGAAAGGTCAATGGACAATGCTCTGGTTATCATATTTGGCATTAGTAGGTTGTTTCCTTCCCTATATTGGGTACTCAACTCAGATCACTCAAATTATGGAAGACACATCGATTAGTTATGCTCAGACCGGGATGTTGGCTTCAGTGACTGCTTTAGTTGGCGGATTAACCTTACCCTTTGTTGGAGTACTGGTAGACAAATGGGGTGCCCGAAATGTTATATTGTGGGGACTATTGATTGGTGCAGTAGGGCAAATTCTTTTCGCCTATATGCCTAGTTATGCAACACTAGTTTTTGCTAGGGCTCTTATTGGTCTTGGAGTAGGCTTATTATTTGTAGGGCCTTACACAATGGCAGCCCAATGGTTTGAAAAATCAAATGGTGTTGGTTCTGCTATGGGGGTAATGTTTACATCTGATGGGATTGGCACAATGTTTTCTCTTTACTTATTTTCCTACGTTCTTACAGCTGTTGGATGGAAAAACGGCTCGGCCCTCGGTGGTATATTCCTAGTTGTCATCTTAATTATCTCTTTCTTTGTATTGAAAAATCCTCCTCACATCACTGAACGCCAAAATACTATAAAAGAATCAGGAGAAAAATTTAATTTAAAGGACTATCTCAAAGTTATAGGAAATCGAAATGTTATTGTTGCATCCACCTTTTTTATTGGTGAATGGGGCTTATATGCAGTTATTGCCTATTGGGTACCGACGATTCTTATCGAAGATGCTGGTTGGTCCGAAGGACTTGCAGGATTTTTAACATCTTTATATGTCTTAGTTGGAGTAGTTCCTTCCATCGTACTTGGATTGGTATCAGATAAGATGGGAAAAAGAAAGCCATTTATTATACTTGCAGGCTTATGGATGACCCTTACAATAGTGATTCTTACCATTGCATTGGCAGGGGCAGTTATGGTCTTGTCGCCTTTATGATGCCGCTGGTAGGTGTCGGTGTATATTCTGGAATGCCAGTTGCATTAGCTTCAGCAGTGGAATCCGTAGGAACTAAGTATGTTGCTACCGCCAATGGATTTATTTTAGGAATTGGATTTTTAGTAGGTGGTTTTTTATACCCATATATAATGGGCTATATAAAGGATACGACCGGTGCTTATACAATAGGATTTATTGGCATTATAGTGGCTACCTTTGTTCTAAATTTCACTGCAGGATTTTTAGGTAAGGATCCGAAGAAAAGCGAAAATATGAAAACAACTGATGATACAGTAATCAAAGTTAACTAGGAAAAACAACCGAAGGATTGTTATCTGTAGAAATGCGCCTCTCGTGAGGAAATTTGTGAAATTAGGCGTAAGCTAATGATTTCTTTGTTTATATAAGATTTATACAATTTAAAGCGCAGGTAACCCGTGTATCTTAAGAAGGAATCAATTCTTCTACTTTGAAGAATAGTGATTCCTTCTTTAATGTTTAATAATAGATCTATTTGAAAAGCACTATAAATTACGGGAAGGAGGGAGAAGCCAGTGAACTCATATATACTATTGTGCGCAGCTATCATAAGTCAGTGTTTGGGAGTTCGATGCTTAAACTTAGAAGAGGATTTAAAAAGCTGTTGCCTTCTATTGGAGTGATCATTGGATATTGCTTATCCTTTTGTCTCTTCTCTATACCTCTTAAAAAATTACAACTCGGAATGGCATATGCAAGATGGGCAGGGATAGTTTTAACTGCTCTAATTGGTTTGTTAATATGAGATGAGTCTTTTAGCATTCTAAAATTATCTAGGTTAATACTAATTATAGGTGGCGTATTTTTATTAAATTTTTCAAATTGATCTTCTTTTCATGAAATCTAAAACCTTTCAGCTTACTTTATCTAATCCTAGAGCTGAGTTCCCCCTTTTCGGTCTGAAATATGTCAGATTAAGCAATGTAATGGTGTGTTCTTCTTCCTCTGAAATTAAACAACTTTATTATCGCTAGGAAAATAAGCTGAACAGTTTTAAAACATTTTTGATCTCTTCATCAGTAATTCCGGGATACGAGCGATTCAAGATCTGTTGCAGTATGGCCACATCTTTCGTTACTTTATAAAGCTAGAAGCTGAATGCTTTTCTTAAAGTGTGGTTGCCCACGCTTTCAACAACGGCAAAGTCAGCTGCTTTGTTCAACTATCTATAGGACTGTATAGGAGGGAGGGGGCTTGTCCTCTTTTCTTGATAGAAAGAGCCATTGACTTTCCAGTTGGCTGTCATACTCACAAATTTCATAAAAGCAGTTGCCTATATAAACCTCCCACATCTTTCGTTTTTGCCCTCTTTAATTTTAAAAATTTTCTCCCTTCTTAATTTCAATATAAGGATCTGTTTCGTTTTGTGCTTCAGAAGGCCCCCAACACACAAACCTGTTTCACACCCAGCACTAAAAGTATGTAGTCTCGCTCTCCACTATAAACAAAACCACCGCCGCGAGCCTTTAAATTCGTATTTAGGCCTGTTTTTGCAGTTTGGTAAGTAATTATAATTCCGGCGATTTCTGCAACAACGGTAGCGTAAATTTCTGCGATAAGCGCATCGATGCTACCGTACTCCAACGCCATTAAGCTTCCTATTTGCATGGAAAGCATGGCAGTAGCAACACTAAGTATAAAGATTGTAATATTCCACCACTCGAATCAATAATGGGCAGGCACTTTTTCCAGAGAGTAGTCTTCTTTTTGCTCTTGTGATGAGTTAACTTTAATTTCTTCCATACTGGATTATACCTCCTCTTTTTTTAAAACTTAAATTTCTTCATTACAGGGATGTTCCCTATTTCAAAAATCCTAGGATGGCTTGAAGAAACACGATGTTGTAGGAATAGCATAGTTTTCCCAACACAGCAAAGCATTTGGAGTTCTAAAATGAATAAGATTGTACCACCTCCACTTTTTTTATTCAGATGTTTAGGTGAATTTGTGCTTTCTCCTTCCTGCATTTTGTTCTAGGAACTGTTAACACAAGGGGAAGAACTAGTTATTTAGGCAATTATGCAAACAGCGTACCAACATAAAGGGCCGAAGAAGAGATGATAAACAGCGATGAAAATAAAATATAGTCGGATCATTTTGTAATAATCCTTATTTAAAAAGTGTTTCAAAACTGGAAGATTCTATCACTAGTGAAACAACGACCAGTAAACCTTGGTAACTAGACATTTTTTCACGTTTTATAGGAAAATCGAAATCCGCCAATTTCAGAAGTGAAACGTCTTATCTATTTTGAGTATTGGAAATTCGACGTTAAAGTTGGCATAAAGTTTGCATAATATTTAGACGAATGAAAATTCTGAAATTTGCGAGGTGAATGTATTTGTCTACGCGTTATGAGCATGGTGGGGATGAGTTTGTTTTTGTTGAATTGGCTGAGGCCATGGACTCTGAGGCGAATTTTCGAGGGGGAGCGATTACTCAAAAGTTAAGAGAAAGGCAGTTAAACGGAGTTTTGGACATTTGTCCTTCCAACGCTTCGTACATGGTTCGGGTTGACCCAGAAATTCTTCATCCAAGTGAGTTGATAGGAATTTTAAAACAAATTGAGTCTGAAGTTACATTGGATGTAGAAATCAACTCTCGTGCGGTAGATATCCCTATACTCTTTGAGGACCCATGGACGAATGAAGCGGTTATGAAGTCGCGTGATCGTCATCAAGACCCAGAGTCTACTGATATAGAATACGCAGCTAGAATCAACGGATTTCATTCCAAAGAAGAGTTTATCCACGCCCTGACGAGCTATCCCTTTTTGATCTCTATGATTGGCTTTGTTCCGGGTCTTCCCTTTTGTATTCAAATGGTCAATCGCGAACAGCAAATTGAAGTGCCAAAGTATGTTCGTCCACGAACCTATACGCCGGAACGCGCCTTTGGATTTGGTGGGGCATTTGCCTGCATTTATCCAGTGCAGGGAGCCGGTGGGTATCAGTTGTTTGGAATTGCTGCAGCACCCGTGTTTGATCGAGATCAGAAATTGCCTGATT
Organism: Bacillus sp. PK3_68; assembly: GCF_003600835.1. NCBI lineage: Bacteria > Bacillati > Bacillota > Bacilli > Caryophanales > Bacillaceae > Bacillus > Bacillus sp. PK3_68. The sequence goes on along the minus strand of NZ_NQYC01000002.1, from coordinate 174,014 downwards.
TTAAAGATTCTATGGTTTTCCCACGTCAAGGTGACATTTTCCGCTATCGATCTATTGATCGGGAGGAGTATGAGCATATACGAAAGGAAGTGGAAGGGGGGACCTTCCGGTATAAAATTGCGAATATTACCTATACACCACAAGAGGTGATAGAAGGTCCGAAAGGGTTCTCGGAGCGAGTATTAGGGAGGTTATACCATGATTAAGGTACTGAAACCAGGGCTTCAAACAACTGTTCAAGACCAAGGACGAATTGGTTACTATGAAATCGGAATGCCTCCATCTGGAGCAATGGATCAATATTCCTTCGCAGTTAGCAATTTATTGGTTGGTAATAAAGAAAATGATGCTGTTTTGGAAATAACCTACATGGGTCCTGAGCTGGAGTTTCAACAGGATGCCGTCATCGCCATAACAGGAGGAGACATCCCTCCAAAGATTAATGGGGTATCAGTCCCTTTGTGGAGTACATTAACGATCAGAGCAGGCGATGTCCTTTCATTTGACTTTGTAAAATCTGGTGCACGGGTTTATCTTGCTGTTAAGGGTGGAATTGATGTCCCTATCATTCAAAACTCCCGGTCGACATACACGCTTTGCGGGATTGGGGGGTTCGAGGGGAGAGCCATTAAAGCGGGTGACATGCTTCGGATTGGTAGTGATTCAGCGGCAAATGTTTCGATAGGAACTGTCATTCCCGATGCTTTTATTCCAACGTATAGCAAGAGCCATGAAATCCGGGTAGTGATAGGACTGTGTAGCTACCGACTAACCGAAGAAAGTAAAGACTGTTTCTTGCGTACTGATTGGACTGTAACTACGGAGGCCAACCGTGTAGGATACCGGTTTAAAGGAGAGAGGCTTCATTTTATTCCGCGCGAGCAACCATTTGGCGCAGGCAGTAATCCTTCTAACGTGGTAGATCTGGGGTATCCTATAGGTTCGATACAAGTCCCTGATGGAATCGAACCAATTGCTCTATTAAATGATGCTGTAACGGGTGGAGGATATGCGACCATTGCAACAATAATTAGTGCGGATTTAAACCGCATGGCTCAAGTGAAAACGAATGATAAAGTGCGTTTTGTACCGGTTACGGTAGATGAAGCGATCCAAGCTCGCCGGGAGCTGAAAGAGAAATTAACTGAAATCCAACATCTTCTAGATCTCTCACCACTAAAGTCATGAGATTCTAAAGTGCTGTCCAAACTTCATTTGGATGACTTTTCGCAAGCGAAAAGCTAATACCAACCACTGATTTGGTTTCCGATAGACTTTCATGGACAAGGATACCTTAGCGTTCTATAGGCCTGATTCAAGACTATGATAAATGTTAAAAAGTTTACCTAGCAGACTTTGTTTCCTGCAGAGCCCCTATACCTTCAGTTTTTAAAGAACTGTTTACGGGAGGGATTTTACCATTAGGATACAAATATAAAGGAGTTGATATGTATGTCAAATCAAATCACGATTGTATCTCCTCTTCCTGGAGTGTTTTATCGTAAACCCAGTCCTGATCATCCTAACTTTGTGGATTTAGGTCAAGAAGTAAAAGTCGGTGATACGATTGGCTTGGTCGAGGTAATGAAGAACTATTACGAAATCAAAGCGGAACAAGATGGTATTTTAGAGCGTTGTATTGTTGAAGAGGGAGACGTTGTGGATGCAGGTCAAGAGATTGTTGTTCTTATTGAAAAATAAAAAAGAACTTAAAGACCTAGGATAATATATTGCCAAACGAAAAATGATTACGTATTTGATATTTCAACCTCAAGGCGCAATTTATATTGAAAAATAGTACGCAAAACTAGTCTGTTATTACATGTAAAACATCGGATTTTATTTAAAAGGATTTAGAACCTAGTTTTGCGCCATGTATTTTATACTCTTTTTTAGTAGCGCATACATTAAACGAACTAATTTTCTTGCTGTTAAGACGAGTGCTCCTTTATGTTGAGATACTTTATTGTGTTTCTTCGCGCAATATTCTTGGTACTAAGGGATGAGCCATCTGCATTAAAGAGACCGGTTTAATGTTTCCGCTAATACAGCCTTATTTTGCGAACTTTGCTACATCATCAAAGTTAAAGCGTTCGATTGGGCGATTTTAGCGAAGATAGGATCAACAACTGAAAAATATTGGATATTTACTGTCGGAAATTCTACACATAAGCTGGGAAACAGTTTCTAATGTGGTTAAGCCACAATAAAAAAAGAATTGTTTCAAATGATCATAAACCTATTATCTAGAAATGCCTCGAGGTGTTCAATAATTTTTTTGACATAAAAGTAAGGAAAGTTTTGCTCGTTGAAAAGGTCTAAACACAATATACGAGGAGGAACCTTGATGGGCTATTTTAAAAAAGTATTGATTGCAAACCGCGGAGAAATTGCACGTCGGATCATCCGTACATGTAAACGTTTAGGCATTCAAACTGTAGCCGTCTACTCTGAAGCAGATGCTATGGCACCTTTTGTAGATGAGGCAGATGAAGCAGTATGTCTTGGTCCGGCACAGGCCGCAAAAAGTTACCTTGATATCGAAAGAGTAATTGAGGTAGCCAAAAAAACCGAATCTGACGGTGTACATCCGGGCTATGGATTTTTGTCCGAAAATACAGATTTTGCTCGACGTTTAGAGCAAGAAGGCATTACGTTCATTGGGCCTGATGCGAAGATCATTGATTTAATGGGAAGTAAAATTGAATCTCGCCTTCAAATGAAAAAAGCTGGTGTGCCCGTTGTGCCTGGTTGGGATGGTTCATTGGGATCTGTGGATGAAGCGTTGGAGCTTGCTGAGCAGATAGGATACCCGATTATGCTGAAAGCGAGTGCCGGTGGTGGCGGAATTGGGATGGAGCTAGTTCACAGTCCGGAAGAGCTTAAAAAGGCCTACTCGACAACCAAACAACGTGCAGTATCTGCATTTGGGGATGGGACGTTGTTCTTGGAAAAATATATAACCAATCCAAGGCATATCGAAGTCCAGGTAGCTGGGGATCGCCAGGGACATGTCATTCATTTGTTTGAACGTGAGTGCTCTGTCCAACGTCGAAATCAGAAGGTGGTAGAAGAGAGCCCATCTCCTTATTTAGATGAAGAAACTCGGCAACGGCTTTTGGAAACGGCTGTTCGAGGGGTGAAACAGATTGGCTATACGACGGTAGGAACGATGGAGTTTATTTTTGATGAACAGAAGAATTTCTATTTTCTTGAAATGAATACTCGCCTCCAAGTGGAGCACCCCGTAACCGAAGAAATTACGGGTATTGATTTAGTGGAACTACAGTTACAATTAGCTGCCAAACAACCTCTTCCTTTCAAACAAAAAGATGTGAAGAGAACAGGTCATTCTATAGAATGTCGTCTTTATGCAGAAGACCCTAAAACCTTCTTTCCTTCTCCGGGACCAGTTAAGCGCTTGGTTCTTCCCGAAGATGTGAGATTAGATTTTGCAATTAAAGAAGGTGACAATGTTACACCTTTCTATGACCCTATGATAGGGAAGATTATTGTTCATGCAGCGACACGTAAAGAAGCCATCGAGAAAATGAATCAGGTATTAGAAAATATTGAGGTAGAAGGTATAACAACCAATAAAACATTACTACAGTTGATTGTACAACATTATGATTTCCAACGGGGTGAATATACGACAAGGTTCCTTGATAAACTCCTTAAGGTCAATGTCTAGTCAAAGAGATAAATGAGATCAACAATTGAAGATGGATGAAAACTTAAGCGTAACCATATACCATGCTCATGAAAAACACGGAATAAGTGGAAAAGGTAAAAAAGAAATGGAGGGAACAGACTTGCCAATTATAACAATTGAAATGCTCGATGGCAGAACTGATGAGATGCAACTAACATTGATCCAGGAGGTCACGGATGCAGTGTCTCACACTCTTAACATAGACAAAGAAGAGATTGACATCATTTTGCACGAGGTGAAAAGGAAGCACTGGGCAAAGGGCGGAATCCTTTGGCCATGGGGTAGAAGTTACTAAAGGGTAAAACAAAGTGTACTTTTTTCAACAAATGGTTCCATCATATTCAGCTGTAATGACATGATGAAAAATAAAAAGGAGAGATAGAGATGCCAATTTTACGAATTGAAATGCTTGAAGGGAGAAGTGAAAAGATAAAGCTTTCATTAGCTCAGGAGGTCAGTGATGCTGTTTCACGTGCTCTCAAGGTTGATAAAGGAGAAGTCAGCATTATTATAAAAGACGTGAAAAGAGATGATTGGACAAAAGGCGGAGCGCCCTTGCCAGGAAAATTAGAATCCCGGTACTAATGAGGAAAAGCTTAACTTCAAGGATTATTACAACACATTTTAAAATATATATGAATTTGGGAGGAATAGAAAATGCACAAAGTCGATCTGAACTGTGATATGGGAGAGAGTTTTGGTTTATACAAGTTAGGAAATGACGAGGAAATGATGAAATACATCACTTCGGCCAATATTGCCTGCGGTTTTCATGGAGGAGATCCTCAGGTCATGCGAGAATCAGTGGAATTGGCTAAGAAGTACGGAGTAGCTGTTGGAGCTCATCCAGGGTTGCCTGATCTATTGGGATTTGGACGGAGGAAAATGAATGCTACTCTGTCCGAGATCAAGGATTATGTCACATACCAAATGGGAGCTCTACGGGAATTTACTACTGCTTTTGAGATGAAGCTTCAGCATTGCAAACCTCACGGTGCCCTATACATGATGGCAATGGAAGATGAACAGGTGGCGAGGATTATATTAGAAGCGATTGCGGAAGTAGATACAGATATCGTAGTCTATGCGATGAATCATTCAGCCGTTATAGAGGCAGGAAAGAAAGTGGGGATTCGTGTAGCCAAAGAAGTATACTCCGATCGTGAACATACCGCAACCGGATCTATTGTTTTAACAAGAACGGGAGCCGTCATAGAAGACTACGGAAAAATGGCGGATCGGGTGGTACGCATGGTTAAAGAAGGGAAAGTGCTTGCTCATACGGGTGAAGATGTATCGCTTAAAGCAGAAACGGTATGCATTCACGGAGATACACCTGGTGCCACACTTTTAGCAAAATCCATTGTCGAAGCGTTTAAAGCAGAAAATATAGAGATTGCTCCCATTCACCAAGTGTTGAACACGCTCGTATAAAAATTGTGATAAGGCACTGACGGTCCTCTTTTACGATAAACATATCTTTTAAAGTAAAAATGGCGATCACTCCATCGTAAATTACCTAGGAGCGATCGCCTCATCAGTTATTCCGCTTTTTTGATGATTAACAGTGGCTATATGGTGGTATTAATTGATAAATTATTAGAATATAAAAATTATTGAGAATAATTCAAATATAAACTATACTATAACAAATGATGATACTAGAGGATAGGCGGTGATACTATGTTTAGCTGGAAAGAAATATTACGACCGGTCCCTTTTATCCTTACATCCCAGGCAACTGTCCAAGATGTTTTATATCATATAACAAAAAACAGTGCTGAACTAGTATTAATCGAAGAGAATGGGAAAGTAGTAGGGTATGTGGATAAAGACTTACTCCTTCAACAAATTCAACGCTTTTCTCATTTGCAGCGACCTGTCGAATATCGACATGACATTTTAAAGGTGCCCTTAAATCATGAGATAGAATTTTATCATAACATCTCTGTTTATGTAGGTGTCAATGAAAGCGAAGAACTAGTAGGATATAGTACCATACAACATGTACGTCAACAAATTCATGAATTTTCTTATAAACACTTAAAACAGCTTAATGCGGGGGCTGGAATCGGAATAGTCACTACAAACCAATCACTGGAAATTACTTTTGTGAATGAAATGGCAGAAGAAATCTTAGGTTTGTCATCATGTTTGTTACTGGGTCGTAACTATAGCTCTTTGATAGAGGTAGAACATTCCCTAAAGGATGTGCTAGCAGGTAAATCCTTGGTCAGTGTAAATAGTTATTTTAATAGTAAACAATTGATTGGAAATTTTACTCGTATGGATGGCAATGGACAAATGACAGGATTGGTCCATATCTTTTTTCTTAGAGAGCAATGGGAAGAGGCTGTTAGGGAGTTGGAATTTGTCCGGGATCTTAATGAAGATATGCAAGCGATCTACTCATCCTCTCAAGAACAAATCCTGGTAGTTAATCCACAAGGAACCATCCTGCGTCTCGCAGGTACTTTTTTGAAGGATTTTTGGGGAGAAGAAAGTCCAGATAAAGTCATTGGATGCAATATTTTGGACTTAGAAAGTCAAGGTCTCTTTCAACCGAATATTATAGGGACTTGCTTAAAAAAAGAAAAAAAACTTACAAGTATACATGAGGGAAGAAACGGACGGCGTCTATGGACTGTGGCCACTCCTGTATTTCATGAAGGAAAGATCACTAAAATTATAGTTATCTCACGTGATATTACTGAAGTGAACGAGCTGCGAGAAAAATTAATTAAAGTTCAGCAAGAGTCAGAGGGTTATAAACAAGAACTCAATCAATTGAAAAGTCGTTCTAACAGAAAGAGTGGGCTAGTCTATCAGTCGCAGGAGATGGCACTTTTAGTAGATCAAATAAGAAAAGTTACAGATGTCGATTCAACTATACTCATTCAAGGAGAATCCGGGGTGGGAAAAGAGGTGATCGCTCTTGCTGTACACGAGTGGAGCCAGCGGAATTCACATCCATTTGTGCGCGTAAATTGTGGAGCAATTCCTGAACAACTGATAGAAAGCGAACTGTTTGGTTATGAAAAAGGCGCTTTTACAGGTGCAGATCCTAAAGGCAGAGCGGGATATTTTGAACGAGCTAACCAAGGGTCCATTTTTCTAGATGAAGTTTCCGAACTGCCTCTAAACATGCAGGTCAAATTATTGAGGGTTATTCAAGAACGTGAAGTTACCCGGGTTGGGGGTACGAAAACGATTTCCCTTGACACCCGTATTATTGCAGCGACCAACAAAGATTTGTGGGAGTTAGTTCAGGCAGGAAAATTTAGAGAAGATTTATACTACCGTCTGCACGTCATTCCTATTCGTATACCCCCTTTACGAGAACGTAAAGAAGATATTATTCCTTTATCTTTATATTTTTTAAAACATTTTAATCATCTTTATAACAAAGATAAATCTTTATCTACTGAGGCTTTGGAAATATTTGAAAGTCATCAATGGCTAGGAAATGTACGAGAGCTACAAAACATGATTGAACGGCTGGTGGTGACTTCCCAAGATGATTTTATTCACGCAGATGATGTTCTTCTCGTGCTCTATAACGATCAAAAAAAATAAAAAAACCTGCTGTAACTTTGGAGTTTATGCCCTTAAAGCAAGCTATCGAAGAAGTAGAAATGCAGATGATTGCGTTGGGTTTAAAAAAGTATGGTACAGCAGCAAAGGTCTCTGAAGTTCTGGGGGTAAGTCCTGCAACCATTAGCCGACGCAGAAAAAAAATGTTGAAATAAGGGGGGCGCAAACATGTTTACGATCCCGGAGACTCGTTTCCATTTCGGCGGCGATGAATATATTTTTGCGGAAATATCTAAAGATATGCGCGTAGAAAGCAATTTTAAAGCGATAGCTATTACAAAAGAACTATGGGTTCGCCAAATTCCTGGCGTCATTGACATTTATCCAGCGAATGCATCATATCTCGTTCATTTTAACCCGGACGTCATTTCAGCTTACGATTTACTAGACATTTTAAAAGAAATAGATATTCTGAAAAGTAATTCATCTGAATTAGATCTGAATATACGTATTGTAGAGATCCCGATTTGGTATGACGATCCTATTACGCAGGAATATTCCCGCCTCTTTAAGGATCGCCATCCCGAACCATCTCTCACAAATTTTGAATTTGTTATGAAAGTGAACGGATTTCAAGATAAAGAAGCGTTTATAGAAGCACATACATCTGTACCACATCTTATAACCATGATGGGGTTCAATCCTGGAGCCGCTTGGGAATTCCCTCTTGGTATACCGCAAGATGAAATCATTCAAACTCCTAAGTATATTAGTCCTAGAACGGATTCGCCAAGACAGGCTGTTGGATTGGGGGGGCTTTTACAGTGATTTATCCGGTTTCAACATGGGGAGGTTATCAATTGATTGGAATGTCTGCTGTACCAGTTTTTCACCAGGATCAAATTCTTGAGGATTTCAAGGACTCCATTTTTCTTGCTCAGCCAGGGGATCTGTGGAAACACAGATCAATTACTGAATCAGAATATCATAGGATTGCTAATGAGGTTGAACAGGGTACTTATCGGTTTCAGATGAAGAACATACAATTTTCTCCAGAAGAATACTTCTGGAGAGGAAAAGATTATATTCTTGAGCTTATGGAAGGTTTTTAAACATGCTTAGGATCATAGAAGCAGGTAATACAACCGTTCAGGATCTTGGACGCTATGGCAACTATCATTATGGTATTCCCCGAAGTGGTGCAGCAGACAAATACTCCTTTATGGCGGGAAATCTATTGCTTAACAATCCTATGGATTCTGCTGGGTTAGAAATGACATTCTTTGGCCCTAAGATTCTTTTTGAAAGGGAAACTGTAATTTGCATTACAGGGGCACCGATGACCGCGTATAAGAATAACCAACTTATCCCCATGTGGGAAAATGTCAAGATGTGCGAAGGAGATATTTTGCATTTTTCTCCATCGAATCAAGGAGTAAAAACATACCTATGTGTTTCTGGTGGAATCCAAGTACCTAAAGTGTTAGGAAGCCGTTCTACATATCTAAATAGCCAATTTGGAGGTTTTCAGGGACGCGGGTTGAGCGTTGGAGACTGTATTCCCATTGGAGAACCTCCGCCGGAAGTGTTTAAAAGAGTTGGAAAATCCATCCCGCATTCATATTTGCCTAACTTCCAAAAGCATAGTGAGCTTCGCGTCGTGATGGGGCTATCTGCGGGACTAATTAGTGATGACGGGATTAAATCCTTTCTTAATTCAGAGTGGAAAGTATCGAATGAATCAAATCGAGTCGCCTATCGCTATACGGGCAGTTCGGTTAAATTTCAAACTTTCAAAGCGCCATTCGGAGCGGGAGACAGTTCTTCTAACGTTGTCGATATTCCATATCCGGTCGGGGTAGTCATGGTGCCCAATGAAGAAGAAGTGATCGTTATGTTACATGATGGGACAACCGGGGGAGGATTTGTCACGATCGGAACAGTGATTAGTCCTGATTTAGATTTAATTGCTCAATCCAGGCCTACGGAAACCTCCCGATTTTTAGCAGTTTCCATGAACGAAGCTATCGAGGCCCGGAAGATACGCCAAAAGAAGATCGCTGAATTGGCTGAATCCTGCAAATAACATTAAGTTTGAAAGGGCCCCTGTTATGGATGTACTCAATCAAAAGGATAGAAAAGGGGGTTAACTATAGTTAGGTATCTCTTGCGGAGAGTATAGAATGAATCCTTTTCCATACAACAGAGAAGATCTATAGCAAAGCGGATGCTGAAAAAGTCTTCTCTAGGTAAAATAGCGTCTCGTCATTGTGTTAAACGATGATGGGATGCTTATTTCGTTGTACAATGAACTTAAGTACTTATTTTAATGTTTATAATGTCATTGTTCCTCAAGATTAAATATTGAGGAAAGTGAATGGATAGATATTTCATTTACGCATGTACCTCGAGTCAGTGGACGCAATGTAATCTCTTACCGATCTGTGTGAAAGAAGAGATATGTGAATGTATCATAAAGAAAAAGCTAGGGAACTGTATAAAGTTGAAGGCAAGAATAGTTAGTGAAAGCCTAGACACGAATATGTTGCAGTATTATCATCGGGTCCCATGGGTATGTATATATAAGGTACTATGGCTATATTTATAATGAACCTTAAAAGAATAATAAAGTTTATGGGGTAAATATGATCCCTACTTAACTTAAAAAGCTTTCGATCTTGGAATTTCTCCATAATTGAAAGCTTTTTTAATGTCTATTACTTAATAATGAAAGAATCTATAGTTTTTCAGCGGACTCCGGAAAAAAGTATTTTTTATACAAGACTACCAACTAATACAAAAGTTTTGATATTAAAAAATAAATATGAAATAGACACAATATTTCCACATTGAAATAATAAGGTGTGTACTTTGAGGATAATCTGCTAGAAAACGTTGAGAAATTAGGTATTTTACTTACCCTTTCCTTATAGAAATCTACATTTCAGCTTTGAAATGCTTCAAGATAGGAATCTGACACAAGGGCCAGTTTTATATAGTTTTATGATAGTTAGTCGTTTTTTTTATATCTTTTTGTGAAGTCAAAATAAAAATAAAGTAGTTTAATTTAAAAATGTCAAACTATGCATCATGCTGTTTTAGTACTAACTTGAGATATTTAGTCTGTAAAATTCTTGCAGACCCTGTTTAAAAACAACTTTATCGTAACTCAAAACGCTTAATTTTAAACGATATCAACCATTATGCTGTGATAAAGCGTTTACATTTGGCATCATATTTGCATTATTCATTTTGAAGATGCTACTCCCAGCGTCAAATATTTGTTAGGAGGAAAGAATGCATGCCGAAACTTGATAGAAGTGATTATTATGATCTAACTCGGGACATGAATTGGCGACTACGCTATGTGTCTGAGGATGAGGCTTTCCCCGAAGAGCAAGTTCTCAACAATGGGGTGCCATTGGAAAAATGGTGGGGGTGGGATGAGCCTTTTAAATTATCCTATCGTGAATATGTATTTAACCAGTCAGATAAAGAAGCTTCGACTTACTCTGTTAAATCAGCAATTGGTCGTTCGCAAATTTTTGACAATTTGGACAACGGTTGGAAAACATCGCTTACATTGCATTATGGTGCAGTTGCGGTGGGAGAATGGCTAGCCTCTATTGGAGAAGCAAGGATGGCACGGTTTGGCTTGGCAGCTTCGTGGAGAAATACGGCAACTTTTGGATGCCTAGATGAGCAACGTCATGGACAAATTCAAATGTACTTTCCTTATGGATTGTTAGATAAGCATCCACAGTTTGATTTTGCTCACAAAGCATTTCATACGAATAATTGGGGTGCGATTGCTTCAAAGAGTTTGTTTGACGATATGGTTGTGGCTAATGATGCGGTATCTACTGCCCTGCAAATGCCCTTTACATTCGAAACAGGATTTACGAATCTACAATTTCTCGGAATGGCAACAGATGCGCTGAGCGTGGGTGACGTAGAGTTCGGTTCCCTTATTTCCAGTATTCAGACTGACGAATCCCGTCACGCGCAAATCGGGGAACCTACGCTTCGTATTTTGATTGAAAACGGCAAGAAAAAAGAAGCACAACAGATAGTAGACCTAATGTGGTGGCGTTCTTGGAAAATGTTTGGTCTTTTGACAGGCCTCTCGATGGATTACTACACGCCATTGGAGCACCGAACCATGTCGTTTAAGGAATTTATGGAAGAATGGATTATGAAGCAATTTATTGATATGTTTACTGATTTTGGTATGGAGAAACCGTGGTACTGGGACATCTTTTTAGATGAGCTTGACTGGTACCATCACGGGCAGCAAATGGGTGTATGGTTCTGGAGAAATGCTGTTTGGTGGAATCCTGACGCTGGTGTGTCAGTTGAAGAACGAGAGTGGTTGGAGGAAAAGTACCCTGGTTGGAACGACAGCTTCGGTAAATACTGGGATGTTATTACTAAAAATGCCAAAGAGGGGCAATACGAAAAGTTGAATCCGAAAACGTTACCTGTGGTTTGTAATTGTTGCCAACTTCCTATCGTCAGGCCTTCTGATCCGAAAAAGAAACATATTGCACCTTATGTGTCCAAATACAATGGCAGAAGATATTCATTCTGTTCAGAACCATGTAAATGGATCTTTGATACTCAACCTAAACGATTTGCAAGTCATTTGAGTATTGTTGATCGAATGGTCAGTGGACAAATCCAGCCATCGACACCTGAAGGAGCTATTGCTTATATGGGTCTTACACCAGAAACCATGGGTCAGGATGCAGACAATTTTGCTTGGGTTAAATAAAAATACGATGAAAAGAATAGTCGTTTGATTTCATTTCTTTAAGGTGCTTTCAACACTGCTCTCTGGGAGCCTCAATGCACTGCTCAGAAGGCAGCCAAACTATGATGATGGATGGAGATGATGTTGTATGACTGCGGTTCCGTTAGTAGCTGCTCATAACGAGGACTTTGTACATGTATTAGTGCAAGTAGAAGAAAAGGACACGATGTCCGAAGTGGCTGAAAAAGTCTCTTCTCATTCAGTTGGTGTGCGGGTAGAACCAAAGCAAGCCCCCTTGAAGGTGAAATATAATGGTCAGGTTCAACCAGATCATTTGACGGTCACAGAGGTAGGTTTAGAGCCAATGGATTTTGTTGAGGTGTTTTATGATGTCTGATACGAAAACACTTGAATGGTTTCCAACGATTACATTAGATGACCTGTGGGAAGGAGAAATGACTGATTTAGAAGTTGAAGGAGAAACCGTTTTATTGATTCATCTAGAAGGGGGAGAAATTGTTGCCTACCAAGGTGTTTGTCCCCATCAAGAAATCCTTCTTGCCGATGGTGATTTCGAAAAAGGAATTCTCACGTGCACTGCACATAAATGGCAGTTTGAGGTGAATACGGGAAAGGGAGTAAATCCAAAAAATTGCAGTCTCTACCGATATGAAGTGCGGGTAGAGGAGGAGCAGATTTATATCGGATTCCCAAAAGGCGAGACCAAACGGTATAACCGCTGCAGTGCGTCGAAATCATAAGGAAAATAAAGAGAAGTAGGAGGTTGTTTTGATGATAAAAGGGCACGTGAAAATGGTAGGACCCATGATTCGAGATCCGGAGATAGCTGAAGCACTTTTCGTCGCTATTGAGACCGACAATCCTGGGATTGAGGTGACATTTGAAGATAGGAGCGCTTACGTTAAGATTCAAACCCCGGGAAAATGTCGCATTACTTATGACAGTTTGAAAGAGGCATTAGGCCGCTCTTTTTCCTGGTCTGAGATTACACAAAGTTTTGTTTCTTTTGCAGGACGGATAAATTTTATAGAAGATAGAGAGTTGATTTTTTACTTAGAGAGGGAGGACAACTAAATGGCGAGAGCTCGTGAAAGAAGAAAGAAAAAAGCATGGAGTTTATGGACGGAGCGTCGTGTGCCAAGCGAATATGAGGCTGTCAGTCATAAGGTGAATTATAATTTTAGAAATTCCCCAGCGCCTTTTGAACTTGATTCCGAAGCACCTTTAAACCGATGGTACTTAAAGTATCGTGAAGGGTCGTCTTTTCAAGTTGACGATTGGGAAGATTTTCGTGATCCTAAGCGTCTAACTTATCGCGACTATGTTCATTTGCAAAAAGAACGGGAAGTATATCTCGAAAACCTGATCGATGAATTTGAACGTAAGGATCACTATGCCAAGCTATCAAAAGATTGGACCGATACTCTCGAACAAATCTACATTCCTAGTCGCTTTTCGGGTCACATTTTGCAGATTGTTGGCTTGTATATGGCACAAATGGCGCCGGCAGCCTATATTACCAACGTGGCCTATTTCCAGGGTGCAGATGAGTTGCGACGTTTACAGCACAATGCGTACATTACGAAAGCATTGTCACTCGAAGGAGACTCACAGTATCTTGCAGATTCTGAAAGAACCCGAAAGATTTGGGAAGATGATCCTCATTGGCAACCATTGCGGGAAGTATTGGAGAAGCTGATGATTGCATATGACTGGGGAGAATGTTTCGCAGCGCTGAACCTCGTTGTCAAACCTGTATACGATCTCCTATATAACGTGCAATTTGCACAATTAGCCAGCAAGAATGGAGATGAATTGCTCGCCCTAATGCACCATGATTTTAATATTGATAACCAACGCTTTCAACAGTGGACGACTGAATTGGTCAACTACTCGATAAAACGGGAAGCAGGTAATCGTCAACTGCTTGAAAGCTGGATAGAAAAATGGCAAGAACCAACTTATCGTGCAGTCGAAGGATTAGCTCCTTTGTTTGCTAAAGCTCCGCAGCCAATGAATCCTCAGGAGGTGACAGAGACCGTACGCAAGGCTCATCAGAAATTCTTAGCTAGTTTAGGTCTTGATTGTGAGGACCGTGCGCAAAGCTCATCAGAAATTCTTAGTGAGTCTAGGTCTTGATTAAGTATGGGAGACTATGTGGTTACTGTTCAAAATTCTGATGTTACTTTTAAAGTGCAAGACGGCGAGACGATACTTACTGCAGCTAGAAGGCAGGGAGTATGGCTGCCGTTTGAGTGTGGGTGGGGGGCTGCGGCACCTGTAAAGCAACATTGCTGGAGGGTGAAGTAACTTGTTTGTTACCGGAAGCTCCGTCTCTCTCGGAACGAGATCAAAGGCGTCGTCGTATCATTCTTTGTCAAAGTGTGCCTAAAAGTAATGTAACTTTGAAGACGAAAGCTCAGGAAAGCCCACAGGAGCATCTTGCAACCCGTGATTATCATGCAGTGGTTACAGATGTTGAGACTCTGGCCGAAGATGTGGCGTTGTTTCGTCTGCAAGTAGACCGAACCCCCGTTTACAAACCTGGTCAATATGCTATCCTCAATCTTGGTGACGGTTTGCGCAGGGCCTATTCGATGGCAAATTTGCCAGAAAGTCGCGAGGTAGAATTTATTGCACGGAGATACCCAAATGGCATAGGAAGCCAGAAATTATTCACTTTAACTCCTGATACAGAACTTACTCTGGATTTACCCTATGGATCAGCTTTCCTGGAAGATACCTCACGCCCTGCAGTGTTTATCGCTGGTGGAACAGGTATATCCCCCATCCTCAGCATGGTGCGCCAAATGTCGTTGTGGGGCAATTCAAAAGAAAGGGAGTGCACTGTGTTTTACGGAGCACGTACACCTAAAGATCTTGTTATGCTAAATGAAGTAGAACAATTGCTAGAATCGATTGACAAAGGAACAATCATACCTGTCATAAGTAAAAGTAGTAAAGAGTGGAATGGAGAAGTGGGCTTTGTTACCGATGCGATGGTTCGCCGTCTTACAGAGCCTTGGGACAAGTATGAGTTTTATATTGCAGGTCCCCCAGTGATGGTTCAGGCAGTGCGAAACTTGCTCGATGAGAGGGAGGTGGACGTTATGCACGTTCACTATGATAGTTTTGGATAAGACAAGAACTAGGATTTCAGTTGATCTGCCACCAGTATTGCAAGATTTGCCGAAGCGAACAGGAACGGCGCCACAGATTGAAGTGAGATATCCGTGCTTGCAAGTGGAAGAAACATCACCGGAGCATCTGCGGGAGAAGTTGTTGGAAAGAGCATCTCGCTTGCCTGATGTCACCCTACAACCTACTGAACTCTCAGTACCCGCATTGGCTCTTGTCATGGATGAAACATCTACAGATGGGATAGAAGAAGCATTTATTCGGAATCGCGAATTTGCCTTGATCCGAACGGACGGGAGTATCCATTTGCCACTAATGCTTCAGTGGGGAGAATATGTTCTCAAGGCTGGGTGGTCGTGCATACATCCTCTTGTACGCTATATGGCGGGGGCATTGCCACCCCAGAATTTTATCGTATATGCTCCAAGGGATGAACAAGAACTGGAAATTGTATGGCGCATTGTACAAGGATCTTACTTTTATGCCCGTGGCTGGATTGAAAATGTAGATAATTAGAGGTGGTAAAAATAGTGAAAGCAGCTACTAATAATTTTTGTAATATTCAGACCTATAAATCCAACTTAGTGTCCAAAAATCAAATTGTCGGAATAGTAAAAGTGTTGATATGTCTATGAGCCTTAAAGAAAGAGAACATTATCCAGTTTCTATCATTCTCTCTGATCATAAAGTGAGCTTTCAGGCAGATCCGGACGAGTACTTGCTTTATGAGGCTCTCAGAGCAGGAGTAGAATGGCCTCGCGCATGTGACCAAGGGTGGTGTTTGGCATGTGCTGCACGAATCATAGAAGGGGCAGTTGACCATAGTGGAGCATATCTTTACTATCCGGAGGACTTGAAAGAGGGATTTGTGCTTATGTGCTCAGCTAAACCTTGCTCGCCGCTGACGCTTAGTCACGATCCTCACCAGACAAGGCGAGAGATCGTACAGCACCGGCTAGAAAAGGGGCTGCTAACAAAAGCCTACCCTAAACCGGGGTGGCGTAGAGGGCCTGCAAAAGGAGAGTAATTTGGAGGGAATTAGCTTTGTTCAGAGATGTTTGTGCCACTTATTTCACCCCGAATGAGAAATAATAAACTCATGAAGATAAGTATATATATTTTAGGAGATTTGTAGAAATGACGACGGAAATTAGGGGGAATCACAAATGACAAAGAGTGTACCGTATTTAGGAATGCCCAGAAATAAATGGGCAATCCCTCCTACACCTCAATTAATTAGAGATGCGTGGATGCTAATAATAGGTTACAAAGCAGATCCTGACGCGCTCCGTGAAGTACTTCCGCCGGGTCTAGAACCTCATCCCAATGGTTTGGTTCAGATGAATATGTATGATGTGCCTGATCCAGATCAAACCAGCGGTTTTGGTTCCTTTAGTCTGACCTACTTAACGATTGAAGTTGCTGATCACGATAGTTTAGCCGCTAATGGAGCAATCAGCATTCCTGGGCGCTACTTTGCCCATTACTGGAACAGCTCGAACTTGATGAGAACGTATACACGTGAGTTTATGGGTGTACCTGCTTTGCCAGGCTCTTGCTTAAGAGAGAGAAATGGCAATGAGTTGATATCGACATTAACAATTGATGGACAGCCTGTAATCAAGACTACTGTAAGCATTGGGGATGAAATCGTAGAGACAATGGGAGGGCATTTGAATTATTATGCCCATCGTCAATTCCCTCTTCCTCAAGGTGGGGGTGCCGCGCTCAGTGAATTAAATGAATTCCCCCTGCCTTTTACGGCAGAAATATATGAAGTTGATGTAAAAGAAATAAAATTTCAATTCCCTGATGGAGAACCGGCAACAAGTTTACAACCCCTGCAGCCTTTAGAAACTCCTTCTGTTATGTATGGAAAATTTTCATTTACCTATTCAATGGGTAGAACGATTCGTAATTATTTAGAAGAAAAAGATTGACTAGTAAGAGGTCAAGATGGTTATCTCAAGGACAGTTACAATCACGACTCATCAAGTACAGGAAACAGGCTGTACTTGATGAACGTGTGATCAACAAAGAAATTTTCTCTCTGTATTTATTGAAGTGGCGAGTTAACACAAATTCTGATGTGTAAACCGCCTTTCGGAAAATGTTGTAATGTTAAACCTTATCTAGATTATTCGTACCTAAAGAACCTTTGTCATGTGAATTAAATAAAAAATAGTTTTAAGAGATTTTACCTTCTGGGAACTTTGATAATTATCTTATTTAAAGGAGTAGATAGATATTTGTTTTGAAGAAAAAGAATTGCTGCAACAAATTGAGAATTCCAGAGAGCAAATGAACCAGATAACTAAAATTAAATCGTTATTTTCAGCGGAAGTAATTGAAATAAGTCACTATCTAGATCACCTATTAAACAAGTATGAACTTATTAAAAAGCAGTTACTTACCGCAATCAATAAGAGTAAGTAACTGCTTTTTCTATTCTACCTTTTCTCCAAAATAATGACCCAATGAGAGTAACAGCAGTTGTTTCTATTTTATTTTTATCATCTATATTGGATTTACTTCAACAAATTTAGCAGAAGTAACAATGTCTGATTCGGCTAACCTTTCCATTGTCAAATAGCTTTCGCGGTAGCTTGGCTTATCTCACATAATGCAGGTGTCCTTTTCCTGGCGCCTCTGAAGAGTTTAGAATAAACTATACTTTTTGTCTTTGCTACACAGATCCCAACTACAGTAAAATACTGTGACGGTTTCAGATAGTTTTTTTCTTGCCCGACCTGAAAAATAAAATTTGGGAAGTTAACATTTAAAATACTGAATTCAACATATATGAATTCAAGGCATAAACTTTGCAAAACCAATAATTTTTCATGTTTATCTAGAAATCGAGATATATGAAATTAAACAAATGAGTGAAAAGAAAAAAGGAGTGAAAAAAATGAGTAAAGCATTATCAAAAGACAATTACACTTACTTAAGCCGAAAGCCAGGAATACAATTAATTAGAGCGGGATCTTATGAAAAGAAAGAATTAAATACAGTATTAGGGATACCTGAAGTTAAAGCTCAAATCCTGGACTTTCCAATTACTGAAAATAAAGAAGCAATAACATTAGGATTGTACTCAATGCAAAAAGCTACAAAAGGTTTTGATTTTAAGCATGATTTCTTGGAAATCCAAACTGTTATTAGTGGAAAGTTTGTTTTAAGTGATGACCAAGAGAATAATTTTGTAGCAGAAGCTGGTGATGTTGTAGTTATCAGTCCTGGCACAACTGTTACTTTCCATGGTGAAAGTGATGGGGAGGCGGTTTATATAAAACATATATTACCGGAACCTGCATTTGTGTAAATTGAAGCCAACATCAGCAAGATTGAAGGGATCAAGTAATTTGTTCACACGATTATATTATTGCCAGATCCATTCTGATAACACCCCTCCTTATAATAAAGGAGGGGTTACTTAGTGTCGTCCTATAAAGAAGAGGGGAAGTATGTTCTTTGCCATTCATTCTGTACGTGCCATATGCTCCTCCGCATTGTCATAATCTTCCGTACTGACAGGAGTGCAGTATTGGACCTCTAGGTTATTAGTAGCATCTTGCTTAATTTGTTCACTTGGACACACGGCGGACATATAAACAGTGTACGGTAGAGAAGTGATAGACCTTCATCACTTTGCTTAAAGTCAAGAATCTCAACTTTAGATAGTTCAAAGAAAGTACCACTAGATTAATAGTTTTAGAAAAGAAGTTTGCTAGAAAGTAGGTTTACAAGAATGAATAATGTGTTTCAAAAGGTTCAAGGATTTTCGAACAAATTTATTGGCTTTTTTATTATAGCAGCCGTTCTTCTATGGGTGAAAACCTATGTTGTCCAATTAACACAATTTGAATTAGGAATAGATAATTCTGTACAGAAGTTTCTGCTGTTTCTGAACCCTTTAGGCTCGTCTTTACTGTTTTTAGGGTTGGCGTTCTTTTTTAAAGGAAGAAGAAAGTATATAGCCCTATTAATCATAGATACACTCTTGTCCATCCTGGTGTTTGCTAATGTTTTGTATTACCGGTCATTCAATGACTTTGTCACGTTGCCGACGTTAACCCAAACGGAAAACTTAGGCGATGTAAGCACAAGTATAGTGTATCTTTTAAAACCATATGACTTTTTATTTTTCATTGATCTTGTCCTTTTGGCAGGACTGCTGGCCTTGAAGTTTGTGAAGATCGAAATGAAAGATACGAATCGCTTGAAAGCAAGCACAGTCCTATTGTTAGGTATGGGAATTTCAGGTGTTAACTTAGCATTAGCAGAGGCCGATCGCCCTGAATTATTGACAAGGGGATTTGATCGTAAATATATCGTAAAGTATTTAGGGATGTATAATTACACCATTTACGATGCGGTTCAAAGCACAAGGGCCTCTGCACAAAGGGTACTGGCAGATAGTGATGACATCACAGAAGTGAACAATTATGTAAAAACAAATTATGCAGAACCAAATCCGAAATACTTCGGTGCAGCTAAAGGCATGAATGTCGTCTATTTGCACCTTGAGTCCATTCAAAACTTTTTAATTGATTATAAATTACACGGGGAAGAAGTGACACCATTTTTAAATTCGTTAACAAGGGATAAAAACACCCTTTATTTTGATAACTTTTTCCACCAAACAGCCCAAGGAAAAACGGCGGATGCAGAATTTATGATTGAAAACTCTTTATACGGTCTGCCGCAAGGGGCAGCCTTTACTACCAAAGGGTTAAACACATATCAGGCAGCTCCAGCTATTTTAGATCGGTATGACTATACTTCGGCTGTATTCCATGGAAATTCGGGAAGCTTTTGGAACCGTAACGAGATTTATAAATCACTTGGTTACGATCGATTTTTTGATTCCAGCTACTATGAAATGAATCCGAAAGATTTAGCGGATTACGGCTTAATGGACAAGCCATTTTTTGAGCAGTCAATGCCTTTGTTAAAATCATTGCCGCAGCCATTTTACACGAAATTTATCACAGTAAGTCATCATTATCCGTTTACGATAGCGGATGAGGAGACAACGATTGCGCCTCATACAACCGGTGATAAATCTGTTGACCGTTATTTTCAAACGGCCCGATATGCAGATGAAGCGTTAAGGCAATTCTTTACGGCTCTAAAAGAATCAGGCTTGTATGATAACACGGTGATCGTTATGTACGGCGATCATTATGGCATTTCTGAAAATCATAATAAGGCGATGAAGCAGGTGTTAGGAAAAGAGATAACCCCTTTTGAAAGTACGGGATTACAAAGAGTACCTTTATTCATTCACGCACCTGGCATCCAAGGGGGAGTCAACCACGAATACAGCGGACAAATTGATCTGCTTCCAACACTTCTCCATCTACTTGGAATTGATTCAAAGGAATATATTCAATTCGGCACAGATATATTATCCGATAAGCACGATTCGCTGGTCCCATTCCGTAATGGCGACTTCGTTAGTCCGGCCGTTACGTCCATTAACGGCAAGTTTTACAATTCATCTACAGGAGAAAAATTAGAAGAAGCCCGGCTTTCAAAAGCTAAGGAACTTCAGCAAGAGGCGGAGTACAAACTAGAGCTTTCAGACCGAGTTGTAAATGGTGATTTGCTTAGATTTTATTCACCGCCAAACTTTACACCCGTAGACAGGTCGGAATACGACTATACCAATACCGGAGAGTTAGAAATAAATAAGGAAGAGAAGTAGACAGAGATATATCAATGAGCTGCCCCCGAACACTGGAAGGTTAAAAGTTCCTTTGTCCGGGGTTTCTGTTCGTGTAAGTGTTTTTTCTTCATCTTGTGCAGAGATAATAAAGTCATTTAAAAAATAACCTAGTTGTTTAAAAATTCTTCTGTCACTAACGGGGTAGTTTAATTAAATAACGGTTATTAACAAATTTGTTTAATCGTACATAGTTGTTCTGCTATTCCTCACGAAAGAGAGAGAATACGAGCCTTAATGTTATTTCAAAATGTTTTTTCTTTGTAATGGTTCTAATTGGGCTATTTTTTAGCACTATCTTTCAAGATATGGCATGTTGGGGGTGGTATAGGTAAAGATAAAGATGCAGATCATACTAATCTGTGTATTATTTGTAATAGCTTCGTTATTAGAGGATATTTGCTCAAGGTTTAGGGTTTATAATTTATGGTCTAACAGGGTTCGGTAATGTTGCAGTTTTTGGGTGGTCAACGTATTTAAGTTGGTTCTTCTACGTTATGATGGTAGCAATGATAATCATGTCTATTGCTAAGAAGGAGGCAAAAGATAACAGAGTGAAGGTTCTCTTCGTTGTTGTTCCTCTGTCAGGTATTTTAGTATCGATGTGGTCGTTGTTTGTAATTCCTATGAGTTTGTGAGAGTTATACATTCGTGAGATAAGGAACATTATCACTATACAAATGGAAAATAAGAATTATTGGAGGGGAAAGTTTAATTTGGATAAAACTCAAGTAATGGTTTACTTTACATTGTATGGAGATGAATTTCCAATTGATTATGTGACTGAAACATTGGAAATTGAACCTACAAAAACCTATAAAAAGGGTGATGTTATTGTAAGGCCCCTTAATCAAAATATTACTTCCACAAAAAATCATTATCGATTAGAAACAGCTTGGGAATTAAGCACAGGCTATCAAGAGTCCTTTGATGTGAAAGAGCAAATGGACCAAATTTTAGGACAGTTAAAAAATAAAGCAGCTTTAATAAATTAGTTGAAAACGGAGTATGAACTGGAATGCCATTTTTCCATTGTTATAATAATGAAAAGTGGATACACACCTGGTTTGCATATTGATAAGGAACAGATTGAATTTGCAAATAGTATAAAAGCTGAATTTGATATAGCTTTGTATGCGAACCCTTATGATGAAAATTTTGAGGACTAAAAAAGCAATTATTCTTCAACTAACAGAGGCGTTGATCTAAGAAGGATGAACGCTTTTTGTTTAAGTTCTTATTGGACAAACGGGGCAGTTTTCTCGAAGAAGGAGAAGTTCCCTTTCTGTTGAAGTTGTAGTAAACGAATCAATTACTTTTTGGTCAGTAGGACATTTCGGGAGGGAGTCAAGGGGATTAAATGAAAAATAAAAACCTGAACACTATAAATTGGAGTATTTTCATACTAGTTGTATTGACAGCGGTTATTACTGCAATTATCACACTATATGATCTATACAATACACCTGCCTTTGGTGAAGATGCACAATCTCGTGCGGGATTCCGTTGGGGGACACTTCATATTATTATCTCGATCACTATACTGAGCATTTCCGTTTTTTAGCAGTAGGTTGGAAAAGTTTCTTCCCGTTTAACGTTCCTATTGCTATCATTCTGGTTGGTTTTTGTTATTTATTCTTTTTTCTTTTTTCTTTTTTCTTACATTTACGATTGGATGGGTCGGTGTACAGGATATGCTGGGCTTCATTATAGCTTTGCTAATAGGGATGATTTTAATAATTTCTTATTCAATTTCTTTTCTTATTCAACGTCGTAAGGCTATCAATAAAAGTTAATCATTTGAATTGTTTTAAAAACAACCTTATCAGTTATTGGATGGCAAGGCTTACTGGGCCTGTCTTTTCTTATTATAGTAGCAGGGTAGCATCCTTGTTATAAGTTTGTGAAAATATGTACTTAAAGTAAATCGGGCTTTAGTTAAATAAGGAATACTAGAAGGACTCTATGGGACAGGGTTCTTTTTGTTTGCTCAAAAGTCCACACCATCGTTTAACAAATCTTTCGCTTTAAGGATAAGATGTCGTTCGTAAAAGCTCACTTTTGCGCAAAAACTATTTTCTAAAAGTCAAATAATAATTCGTGATTATTATAACGAACGAGCGATTATGATTGTGATTCATGAAATGGTCGATGAAGTAGCGATGAGACTTCGTTTGCACCACGTAGCAGCAGGGAAAGTCGCTCTTGCTTAGGGCATTGAAGAAAGGGGAGTTAAACATCAAATGCAGCTGTCTAGACAGACAAACTGCACGAAAGACCTGAATACTCAATTTGAAAAACTGTTTAAGACATATTGGAGAGGACAGCCGATCCGGCAAATTTATGTTGTGTAATGATAATAAAGTTGTTTAAATCATAATAAAGTCATTTAAAGACAATAAAGTCATTTAAAATTAAAATAGCTGTTATGATATTCAACGAGCGGGCCATTTGACGGAATAAGATTTAAAGGAGAAACGAAGAGGACAAGATAAAAATAGTAAACTAAAGGTGGTTCAGTATGCAAGAATCTATTGCCGTTATTACAATAGTTTTGTTGATAACGATGGTAATCATTCGTTCAATACAATTAAAAAAACTTGGCATTAAAGCCTTTAAATTTGGCGAAATGGACAGAAGAGATTTCATTATACCTCCATTTGCTGTGCTATTATTTTATGTGATTTTTTCCAATATCATTAACTTACCACGATTGGGAACAGAACTGTTTAGAAATGAATCCGTTGGCTGGATCGGGGTAGCCTTATGCTTACTCGGTCTTTCACTATTCCTATACAGTTTAATTTCATTCGGGAAAAGCTTTAGGGTGGGAATAGATGAAGATAACCCAGGTTCTTTAATTACAACTGGGGCTTTTGCCATAAGTCGAAATCCGATATATACTGCTTTTGGTTTAGTCTTATTAGGAGAATTTTTTATTTATCCAAATTGGATTTTACTATTATATTTGATTGTAGGTTATTGGCTTTTTAATCGGCAAGTACTTCTTGAGGAACAATCGTTGATGAAGATTTACGGTGAAGAATATAAACAATACTGTAAAAAAGTTCGTCGTTACCTTTAGTTAAACGATCTTATTAAGCAATAGGGCGCGGTTGTGGAACAGGAAGTAAAAGGGTGATACCTATTAGTTATGACTAATAGGTATCACCCTTTGCTTCGTTACAACTTTTTACGAATTAGCTATGGCTACGATTTGGTTTTTTTAATTATTATAACAGCATTGTTTTTCGAATGTATGTTAAATGGATCCAAACTTTTTAGAGCAAGAAGTATCCAAAATTATTTAACCTGCCCAATTTACTGCATTCACTTTAGGGCGTTAAGGGTGATCTCGGCAGCCTGCGCAATCAGCGCATCGTCATATTTGGCATCCTTTGTATCATGACGAGACATAATGGCCATAACGATGGGTTCCCTGTCTGGTGGCCAAACAACTGCAATGTCATTTCTCGTTCCGTAACTTCCAGCTCCACTCTTATCACCGACTTTCCAGCCTTCAGGCGCCCCCGCACGAATCAGTTTATCGCCTGTAGCATTCCCTTGCAGCAAATCTGCGAACTGTTCACGCTTCTCACCCGAAAGCAAGTCGCCGATTACGAATGCCTGGAGACTAGTGGCAAGAGCTTTCGGTGTACTAGTGTCACGAGTATTTTCTGGAGTAAATGTATTTAAATCTGGTTCAAAGCGATCCGCCTGGGTAACGTTATCACCTATTTGTCTTAAGGCTTGTTCAAATCCTTTAGGACCTCCCAATGCCTCAAATAAGAGGTTCCCCGCAGTATTGTCACTGAATCGAACTGCCGCCTCACTTAATTCCAAAAGGGTCATCCCGGTATCTATATGTTTCTCTGTAATCGGAGAATAAGGAACTAAATCATCCTTGGTGTAGGTGATAACTTCTTTAAGCTCTTCCAAAGAATTTTGCTGCAGCAAGAGGGCTGCGGCTAAAGCTTTGTAAGTAGAGGCAAAAGCGAAACGCTCTTCTGGTCGATATTCGATCGTCTGGTTCGTGCCCGTATCAATCGCATAGACACCAATCCGAGCATCAAACTCGTTCTCAAGCTGGGCAAGCTTTTCGTCTATATTTGCTCTTTGTCCTACTTCATTTTCCTCTTTAGATGGGGCCTCAGTCGAATGGTCTTTATCCACGCAAGCAGTGAGTATAATCACTGCCAGCAACAACATGAGCTGTGTAAAATGACGCATGCTAAATTTGTGTTTATGTGTGTTTCTCAAATCCATAACCTCTTTCTAGTTTTTATCTATTCAAAATGTAACGGGCTTCTTTGGACTAGCCATAATGAAGCGAGTCCTGTTTTCACTGATTGGCTGGCTGTTTACTTATAGCGCTAATTTAAAATCACTGAGTAGTCACGAAATATCCAATCTATGCCTCCCTTAATCAATATTGGACTACATTTGTAATCAAATATTACATTTGTAGTCTGTGGAAGTCAATCTCTTTAAACTAAAAAAATTTCTCACTCTTTCAGGAAAAGATCCTAAAGGCCATGATTCTCTAAGATTATGTGTTTTAACACTTTATACTGAAAATTGATAAATAGATAATGAAGTGCTAAACTTGAGTGCTTCAAAGATGTGATAAAATTGTAAATGGATAAGAAACAAATTGATGTCCATTTTTATGGAATAAATCACAATAAAGGCAATTGAAATTATTGGAAGGGATCAGGGGAGTGTAAAGGATTATAGTGATACTTCGGAAAATGGAGGTAAGGAGATATGTTTTTCAGCCATTTAGTCACAAGTTTTATTGTGTCATCTATGACTATAGTAGTTATTTTGCTTATTAGGAAATTATTCTCTGATCAACTTTCAGCAAAATGGCAATACAACCTATGGTTTTTATTATTAATCGCATTAACGCTTCCATTTATACCGAAGCAATGGATTCATTTTGAAAATCATTTTAATCTATTCAACATCAATCACGGCAATAGAGTTGGTAACGCTTCTATCCATGCCACTGAAGGTTCTGCGCTTAGTAATACAAATTGGATAGAGGACTTTACGGTATCTGTCAATCATCTTAATTTGACATTCTTGAATGCTGTTTTAACAAGTATTTGGATTGCAGGCATGTTAGTTATGGCTGTCCTTTTCCTCCATGCCTGGTTTAAATTAAAGAAAATAAAAAATACGATAACCGTCTTGAACAACAAAGCCATTTTACACTTATTTGAACGATGCAAGCAGGATTTAAATATATCTAAACCTTTAATAGTAGGAGAATCACCACTCGTCAAATCTCCAATGACATTCGGTCTATTTAAGACCTATGTTGTGCTGCCGGTACGTCTCGACGAATGGTTGTCCAGAAAAGACATCGAATACATTTTTATGCATGAACTGCATCACTATAAATACAAAGATATAGCAACGAATTATCTCATTATCATGTATCAAATTTTGTATTGGTTTCATCCGCTTGTATGGATTGCTTTTAAAAACATGAGAATGGATCGTGAAATAGCTTGCGATATGGCTGTTTTAAAATCTTTAGATGAGCATTGTCATGCAGATTATGGGAATGCGATTATTAATTTTGCAGATCTAGCATCACACTCAAAAGACTTGGCTTGGGCCAATCAGTTTAATGGTTCCAAGGAGCAGATAAAAAAACGGATTGAAAAAATCGCATCCTTTACAATTGAGTCGAAGTGGATGAAGCTGAAAAGTATTTCAATCTTTACCGTTATAGGTGTATTTGTAGCAAGTCAGATCCCCTTCATTTTTGCAATGGCCGCTACTAATGATCGCTACGATTTTACTAATGATCGCGCGTTTTACGAGGATTTGAGCGATTATTTTGTTGGATATGATGGAAGCTTTGTATTATACGATATGAAAGCTAATCAATATAGTATATATAATAAAGATAAAAGCACGCTGAGAATTTCTCCGAATTCTACTTACAAGATTTATAGCGCGTTAATTGGACTAGAGTCAAATGTAATAACAAAGGACAATTCCATTATGAAATGGAATGGAACAAAATATCCTTATGAATCTTGGAATGCGGATCAAAACCTATCAAGTGCCATGAGAAATTCAGTCACCTGGTATTTCCAGGAGTTAAACCAAAGAATCCCGCAAGACACCATCAAGGCTTATCTCGAACAGATAGGCTATGGAAACTATGATCTTTCTGGGGATCAGATTATTGGTTGGAATCTTCATTAAAGATTTCTCCCATTGAACAGGTACAATTGCTATCAGCGTTTTATACAAATCAATTTGGTTTTGAGAATAAGAATATCCAAACCGTGAAAGATGCCCTTATATTAGATGCATACAACGATTCCCGGCTCTCCGGGAAAACGGGCACTGGCAATGTTAATGGCAAAAATATAAACGGTTGGTTCATTGGATATGTAGAGACCAAGAGTAATACTTATTTCTTTGCAACAAATATACAAAATGAAGATAATAGTTATGGAAGCAAGGCAGCGAAAATAACGTTATCAATTTTGAGAGATAAAGGAATCTATTAAGGAAACAGCAGAATAAGTTAAAGCATGTTGTATGTCATCTAAAAGAAGGAGGAGGGTAAGGTTGGCGAAGGAAATCCCAAATATTTCAGAGTCAGAATGGGAAGTAATGAATGTTCTGTGGAAAAAGGCTCCACAAACGGCCAATGATGTTATATCTGTCTTGCAGGAAAAAACGGATTGGAAGCCGAAAACTGTGCGTACTCTTTTGGATCGTCTCGTTCACAAGGAAGTGATAGGTGTCAATAAAGATCAGAGGGTTTATACCTTTTTTCCACTTTATTCGCAAGATGAATGTCAGCGCGCCGAGGCACAGTCTTTTGTTAAGCGAATTTATGGTGGAGCGTTAAAGTCGATGCTAGTTCAGTTTATCCAAGAGGATTCCTTGTCAGAAACGGACATTAAAGAATTACGTTCCATTTTGGACGAAAAGCCTAACAAAAAGAGAACCAAAAAGTGAAATTGCAAGTAGTTGAAATCATAACATTTGATCACTGAATGTCCATTATAGTTTGTAGTAGGAGAAAGAGGAGGATTACCATGTGTTACAGCTCCTCTACATTTGATAATAGGGGAGCAGAAGACGAGGATCGAAAAGACAATCACTTAGCAAATGGAGTCTTTTGGCTTCATATAGCTGCACAAAAAGCAGCAATTTTAAGAATGATTTTATCGTTAATGTTTTGGCACAGGAATCTAATTTCCATGTTTTCACCCACAAAAACTTTCGGATTTGTGGGTGAAAACCATTGTCCAAATGAAGTGGTGCATATAATCTTATTCATTATAAAGGACTTTTTGTTTGTACAAACTAATAAAATTGAACATTTTAATTGTCTTGAATAGCGTGATTAAACGAATACAAGGCTAGTGCTATTCTACGATTTCTTTAAAATCCTTGCCCTCTACTTCGATTTGGCTCATCAATTTCTGATAATTTTCTTTCTCTTTGGTTGATTGGCTCCAAGTTTCCGAGTAAAGATGTGTAATTTGTCCTCCTGCCGCTTGGACAATGGCCTGAACGTTCTCTTCCTCATTGATCAACAAAAAGTAAGAAATAGCTAAGCCTAATTTTTGATTGCTTACTTTGTCTATTTTAGCGTTGGCTAATTGTTTTAGGAGTGGATGATTGATATTTTCCTGTAGTGCTGGTTCATAATCTTTGGCAACAAATTGTCCCATAGTATCTATTAGGCTGCCATCTTTTAAACTTTGCGTAAAATGAGTGACAGCAGGCATATTTTCCTTGATAATCGCCATGTCCTTGTCTTGCTTTTGCTGTTCTTGCACCATAGTAATGGATTCTTTCATTTCTGGTGATATAGGTTCAGGACGATTATAATCGTCGATCATCGCTGGAATAAATCGTACCATAAAGCTTAGAACAATCCCTAACATTAAACAATAGGCTGGCCACTTCCTATATTCCTTTGGCCAATCCATCGTTGTCTCCTTTTTTTGAATAGCCGGCTCAGGCTGCAGTACAGCATCTTTCACCACTGTTTTCTCCTTAATGGCGTCAATGTCTGCAGAACCCCAAATTTTCGATAATTTTACTTCTAACTCATTGGATGACAATGCAGCTTGCGTTTGAATAGGCTGCTCTTGATTTTTTGCCAGCTCTTTTCTCATCTCCTTTAATGCCGTTTTTTGTGTAGCTTTTGTTTTCTTCTGCATTGCCGCTTCTTCTGATTCAGTAAATCCGGACTTTATTAATATCGATTTTGCTATTTTTGAACATATAAACAGGACCAGAAAAAAAGCACCCATGATAATAAATAAGTTATTCCCTAAAAGAGCGTAAGATCCGGCTAATTCTAAAAGCAATACAATCACTGCTAATAATCTTAACGATATTTTATCTTTTGAAAATCTCACAATAAATTGAACAGGAGCAATCCATATTTTTTGCAGAGTCAGCATCATTTCTCGTTTTGCGCGAATGAAGCCATTTTTGGTAGGATAGATTTTTTATAATATTCTCGAATGGTTGGATCATTAGGTTCAAGTCTCATTGCTTCTTCAATCAGAATTTGGGCCTTTTTATATTTTTTTCTCTCGTAGGCGGCCCAGGCAAAATCCAGCAAATTTTTGCTATTTTCCGGATTTGCTTGCAATGCTAGCTGCTCATATTTTTCTGATTCCTTCCAATTGCCAAGATTAAACATGGCCATACTATAATCCTTTAAATACTCATCATTCTGAGGGTGGAGCCTGATTGCCTCTTGAAGGGCAGCTAATCCTTGCTCCTGTGTAATAGAAGGGAGACGGGCATATTGAGAGTGCAGATAATGACTCTGAGGGTAGAGACGGAGGCCTGTTTCTATCAATTCTTTCCGCTTTGATTCCTCTATTCGGAGATCATCGTACATCAATACCGCTAGTGTAAGCACCTCCTCATCTTCAGGTGCTCTACGAAGTGCTTCGTTTATCCAAACCACCACATCATCAGGCTGCTTTAACGTATAGTAATGATAGGCCATTAATAAATAGCCGGGATAATCTTCTGGCTGTTTTCGTATAACCTCCTCAGCCTGCTCTCTTGATTGATCAATTTCCCCATTCTGGATGTAAGACTTAATGAGGTTCACTTTGCTAAGAAACGATTCTTCCATTTACTTCATCCTTTATTTCAAATTGTTTTTATAAATATAGTCCAGCACATCTTTATATTCTTGATTAGCATCACTGAACGTGGCATAACTTTTGGCTGTTGCAAACCATTCAAGCGTCGTTGGCTGCCGTTTTTCCATCGCAGACAATAAATCTTGATTGGTTAAAGGCTGAATTTCTCCTGTTTCAAATGATCTAGCAATGGCTGAATCAATCGCGTCTTTCACTAAGTATTCTAAATCGGCACCGGAAAAATGTTCAGTATATTTTGCCACTAGATCCAATTGCAGGCCTTGCTGTGGTTTTCCTTTCGTCTTAATCGTTAAAATGGCTTTCCGTTCTTCTAATTCCGGCGGCGGCAGAAAGATCAACGAATTAAATCGGCCAGGACGTCTTAGTGCCGGATCCAGATACCATGGGGTATTGGTAGCACCAATGACATAAATTCCTTCATTATCTGAAGCCGAGCCATCAAGTTCAATTAACAATTGA
The DNA here is from genome assembly GCF_003600835.1 of Bacillus sp. PK3_68. Taxonomy (NCBI): domain Bacteria; kingdom Bacillati; phylum Bacillota; class Bacilli; order Caryophanales; family Bacillaceae; genus Bacillus; species Bacillus sp. PK3_68. Next base: position 143,481 of record NZ_NQYC01000002.1, on the reverse strand, counting down.
TTGACCAGCATCCGTTCATGATGGGCAGACATTTTTTGCCGGTTCCCTCCGAGGGCATCTAATTCATCAATAAACAATACGCAGGGGTTCTTCTTCGAGCATCTTCAAAAAACTCATGCAAATTTTGTTCTGCCTCACCCGTCCACTTTGAAAGAATGGACTGCAGGTCTAAATGGATAAAACGAGCATTAATTTCACCCGCTACCGCTCGAGCCAAAAAAGTTTTTCCACATCCAGGCGGGCCGTAAAAGAGTAAGCCGCCTCCTATTTCCTTTCCAAAGGCTTTAAAAATATCCGGCGATTGAATCGGCAGGATAAAATCCATTTTTATTTTTTTCTTCACTTCTTTTAAACCGCCAACGTCCTCAAACGTTTCGCGCTTCTGTTCTAACTCCACAATTTTATTTTGCTCCTTATCAAACGAAATCACTTTTAATTTGTCCTGTTGATTTTCCTTATTCATTTTGATTCCCCCAGTCAAGGACTTTACAGATTGAAAAATCTTTGTCTAAAAGCATGAAAAATCTTACTAGAAGGTATTACCAATAAAGCACCTTATTCATCATAAGTCACTAAATGCCTATTTTTCAATATTATAAAAGTCTTAATGTTTTAGAAAATCGGGTCAGGTCCGCGCTTAGCTAATATTTTAATGAAGAGGAAAAATGATTTTAATAGTACGGTTAATCGTAAGAATCCTATAAGTGAATTCTCCGCAAAAGGGCACAATTGCTGAGCAATACAGGGCCAACCTTTTACAAAATGAGAATAGGTTCGTTGGATAAGAAATCATTTTGAGCCATCTTTTTTCAAAATGGTTTCTTTATTTTGTTGTGAATGGGGGAGTATCAGGCTTTTGCTCAATTGTTTTGAGGACAGTGAAGAAAAAACTTCCTTTAATTCAAATAAAGTGGTTGCGTGATGAGGTACATGTGTATATATTGTGTATATAGTATATATACAATATATAAAGGTTTGAATGACCATATGTAAATCGCTCTTCAATGGCAATCACTGAAAGGGTAACAGCCAGCTACACTTATTATCTATTTAAGGATCATTTAGTAGAGACTCAGGATGTTAAAACGTGAGAGGAGAAAACTTCAATGTCAGGCGCAGAAAAAACACTTCCTATGAATCGAGCAAGACGCTGGATGATCACCATTGGACTATTTTTGATGGTTCAATTGCTCTTTGTCGCTATTGACGGCACTTTCCTGGAGCCAAATATAAATGATAGTGGCCATTTATTTGCCAGAATAGCGAGAGGAATTTTAGGATCGAGATTATTTACAGAATGGATTATTCCTTATTCCTTCCCGTTTTTTAATATGTTCATGACCATTCACGTTATAGCTATAATGATTCAGGCCGTACAAGACCTTATTTCAAGTATGTTTTCAAAAAAGTAAAGAAGAGGGATTGGCATGCAAATAATTATTTCCAACAGTTCAAAGGAGCCGATTTATGAGCAAATTACGAATCAAATTAAATCGTCTATTTTAGCAGGTGAGTTACAAGAGGGGACAGCATTGCCTTCCATACGCCAGCTTGCAAAGGATTTGCAAATTAGTGTGATTACAACGAAACGAGCCTATGAGGAATTGGAGAAGGCGGGCTTTATTTATTCTATTGTTGGAAAAGGCTCTTTTGTTGCAGAACAAAATTTAGAGGTTATCAGAGAGAAGAAACTGAAGGTGATTGAGGAGCAGCTAAGTGCGGTGATAACGAATAGTAGGGAAATTGGACTGTCACTTGATGAATTGCAGCAATTATTGAAGATTTTATATGAGGAGTGAAACGGATGGAAAATGTGGTTGAACTAAAGAATGTCACGAAAAGATTTAAAGATTTTTCTGTAAAAAATATTAATTTACAAGTGAAGCAAGGCTTTGTAACGGGATTTATTGGAGCAAATGGAGCGGGTAAATCGACAACGATCAAAATGATGATGAATCTATTAAAGCCCGATGACGGGGAGGTGAAGATTTTCGGTTTAGACTACACGACACATGAGAAGGCGATCAAGGAGCGGATTGGGTTCGTATATGATGGCAACGTATTTTTTGAAGGGCTGAATTTAAAAGATATAAAACGCATTGTAGCGCCAGCTTACAAACATTGGAATGATACACTATTTTATCAATATATCGAGCAATTCGAATTGCCGCTTAATAAAGCGATAAAAACTTTCTCAAAAGGGATGCAAATGAAGGCGTCATTGGCGATAGCCTTATCGCATCATGCAGAGCTGATTATTATGGATGAGCCGACAGCAGGCTTAGATCCCATTTTTAGACGGGAGCTGCTGGAGTTGTTACAGGAATTAATGATTGATGGTCAGCGTACCATTTTCTTCTCTACGCATATTACAACAGATTTAGATCGTATCGCAGATTATATCGCTTTTATACAGAGTGGAGAAGTCGTATTTAATCAATCCATCCACGATGTAGCTGAAAACTATGCGCTCGTTAGAGGAGGAGTGGATCTTTTAGATAGAGACACAGAAAAAGCTTTTGTTCACATTCATCGTGCACCAACAGGATTTGAAGCATTAACCGATGATATTAAAGAAGTCAAAGATATCTTTGGAAATTCGGTTGTCATTGAACGAGCGTCTCTAGAGGATATTATGTATTACTTGAAAGGAAGAAAAAGCTATGCTTAATTTAATCAAACGTGATGTCATCCTACAGAAACGACAGCTATTGATCTTTATTCCTTTTATTGTATTTTTTATTTTTATGGACTCACATCCGGCTTTGATTTTTCTAGTGGCCAGTATTTTTATTCCTTTTAATACGTATGCCTATGATGAAAAAGCAGAGACAAATATTTTGTTAAATTCCCTACCCTATACACGTAAGGAAATTATCGCATCACGCTATTTTGGTGCCATTATTTATATGGTTTTAGCTAGTGGTGTGACAAGTCTAGCATTATTTGTATTTAATAAATCGTTTACGATGACTGATATGGCGATTGGCGGCGGCTTATTTTTATTATTCGCTTCGTTTACCTTCCCATTATTTCATATTTTCAAACCGGGCTATATTACAACGGTCGTGCTTATTAGCTTTATCGTTATAGCAGGGGTAGGTCCGCATATTGTATTGTTTATAGCTGAACGTTTGACAGCGATAACTGATTTTATCCTCAATTTACCTAACTCCGCTTTATACACAGGAGAGGCAGTGGCTATCCTGACACTCTATGCTGCTTCTTGGGGATTACCACTGTTATTTATCAGCGGAAAGCATTTTAAAATGATATCATTCGCTCATCTCAAGATGTATGGGCCAAACAAGAGAGAACGGTTTCATTAATGGTTCGTCGGTTAGACATTGGTAATAACTTGCTGTAGAATAGTTTCAATGTTTAGTGGATTTGGGGAGGATATGATGAACGAAGAAGAAAATAAAGCTGGTTGGGATGCAATTGATCAAGCAATGAAGGATTTATATGGAGAACAAGAGCCTAAACATTTTGGAACGCTAATTTCCTATATGCTCGGGGGGAATGACCCTTTAGATGGGATCAGTGTATATGTGGCAAAAGAACCTATTGAGCATTGGCATTTTGTGACCTATGGGTTTTCAGAGCTCTACGAAAAAGAAACAGAAGATCCTGAAAACAGCGGCTTTGGATTTGAATTAACGTTCAGGCTAGCAAAGGCGGATCATGAAACAGAACCGCCAAACTGGGCACTGAACCTTTTACAAAATCTTGCCAGATATATATTTGGAAGTGGAAATGTATTTAAAAAAGGTGATTACATGGATGCCAATGGCCCCATCTGCCTTGAATCAAATACAGCTTTAACAGCACTTGCATTTACGAACGATCCTGAACTGTCTAGTATGGATACGCCGAATGGGAAGGTCGAGTTTATTCAAGTTGTGGGAATTACAGCGGATGAATTGGAAGCCATGCAAATATGGAATACACTTGGTGTCTTAAAGGCCTGTGCCAATCATATGCCCTATTATATTACCGATCTATCGCGTACATCCTTTCTTCATGACGCAAAGGTAAATGACGCTATTCAAAAAGGAAGTAAAACAGACGGATCAAATACTGGCTTTCTTTTTAACGAACAAATCACATGGAAGCCTGCCCAAAAAAATTGTTCAAGAGATTGCCTGCTACCGTAACATTTGGAGCTAAGCAAGCGAATACTATTGGGAAGGTACTTCAGGGGCGTGCGGTGAAAAAAGAGCCGCTTAGATTAGTAAGTAATGAAGCGAAAGTTGTTTTTTTATTCGGAGATCAGCCACAGGTAACGGAAAAAGAAGGTTACATGGAGATTATGTTAAACGAAAAGGCCATGAAAGAATTAACAGAGCAGCTTCAACCTTGTGTAAAAAAGTTTTCCATCCCTTCTTTAGAATCGGTTGTCTTTGAAATTGTGAAAACAGATGTAAAAGATTCAGAGGGACATGTCGTTGAAACGATTGGGTAGATCTGATTTGGAGATAAAGTTTGATAATTAAAGAGCATAATCAAAAGGATTAGCATGTAAATAAAAGAGCTCCCTCATAGGGGCTCTTTCGTTCGTCGATGTTGCATTTTTTAGATTTGAAATAAAGCACGATGTTTATAAAAAGCTTAACTAAAACCCCTGAGTTGATAGGCAGGATTTTTTCTTTTTCTACAAACGGGCCCAATTCTTAAATAAGGCATGTGGCATCAGAAAAATATGGATTTACAACGTGAAGGAAATGTGAATGTTACCATCAAAGACGTTATGCACTTACTTTATAATCTCTAACAGGCTTTCTAATTTATTTATTTCGTAAGTAGGTGTTAAAGTGGTGTTATTTTCCTTGTGCTGAGAATTGAACCAACAAGTATCAATACCATAGTTCATTCCACCTTGAATATCAGAAGTCAACGAGTCGCCCACAATTAGTACGTTGGCTTTTTCTGTAATCTGTAGCTTATTAAAAGCATAATCAAAAATACCTGTTTGCGGTTTTTGGAATCCAGTGGATTCAGAGATAATAATATGTTCAAATGTACCTTCTAACGGGGAATGATGAATCCTTGATGTTTGTACATCAGTGTAACCATTCGTAATAACGGCTAAGCGTTTATGCGAGAGACCCCTAATGACTTTTTCGGCTCCTTGGACGAGATGTGTTTGTTCTCCAAGAAACCCTAAATAATCTTGATTAAATACAACGGCATCAATTTCGAGTTCATGTTCTAAAAATAATCTTCTAAATCTCTCTGGACCTAGTTCAACAAGGCTTACTTTTCCACTTTCTACATCTCTCCACAATACTTTACTAATTTCTTGGTAACTCTTTTCGTATAGCTTTAAGCTATTTAATAAATTATATTTATCAAAGACTTTACTAAAAGCTTCTTGCTCCGATTTAGTAAAATCAAAAAGTGTGTCATCTATATCAAAAAATATAATATCGTAATTTTTCATTTTACCCACTACTTTCTCATTCAGTTAAGTCTGCTTAAAAATTATCTGATTCCTATGAACCTCCTCTCACAAATCATTATTGTTTATTGAAGTATATAGAGCGCATTTGCAAAATAAAGTTTTGAATGGCTGTTAGATAAAGACTGAGAGGTATTTCTTAATGAATCTTTATTCGTTGCCGTGATGTACAATAGTTAGCTCAGGTTCCCCGTACAAGGTGTTCACTTTATTAGCCAGGCTTCCCCATTCAAATTATGTTGACTCATTTAGCTTTAAAATTGTTCATCTGTCATGATGGTCATAAAGTCAGAAAAGAATCGTTGATAATTGAGATAAAAAGCAATACGGTGTTTATGTTCGTTTTCATCGAATGTCTTCCAAGGACGTATGTCAGCAATAGCTTGCCCCCGCGAAATTCCTTCTGCCGTCACAACATGGACAGGCAAAGTTTTAAAGCTGAACCAATCATTGTGAATGATGGCCATTAATGTGATAGCATCATGAACAGGGCTTCCTTCAATGGCTGGATTGCGTTTTTTATAAAAATGATAATAATAATCGAGCAAGGGTTTAAGAATTTTTGCCTTTCCTTTTGCATAAATGTAATCTACCATCTCTGGTGTGACGATGGCTTTTTCTGTGATATCCAAGGGTATAATCGTTACATTTTTCGCGTGTTGCAAAACGATCTGTGCGGCCATTGGATCCCCATAAAAATTGGCTTCCGACACAGCGGTCACGTTCCCTGGAACAAAAAAAGCTCCTCCCATGATATAAAATTCCTTTACTTTCTCCATCAATCCACTGTGTGAAATAAACAACATAGCTAAAGAAGTAAGGCGGCCGATATTGACAATGGTTAATTCTTTTTTATATTGGTCAACTAAGTTAACAATCTCATGAAAGTTTTCAATAATTGCCCCTTCCAGTCCCTGTATGGGAGCTGGTTTAATCGGTCCTAGGCCGTAAACACCGTGAATTTCCGGAAAAAAAACTGGTTCTTCTCCTGTCATGGGTTTTTTCGCTCCTGCAATCACTTTAACATCAGGAATGTTAAACAGCCGGATTAAATAATGAATGTTTCGTACAGTTTGATCACGGGAGGTGTTCCCATAATCAGCCACAACGCCCACGATATCGATTTGTTCATTAAAATAACCATATAAAAGGGCAACCGTATCGTCAATGCCTACATCTCCAAACAATAACACCTTTTTTCTCATATAACCATCCTTTGCAGGTTTACTTTAAAGGGGTAGAATAGGAACTATTTTCTAATTATTCCTATTAAAGGAACATAGCTTAGTATATGTTCTTTTTTAGGATGGAATGATTAGACGTAGTCTTAATTCTTTTTATTAAAAGTTAAACAACGTGATTATTGCTATACAAAAATGGCATCGAGAAAGAGGGCTGTAGTTTTATAAAAAAGATTGATAGTTTTCAAGAGAGTTTGATTAAAAATCCTGTATTGGTATATAGGATTTTTTTGTTCTATACTCTGTACTGTAGATTTGGAATGAGGTCGCGATGTGTTGAATAAAGTCATACTGTTTATAAAAAGTTGCACCGTTTTGCCTCTTTAGGTACGATCATCTAAAGAGGTGTTTTTTTACAGTGAGTGGAAAAAATATGCGAGTCAAAAAGAGGGGGAAATAACTCGTATTAAAGTCTAATAAAGAGGAGCTATTTTTATGGATCAAAAAGTTCCCACACCAGTTCAAAATATTTTAAATGAGTATATTTCCTTATTTCATGAACGAATTCCTAATACCCTTGAAGGATTATATTTACATGGTTCCATTGCTCTTAATGCTTATATTCATGGTTCTAGTGATATTGATTTCATTGCAATTGTTAACCGTCAATTAACTGAAGCAGAGATAAAAATTCTATCTAATACTCACCGAAGTTTAACCAACAAATATAAAAAAACAGGAATGGACGGATGCTATCTTCTTTGGGAAGACATCGGTAAGAAGCAGACTGAAACCAAAAAATGTTTATATGTAAACGAAGGAAAAGTAGGATGGAGCAATCATGAGATTAACCCGGTCACTTGGTGGATTCTAAAAAACAAGGGCATCAGCATGATAGGTCCTGATGTTACTTCATTTCATTTTGATGTTGATAAAAGTGATCTGACTGATTATGTACTAAATAATATGAATACCTATTGGTTGAATCGAATAAGTACTATGAAGAGATTCGAAAGAATGGCACTTCTATTACCAAATAAATTTTTAGAGCAAGAATTACAATGGTCTATTACTGGGATGCTACGCCAATTCTATACACTTAAAGAACATGAAATCATTTCAAAAGTAGATGCAGGCAAATATGCAATTAATTATATGCCAGACAGATGGCATAACATTATTAGGGAAGCGATAAGTATTCAAGAAGGGGTAGGAGTACGTTACTATAATTCTAAGAAACGTCGGATTAATGACACCTTGCAATGTATGGACTACATACTTAATTATTGTAATAAGATGTAGAATATCTAACTATTATATAAATGTTTTTTCAAGAAAAAGGAACGATTGCAAGGAAATACAGCTAGAGAATGATTAAACTTTTTTATAAAAATTAAGCTCAATAGGTTGAAAAAGAATCCGTTTTGATCAATCTTTTTTCAAAATGGATTCTTTTTATTTACCCCCTGAAAATGATTAAGAGACAGATGTATGGTTGGGAAAGTTTTAGTTTACTTTACAAAATGATTCTATATCAATTACCATAATACTTTCCTAGAATTTGTATAAGTAAGTACAACATCTAAAATGTTTAAGTTTAATAAAAAAGGTTAGATGCAAAAATTCTAAGACACTTGTGAGTAATCTCTAAACCATGGATATACTCTTACTGTATAACCAGCTATTTCAACTTCAATAATGTTAATGAGAAAAGGTCAGAAAGACATTTTTCAGTCAACTGGATATAGAATATAAGATAAAAAAGTGATTGGGAAAAATTAATTGTCACTGAGTTAAATGCTTAAAAGAATCTCTATTAATTCTTGGGACATCAATTTTTTTATTTGATAGCTCAACTAAGTAACTTGCAAATTCACTTACCTTCTCAAATTCATCAGGATAGCCAAATTCTAATTCTGTATCAATATCATAAATATCAATGAAATAGGTAGTGTCTGGTTTATAATCCAGCATGCCATCAACAAAGTTTAATAGTTGGCGAAGTTCACTTTCATATTTTTTATCGTCGGTATCAACGTATGAAAAGAATAAGACGGAAATATGATTAGCCCTAGAATAATCTTCGAATTCCTCCTCAGTCATCCCACTATCAGCTAAAACAGTATTATCGCTTAATACTGTTTTTCTATGAGTATCATAAAACATCAGGTACCCTAAATCGTCAAAGTCAGAAGTCATCATTCTATAAAATTCAAAGTTTTGACTAGCTATTAATCTTTGAAACGTCAACATAATGTATCCCTTCCTTATGGGATCGCTACAAAGGCTTCCCATTGCGCTAAATAATAAACGCTATTTCTCTAAGTGCTTTCTCTTCAGCTTTATCCTTCCTTTTCCATTCTATAAGGAGTGAAGAGAATAAAATATCACTTTTTTATACAATATTGACACATCAATATTATATAAAAACCCACATAAAGACAAAATGGTCCATAGCATGAAGTTAGGTGGAAAGATAAATCTTACTAGGAGTACTTCAATTTATAATAGAAAAATAAAGAACTGTCAAAAGAAATAGATATAACGCAATGGATGAATTTGAGCGTATGATAATCCAGTGGCATCAAGCAGCCATAGAAGGACGGATAGACGAAATAAAACGAGAAAGAAAAAATTTAGGTATTCAAATATTCAGGCGGCAAAAAGAAACAATACATTGATTTAATCTGCTAATTGCACCATATATAAGATTATGATGTAGTAAAAAATACGACCGATTCCCAGCGACACAGGAGAAAATTTGGAGTTATTGATGATTTTCTTTCCAATTCATAGTAAAATTAATTCTAAATATAAAAGGCAAACTAATCGAAAGATTAGGACGCAAAGCCACGGATCTAAGGCATTTAATGCTAAGATAGCCGGGCTGCAGAATTAGGAAGGTACGCATCGTCATGAATGATGGTAAAGATCAATTTATCTTTATGAGAGAACTTACTCGTTTGTATGACGAGCGTGAACGTTGCAAAGATGAACAAATTAAGGAAGAAATTACTAAAGATCTTGTTCTTTTAGAAAAAGCCATTGAGTTACTATCTCAGTAGAAAAGCGACATAAACGTAAATATGTTGCGTTCCGGGAGCCCTGAATCTTTAGGTTCCGGGGCTTTTTTCGTCTATTTATACTTTCCACCCTGTTAAATCTTTGTAATACAAGAGGAGTACATAGGTTATTCCTACTTTGCACTTCCATTTGGATCTCTAAGTGCAAGAGCTTTTGGTGCAAAACCATAAGCATTTAGGGAGGGGTTTTTCATATTTCAATATGTGCAAAATTCAAAATAAAATTTTGAATTTTGCATTAGGAACAAGAAAAGCTTAACTTTCTATGCCCATTTTGGTATTTCAGGCTATAGGGAATCTAAGGGTCAGGTTGTTATCATGGCGGATAGATAGCTTTTTTGTGATTTTCATGGGTTTATAACTCTCATTCTATCGCGCCTAAATTCTCCTTTAACTCATCTTTTTTAGGAAAAATTTACCTGAGTTTTAGTTTCCTTTATAATTGGTTAAAGAAGGGGCTCTACAAGAAGAAGAAAGCCTGTAGGTTTCCTTTTAGCAGCTGAATATATGGGGGGAAATCATGAATAAATGTCTATTTAGAACTTTCATGGCTATTATTGTGTTTTCTTTGTTTGGATGCCAACCAAATACTGTCGAAACAGTAAATGTGAATAAAGAAAAAAGTGTAGATGGTTTTATTGAACCCGAACCATCCGATTGGGGAAAATATAACAAAATTGTATTAAAGTATATGTATTACCGAACACAAGCAGTGATAAACAACGATATGAATCTCCTATGGAATCAATATCCAGACCTAAAAAGAAATTACGATCTTCAAAAAGGGGTTAATGTAGAGAGAAATGAAGCTGAATCCTTAAATGAAGGTTTTAACTTGATAGATGCCAATTATAGTATCGAAAGCCATGACCGAATGAAGGTAAAAGTTATAGGCGACAAAGAAGTAATTGCTCTTGTTCATGGCGGTATTGTTTATTTGCATGATGATTACAGTGAGTCAGGAGGGGAGCTTTTAATAGAGATTTCCCTAAAAGTTAAAGATGGCCGCTGGACTGTTGTGAAAACGGACGAATATACTGAATCTGAGTATAAAGAATGGATGAAGAAGCAGAACAAATAAACACTGCTATTTCAAGTGTTATGTAAATAGAGAAAATACTTCAGGCAAGGATGCTAAGAAATGAAAAATTATTGTTGTAAGGACAATGGAGAGTATGGGTTAATCATCCATGATGGAGGGAGTTCTACAGTTACTATTGAATTTTGTCCTTGGTGCGGCAGCAAGCTTTAAATAAAATCGATTTAGGAAGAGTACAGAAAAGATTGCTGCAAGGCAGTCTTTTTTAGTTGGTTTTAAATTTTCAAGGCGTTCTCTCCCTATAACCAAGAAAGCTGCTATACACAATAAAATCTAGAATTAATTTAACGAGCTTCTTTACTAACTCATTCTTTCTCGAATTAAAAAATCCGTTGCTTTTATCTTTGTGATTGGAGTTATTTGACTCAGAATTTAATTAGCTTTCTATCAAGCTTTACGTTAACTATTCAAAGACGTATGATATATAAAAACCAGAAAAGGAGGATTTTACATGATATTAGAAGCTGCCATGCTGCAGGTAAAGCAAGGAAGAGAAAAGGAATTTGAGAAAACGTTCAAAAAAGCCTCAACTATTATTTCATCAATGAATGGATATGTGAATCATACTCTTCAGAGATGTATGGAGGACCAGGGAAGGTATTTACTTCTAGTAAACTGGGAAACATTAGAAGACCATACCGTAGGGTTTAGGGAATCTAAGGAATATCAAGAGTGGAAAGAGTTATTGCACCATTTCTATGATCCATTTCCAGTAGTGGAGCATTTTGAGAATATTGATTTTACTAATTAATGAAAAAGCATTGAGTCATCTCAATGCTTTTTTATATGGGATCAAATTTCGTCCCTTCAGGATACAAAGCGATATAGCTCTCTTCTTCAGGATGAAAGTACGCCATTTTTACTCCCTCAAGAAAGTTATTGTTCTTTAATTCGTTTAGGATGGTTTTTGTAGCTTTTTCTATGTCTACCACATAATTAAAGATGTTGGCTGTTCCACTGCCAATATCTCCACCGTCACACGCACCATTGCCTGTCCAGCCTAAACATTCGTTCATTAATTCCTCTACATGGTGTCTCTTCTCAAGCACTGCATCCATTTGATTTTCTTCGCAAGGGTATTGAACAACAAGTTCAAATAATTCATCTTCATCTAAATAATCATAGCCTTCGTTAGCTTTTTCATTGGCCAATTCATCCATTACTTTTTTCGCCTTTTGAGATAAGGCCAATTTCTTTTCCTCGGTTTCGCCAGTATCTCCAACAGTGCCATAATGTATTACTAAAGTTCTGCCATCTCGCCAAACTTCCCAATAAACAATTTCATCATCAAGTTGTTTAATCATCTTAATCAAAATGAACACCACCGCTACTTTATGTTAATGATTTTATCATTTTTATTTTGAAAGCAGAAAAAGTATAAAGGATTTTTATCTTTATTATGGGTGCGGGACAGGAAAAACTGAATCAAATAGTACGATCATTTGTCTTCTGATAAGAAAATAAATGATCTGTCTTTTTGAATAACCAGTTTATTACTTTATTAGAAAAGCTTGTAGTACTAATCCACCTATTATACTATAAGTTTAACAGGTATTTTCCTGAAATATGGAACGGAGGGGAAAAATGAAAAATCATAAAAAATGGCAAAAGATTAGTCCGGTCTTACTTGCAACGGCTATCGGTATAAGCGGTATAGCGATTCCCGCTGATGACTTATCTCATGTACAAGCGCAGGAAGCAGTGAACACGATTGCGCCAGCAAATGCTGAACAAATAGCCACTTCATTTATAACGGCAATTACTAATGAAAAATGGGACGAGGCCTATGCATTATTGAATGAAAATTTAAAAAAACATATGACCCAACAAGAATTATCATATATTTGGCAGGCGAAAACGTCTGTTTTTGGAAAAATCGGTAAGCAAGTATCTGTAAAGAAAGTAAGAAATGCCGTACATACAAATATCGTAATGACCTATGAGGGGGGGTTTCCCCTATGGAAGTGACTGTTAATTTAGATGAAACCGGTCGTGTGGATGACTTTTTTATCCCATTTTATTATTCACCGCCAAGTCAGTATAAGAAACCAACATATGAAAAACAAGAGAATTATATTGAGCAGCAAGTGAAGATTGGCGAAGGAGAGTTTGCGCTTCCAGGTACGCTAACTATTCCACAAGGGAAAGGACCCTTTCCAGCGATTGTTCTGGTGCATGGTTCAGGACCCAATGATCAAGACGAATCCTTAAACTCAACTAAAGCTTTTCGGGATATGGCGGTAGGTCTGGCTAATGAGGGGATAGCTGTTCTTCGGTATGAAAAAGTAACAAGAGAACATCATTTAAAGACAGGTTTCTCTCCTAAATTTACCCTTCAAGAAGAAACGATTCAGGATGCGATAAACGCGGTCCAACTGTTACATACGCTGCCTGAAGTGAGTGATCAAGTTTATGTATTGGGGCATAGTCAAGGCGGGTATGCAATGCCGCGCATTTTGGAAACGGATAAAAATAACCTGATTAAAGGTGGAATCATCGTATCAGGACCAAGCGGCAAGTTTCAAGATTTGATGTTACAGCAGCAAAAAGATGCATTGGAAAGAGCGAAGAAACAAGGATTGCCTCCTGAGCAGCTAGAAGCAGCAAAAGCAAATCTTGCTTTTTGGGAGCAACAAATAGCTTTAATTAATAATCCCGCTTATTCTAAAGATCATATCCCAAAGGAGTTTCAGCTTCCAAATGCCTATTGGTGGTATGAACTTCGCGACTATGTCCCTACAAAGCTAGCAGCTAAGCAAAATGTTCCTTTATTTATTATGCAGGGAGCAAAGGATTTACAAGTACCGCCTTCAGATTTGCAAGATTGGCAGAATGCTTTATCGAAACGGAAAAATGTTTCTTATAAAATGTACCCTGATTTGATCCATTTGCTTGTTAACTATAAGGGAAAACCTGATTTTTCTGAGTATGCTATTCCAGCGAATGTCCCAATAGAAGTTATTAAAGATATCGGCAACTGGGTAAAAGGAGAGAAGACTTCTATGACATTTACAGATGTCGGGTCTGATTTTTGGGCTTATAAAGAAATCCAATTCCTCGTTGATAAAGGGTATATAAGTGGATACAAGGATGGCAGTTTTCAGCCAAATAAAACGGTAACACGAGCACACGCTGCTAAACTTTTAGCCAATGCCCTAGGCTTTGATCACACACTTGCCAAAGATTCAACTGTATTTAAAGATGTAGCATCTGACAATGAATTCTTACCGTATATTCACTTTCTTAAGCAAAAAGGTATAATTTCCGGTTTTAAGGATGGAACATTCAGACCAAATGAGGAACTGACTCGTGCACAATTAGCGAAACTATTGTCAGCCGCTTTTAACTTGAAGGGGCATCCGACAAAGCCATTCAAGGATGTAAATAAAGAGTACTGGGCCTCTCCTTATATCGACGCTCTCGCAGCCCATAATATCGCTATCGGAAATTCAAATGGAACATTTGGCCCGACTCAAAAAGTCACACGCGCACAAACTGCTGCCTTTCTATATCGGACAATTCATTTACAGAAGTAATAAAGATGAAAGAATACCAAGAATAATTATTTTCGCCTACCGTATGACACGCTGCTCAATAGCAGCGTGTTTTTTTATTTAGAAAGCGCATGAAGAAAGAACGGAAAGATAAAGGGAGTGTTTTAGTTTTCCTGAAAGCAATCTTTATGAACGGTAAAAATCTCTCCTTGAGCAAACTTTTTTATAGTGTCTATTCGTCTATACTATGTAACAGTCTAATTGCACATTAAACTTATCTTATACAGGTATTACCAATCCCATCTACTGGCCGTCAGCAGGTTATGACGATGGCTCACTCGCTGGAATTGCGTACGTCGTTTTTGGATCGGGAAGTCTTTGATATCGCTTCAACGATTGCTACAGTTCAAAAAGTTAAAAACAGCACGACTACATAAGTCCTGCGTAAAGCGGCAGCAGGTATTGTGACCGATCATGTCTTACATTGTAAAAAGCTTGGTTTTTCCGTGCCAGTCCGCTACTGGCTAAAAGATAAAATGTGCAATTGGGCGGTTAACTTAATTCAAGCAAGCAGGACTGACTATTTATTTAACAAGTAGAAAGTGATGCGGCTGCTGCAAGAGCACGTAGATAACAAAAAGGATAATAGCCGTAAAATCTGGACTATTCTTGTATTTATAATCTGGCACCAGGTTTATGTTGAAGAGGTATATGATGTAGAAAAAGCGTTTAGTACACAACATAAAAAAACAACTCGTTTTCCAATAACCATAATTTAGTTTTAGTTGTTGCGCTTAGACTGCTGTCGGGGGGCTTTTTTCAATAGATGGCTTCGTACTAATAGCGGTTTAATGGAAACAAAAGACTGAGACTTACAATTATAAAATTTGTTTCAATTAATCAATCGTGGAGAAGTTGTATTAGAGCAAATAACATTTAGTTTATAATTTACATGGATCTTCGTATAAACCCCATCGTTCTCGTTCTTATGTAGTTTTGCAATCCTTTATGCCAGGCAGGTTAGTTATAGTTTTTGGACTAATTGTGTTCTGTTATTTACGCTATATTTTTCATAAATATTTTGTAAGTGCTTCTTTACCGTGTTTACGGAGATGTGCAATGTATCTGCTATAACTTGGTTAGTCCATCCTTTTTTAATCAGCTCAACAACCTCTTGCTCTCTTTTTGACAATAGACCAAATTCGTTTTCATCTTTTAATTGATGTAAAAGCACAGATGCTATAACGTCTGATATGAGGTGTAATATGTTGCGATCATTAGTTGTAAATTTATTCGTGTTCTCTTTTTGAGCCATTCCAATGGCTCCTACGAATTTCCCCTGATGAGCAAGCACCACTACCATTTCATCGTGAAACCCGTATTTCTTCAAAAACGAATGATAAAAACGTGAATTTTCATACTGATCGCTTGAGACAAGGTCGGCTAATCGAATAACTTTTTTTTCACGAAATAACTCTACATTTTTCATTGGATGCAAGAGGTCGTAAAAATGATATTCAGTCAAGTAATCTATGAGTGCTCTATCACTTAGTTTATAGTTAAGAGGATCGCTTAAATTCCCTTGATCATCCGAATACCAAAAGATGGTTTGAGTGAATCCAAAATATTCTTCTAATTTATGTTGAATGTGTAAGCGGATATCTTCCACTGGATAAGTAATTTGGGCTGAAAAATGAATAATTTTCTCATACTCTTTAGGGGTCAACGTATAGCTGTTCATAAAATCCCTCCTTTAACTGATTAAATGTAATGAAAATACAATATTAAGAATATTCTATCAAATCACCCGATCGGGTGATAGTAATATTCTTAAAAATGTCATTTAATGAAATTAGCAGCGGATGAATTAAATGATTGGAGGGGTTACGGTGAAGAAAACAGCATTTATTTGTGATGAGAAGTATTTCTGGCATGATACAGGGAATGGTGCTTTGTTTATGCCTCCTGGAGGTTATATCGAAACCGATGTGCATTCTGAAAACCCTGCAACTAAAAGGCGCTTTAAAAATCTACTTGAAGTAAGTGGACTAATGGACAAATTAACTCAAATTAAACCTCGCCCTGCAACTATTAAAGAAATTAGTTTTTACCATCCCGAGTCATATATAAATAAAGTAAAAGAGTTGAGTGAAGCTGGTTTTGGCGATGCAGGTGAACTAGCGCTCGTAGGGAAAGGTTCCTACGAAATTGCCCTGCTATCGGCCGGTGGAGCGATTACAGCAGTTGAATCTGTTGTTAAGGGTGAGGTGGATAATGCTTACGCATTAACGCGTCCTCCAGGCCATCACGCTGAGGCAGATAAAGGGATGGGCTTCTGTTTATTTAATAACGTTGCAATCGCAGCAAAGTACGCTCGTAATGTACTTGGATTAGAGCGTGTTATGATTCTTGATTGGGATGTGCATCACGGAAATGGAACGGAATCAGCTTTCTATGATGACCCAAATGTATTATTCATTTCACTTCATCAAGAACGTTTGTATCCAGCAGGCCGGGGAAGTCGAGAGGATGTTGGTAAGGGAGAGGGGATTGGTCGAAATATTAACATTCCACTCCCTGCGGGTACAGGAAACGCTGGATACATGTATGCGTTAGAAGAAGTTGTACAGCCTATTGCTGATCAATTTAAACCGGAGCTAATTATCATCTCTGCTGGTCAGGATGCAGGTATATTTGATCCACTTGCACGGATGATGGTAAATGCAGATGGTTACAGACAAATGACTAAATTTATGATGGATGTAGCTGAGAAGCACTGCGAAGGTAAATTAGTGGCTTGTCATGAAGGCGGATATAGTGCAGCATACGTACCTTTCTGTTCTTTAGCAATTGTTGAGGAAATGAGCGGTAATCGTACAGAAGTTGAAGATCCTTTTGTAGAAGGATTTAAAGACCTACCATATGACGAATTATATGATATTCAAAAAGAATACGTGTTAAAGGTTAAGGAAATTCAATCAGCTTATTGGGATTTGACTGTGAAAGCTTAGTTTTTAGAAGAAACCCCTGAAATAGGGGTTTCTTCTTTTATATTTGTATGCATTATGGACTGGCTACTTGGTCATTCCATGGGCAAAACAGTATTCTATCTCTTATCGGAAACATTTCCGTCAAGGAGAGAAAGGTTGATTGTTGAAGACACTCCGCCTCCTTTTTGAGATAAGCCGATCGAAGTCCCTTCGAAACCTTTTGATCCTCTACCGTTTGATTGGCTAGTTGTCCTTCGATTTTACATCAACTTAATGAGCCTAATCCCAAGTGGTGGCTGCGTATTAACCACATAAGCATACCGTCTCTTATTATAGGAGGTGGGTCCGGTCATATTCCTCAAAACAAATTGCAGGAAGTTTCTGAGCTGATTCCGAGTTGTCAATTGGTGACGGTAGATAACGCTGGTCACTTTTTGAATGATGATAATTTACCAGCCTTCTTGGCTGCTGTAAAAAGAATTCTCAGTTCTTGAGTTTCTGAAAGCTTTCATTTTATTTCAAAGTCACATTTGAGCAAAGCGATGTATATGCTCAAAAAAGAACAGATTGATGTCGTAAATCAATCTGTCCAAGATCAGAAGAAACTTCAATTGTTTGGGCTTGAGAGGTATGAGTTCGTTAGCAATATATGAGTTTACTATTTTTATCTATCTGTGCATCAGAACCAAATTTATTAACTATGGTCTGGTTTCCAAGAGGAAAATCGTTTTTCAATCATACCCAATAAAGAAGTAAGGATTAAACCTGTTATAGTAATTACTAATACTCCGACAAACATCCGATCTGTTTGTAAGTTTTGGCCATTGCTTGTTAACTGATATCCAATGCCAGCTGTTGAAGCAAACAGCTCACCTACAACTACAGCGATTAGCCCTTGACCGATCCCCAGGCGGATGCCATTCAACAGAAACGGTACGGTTGAAGGCAACGCTATTGTTTTAAAAATTTGAAACTCACTTGCGTTAAATGTTCTTGCTGCTTTGATCAAATTTTGGTCTAAAGTTAACATCGCCTTTTGTGCGCTCATCACTATTGGAAAGAAGGCCATCAAAAATACTATAACAATTTTGGATGCAGGTCCAATTCCGAATGCAATGACAATCACGGGTAAAAGAGCAACTTTAGGAGTGACATATAGTCCTGAAATAAAAGGATTGACCACTGCATTAAAGTTAGTGTTCCAGCCCGAGAACACGCCAATTGGAATTCCAATAAGTATAGCTAAAACAAAACCTGCTAAGAATTCGTAACCGCTTACTTTCATATTTTCCCAAAAGGAGACTTCCTGTACCATTAAAAATGCTGCTTGTGAAATTTCAATTGGTGAGCTGATAAATAATGGGTTTATCCATTCATTTTGGGAAGCAATTTCCCAGAGGAGTAGAAAAAGTAAAACAGAAACAGAGCTAATAATAAAAGGTTTTTTCTCCTTTTTTAATTTCTTTGGTTTTTTTATTTTAGGCTCCGATTGTGCAACTTGGATAGCACCTTTAGTCATAATAGTCTCCTTTCCCTTCATTACTTTTCTTTATCGTCAAAACCCTGTTTTGAAGATTCCTTTTCAATAATAGACCATATATGATCTACAAACGTTAAAAATTCTGGACTGCGCTTCACATGGAGATCTCTTGGTCTCGGTGTATTTACATCTATAATCTCCACCAAGCGCCCAGGTCTTGCTCCAAAGACAAATACCCTATCTGCTAAAAATACGGCTTCATCAATTTGATGTGTAATAAAAATACTGGTCTTCTTTGTTTCGCTCCATATTCTGAGTAACTCCCTTTGCATAAATTCTCTAGTTTGCGCGTCCAATGCTGAAAACGGCTCGTCCAGTAATAGCAATGATGGATTGACTGTCAATGCGCGAGCCAAATTTACTCTCTGTTGCATTCCCCCTGATAATTCATGAGGGTAGTGGTTTTCATAGCCTTTTAAACCAACCATCTCAATAAATTCTTTAGCTTCCCGCTTTTTATCTGTGGATACTTGTTTTTGTAGCTCAGCTCCATAGAGTACGTTATCTAAAACTGTTCTCCAAGGCAGGAGGCTAGGATTTTGAAAAACCATCGCCCTATCTTTGCCTGGGCCATCAATTTTCTTTTGGTCCAGCAGTATTTCTCCTTTGCTAGGCTTTAGTAAGCCAGCTACCGTATTTAAAAAAGTTGTTTTCCCGCAGCCGCTTGGTCCTACGATACAGATAAATTCGCCGTCTTTAATATCCAGATTTATATTTTTTAAGGCAATCACTTCTACGCCGGTTTTATTGTTTACGTAGGTAACATTTAAAAAACGAGTCGACAGTTTTAATTTTTGCAGTGGTTTTGTAGTCCCCATTTAATTGGATTCTCTCCTTTCTAGATTAATTATTTTTTAAAAGCTTCTTTGATATAATTGTTTGTCCAAATAACATCTTCAGTGGTATCTTGTTTGGTAGAAACACCTGACATCTCTCCAAATTCAACTAATGGATCTTGCGCATTATCCCAAGCTTCCTGATTCATTTCTCCGTAGCCTTTAAACGTATCTTTTAATCCGATTAATGATTTTTCAAGGATCTCTACATCGATTCCTTCAAAGTAGGAGGTGATAGATTCCGCTGCTTTTCTCGGGTTATCACGCGTGAATTCCATTCCTTTTCCAATTGCTCGAACCACTTTTAAAGATGTATCATGATTTTTTTCTAAATAATCTTTATCGGCAAAAACAACTTCCCAAACCATATTTTTGTACATGGGCTCTTCCATTGTGTCAATTACGATTTCGCCGACGTCTTTATTTTCTGCTTGTAAACCCATCGGGGTGAGGCAATGCCACCATCAACAATTCCCTCTTGCATACCGCCAATTTTCGATCCATCGCCTGCTAATTTGACAGTTTCGAGAGTGTTTGGATCAACACCATGCAGTTTCATTAAATACCGGGTGTAAACATCTCCGGAATCCCCAACAAGGTTTGTGCCAATGGTGGCGCCAGTTAACGAGGCAACTCTATCCTTAAGTGGTGAATCTTTAGAAATGTTCTTTTTCTTTTGGTACTTTTTAGAGAGTGTAATTTGATAAGTTAGAGCCGAGTTTAAAGATTGGATTGCTAGTAAATCCTCTCCTTTATCAAGGGGAGCAAACATACTGCGGGGACCTGAGACCGCAAATTGAGCTTCACCTGATAAGACAGAAGCGATTACTTGTGAGCCACCACCGCCAGATGCAATTTCAACTTCAATGCCTTCATCTTTAAAAAATCCTTGCTCAATAGCTACATAAAATGGAGCAACTGACAAAATCCTTGCTGGTTCTGCAAAAGTAAGCTTAACTGCTTTTTTTCCTGAACTGTCTTCACTTTCCGTCGTTGTTCCTTGACTACAGGCAGATACTATTAACACTAAACATAAAAGAACTATTACCAAAAACTTTTTCCTAGACATATTATTTCCCCTCCTAAAATAGTTTTAATGATTTGTTTTGTATATGAAACATATTTTTGTATATAAACAAATTTTATCTTTCTCTGATAAATTCCGTCAACATATTTTTAGAAAATTTGAATAATTTTAAATAGAAGAGCTTGAATGATTGGTAATAAATCTGTTCGATTTTCAAAAAAGAAGGGGAGAAGTATCAACGGATATTTCGCAGTCGCAGATAACTGGGCAAGTATGGTTAGTGACAATAGTGCCCATAAGTTGGTTCTGGTGCAAAGACTTCAGCTAACTTGAAATAATCTCTAAATCTAGAACATATGGATCCTACTAAATTAAGAAGGACGTGTGTATCGGTGTGATAGAACCAGTAGAATTCAAGTGGAAATAATAGCAGCCTGATATTATTTTATTAACGGTTAGATGGTATTTTCAGTACGGATTCAGTTTTTGTGATTTGGTGGAATGGATGGAGGAACGAAGCTTATCCATGGCTCATGCAACTATCATACGCTGATTTTATCAATATGGATATGGATTAGATGAAAGAGTACGGCGTCATCTAAAGTCAACTCACGACTCCTGAAGAGTAGATGAAACCGATGTGGAAGTTAGAGGGCAATGGATGTATCTGTATCGTGCTGTTGATTCAGAAGGAAATACCATTCATTTTCGTCTAAGCGAATTAAGAGGAAAACAAGCAGTCAGGCGCTTTTTTATATATTCTTCAAGTATTTGCACCAGAACCGTTTTTAATTAATACTTATTCCGCATCTACATTTAGCACAAATATGTAATCTGAATATTTAAATTATTAGGAAACTTTTAAGAGTTTTATGCTAAACTATTGAAATAGAAAATAATTAATTTCACTAGGAGGGAAAGCATGAAAAAGGGGCTCACTTTATTATTTGTTTTACTGTTGGCATTTTCACTTGCTGCATGCGGACAAAAAATTGACACACCGTCTGAGAAAAAGGAATCAGGGGAAAGTCCTGCTTTGAATCTTGACCGAATCAGCATTGTAACTGGTGGTACAGGAGGTACATATTATCCACTTGGCGGTGAGATGGCGAAAATTATCGGTAAAGAGCTGGACGTTGAAGCGAACTCACAGTCATCAGGAGCATCTGTAGAAAACATGCAGCTTCTTCAAGACGGTGATGCAGATATTGCCTTTACACAAACAGATATTGCGAGCTATGCGGTAGAAGGCAAAGAAATGTTTAAAGAGAAAGTTGATCAGGTTACGGGTATTGGTACGTTGTATCCTGAAACAGTTCAGATTGTCACGCTAAAAGACAGCGGCATTAAAAGCGTTGAAGATTTAAAAGGAAAGAAAGTTTCAGTAGGAGCTCCTGGAAGCGGAACCTTCGCAAACGCAGAGCAGATCCTAAAAGTCCACGGCATCACGATGGAAGACATTAATGCGCAGCACCTTTCATTCGATGAATCGACTGAAGGAATTCAAGACGGAAACATTCAAGCGGCATTCATTACGGCAGGAACACCGACCGGCGCTGTGGATGCATTATCTGCAACAAATCCTGTAACGGTCGTTCCGATTGCAGATGATAAGATTAAAGAGTTGATTGATACTCATCCTTATTACATTGAGGATACAGTGAAAAGCGGAACTTACAAATTAGAAGCTGATGTCAAAACAGTAGCTGTATTATCCATGCTGACTGTCCGTAAAGACATGGATGAGGAGGCTGTCTATCAGATTACGAAAGCTATCTTTGAAAATGTAGATAAGATCAGCCACGCAAAAGGAGAACTGATTTCTGCTGAGAAGGCTGTAGAAGGTATGGGAATTGACCTCCACCCAGGAGCTAAAAAGTATTTTGAAGAAAAAGAAATTCTAAAATAAGAGGTGAAAGCATGGACTGAAGATTTTTCTTTAGTCCATGTGTTCTTATGAAGAGAATAATAGCAATATTAATCATTGTAACTGTTCTTGTTATTGTTATTGCCGTCTCGTATCCGTTCTTTTCTGCCGTCGTTGCAGAAGAGGGTGAGTCCGGCAGACCATTAGTTTTTTTCTGAATAAGCCAGGTGAAAAATTCAGTATAAAGTATATACACTCTATCCATAGGACGCCTGTTCTCGAGACCTATCTGACCAATAAAAATGGGGAGATTGTACAGACGGAAATAAGGTTTGAGGAATTTGGAGTAGGGATGCCTTCAGGACCAAGCGAAAATGAGACATTCACCCAAAAGAATGGAACTTATATTTTAGCGAACATGAATAGGACCTTTTCTTCTCTTGATATTCGGGTGGGACAAGTAGTTGCAGATCATAGATTGATCATTGATGGAGAAGAATATCCTTTTTCCAGCTTCAGTGATAAAGGATCATGGGTAAGGATAGAAACAAAAAAATGGAGTATGTGGCAATGGATGATTGGAGGGAAAAGGCTTGGAAAACAATAAACATCTGCAGGGCGATCAAATTTCAGATGATACCGTACAAGAGTTAATGGAGAAATACGATCCAGAAGCAGGCTTTCGAAAATTAAAAGGAGTCCTGTACTGGGTTACGCTTATCGGGCTTGTTGCCTTTTCTTTATTTCAGCTTTATACAGCTATATTTGGCGTTTTGCCAGCACAGCTGCAGCGAACGATCCATTTAGGTTTTGCACTTACACTGATCTTTTTATTATTTCCTGCATCAAAAAGAAAAGAGAAAAAAAGCAACGGTTTCAAGTAGCTTGGTATGACATGCTCCTGGCCTTATTATCTCTAGCTGTCGGTTCGTACTGGTACTTATTTATGGATGATCTTGTTATGAGGGTGGGAAAGCTTACAACACAGGATTTTCTGATAGGAGCCATCGCGATTGTACTTGTTTTAGAAGCAACAAGACGTGTCGTCGGGCTTCCTATTACGGTTATTGCGGGTTTATTCCTGCTTTACGCTTATTTTGGGCCATATATGCCAGGGTTTTTAGAGCATAGAGGTTTGACGATTGAACGTATCGTTAGAACGATGTTTTTTACGACAGAAGGAATACTGGGAACGCCGCTCGCGGTTTCCTCAACGTACATCTTCTTATTTCTTTTGTTTGGGGCATTTCTTGTAAAAACAGGAGTAGGAGAATATTTTAATGATCTATCAATTGTTATTGCGGGCCGAAGAGTGGGGGGACCTGCCAAAGTAGCCATTTTTTCAAGTGCCCTGCAGGGAACGATCAGTGGAAGCTCGGTTGCAAATGTAGTAACTTCGGGTGCTTTTACCATTCCGATGATGAAGCGGTTAGGTTATAACAAGAACTTTGCTGGAGCGGTTGAGGCTGCCTCTTCTACCGGAGGACAGATTATGCCGCCTGTTATGGGGCTGCTGCGTTCTTGATGGTTGAATTTATTGGAGGCGGGATCACCTATTGGGATATTGCAAAGGCTGCTGCCATTCCGGCTATCCTCTATTTTGCAGGGATTTGGATTATGACCCATTTTGAAGCGAAACGAATCGGGCTCAGAGGACTGTCCCGGGAAGAGATGCCAGAAACGAAAAGGGTTATTAAACAACTCTACCTGCTTATTCCAATCTTGGCCGTTATTATCCTCTTAATGAGCGGAATGAGTGTAACGAAGGCGGCGTTATGGTCGATCGTCAGTGCGATTGCAGTCGGAATGTTCAATAAGCAGACAAGAATGGGTCCGAAGCTCTTTATTGAAGCGCTGGCAGATGGTGCTCGAACAGCTCTTGGTGTAGCAGCGGCTACAGCGGCTGCCGGAATGATTGTTGGCGTTGTTACGGTAACAGGTGTTGGACTTAAGATGGCAAATGGTTTGCTTGAGCTTTCGGGTGGATATTTGATACCTACCCTGATCTTAACCATGATCGCATCACTTATATTAGGCATGGGATCGCCTACCACAGCGAACTATGTCATTACGTCCACAATCGCAGCTCCGGCTATTCTGTTGTTTGGTGTACCGGCTCTCTCGGCTCACATGTTTGTTTTTTATTTCGGAATCATTGCCGATATCACGCCTCCTGTAGCACTCGCGGCCTTTGCAGCAGCTGGGGTGTCTGGCGGTGAACCGGTACGGACAGGAATCATCTCATCAAAGCTTGCTATAGCGGCTTTTATCATTCCTTATATCTTTGTCATCTCTCCACAGTTGATGCTGATTGATACGACGTGGATAGAAGCACTTTGGGTCATTTCCACTGCCTTCGTCGGCATGATTGCAATCGGTGCAGGAATGATCGGCTACTGGATGAGAAGGCTTAACTTTTTAGAAAGAGCAGTTGCGGTGATCATTGGATTCCTTTTGATCTACCCTGAAGGAATCTATAGTGCGATTGGTCTTGTTGCGTTTGTTCTTATGCTCGGCAGCCAATACTGGCTATTGAAAAAAGACAATACACAGGTGCCATCTTCGCCATCCATGTAACGAATGATGCCCAAAGGCCGCGGCCTTTGGGCTTTTTTGGCTCTGTTAAAATCTAATATTGATAACTGGATAAATTTAAAGGAAACCCAACTTTCAAAGGTTTCCTGTGCATAGAGATAATAAATTTGTTAAAAAATATAATCATTTTATTGAACAAACGGACCAGGTTGTTGCCTTAGTAATATTGAAAGCGTTTAGGGAACTTTGAACATTTGGTAGTTATCTTTAAAATAGGAAATAATAAAGTCCCGGAAATCTTTTACTGAAGGAGATAACAACCCATCTTTTACCCAAGACAGTCCGACTGTATAGGTCGGGGCAATATCTGCAATTTTTACGTAATGTAAATGGTGTTTTCTGCACACTGAAATAGGAAGGAATGCTACACCTTGATCTAACTTAATGATTTCTGCTAATAGATTAGAATCTACCTCAAAATTATTTTTGGGAGTGAATCCCTCTTTTTCACAAAGTTCGTTTGTAAATTTACTGTATTCCTCATTACCAGCCAGAGAAATAAAAGGTTCATTGGCAACATCTTTTAAAGAGATTTCTGAATGGCCTGCCAACCTGTGGGTGGAGGGCAATACCAGGACAATGTCCTCATCTAACAATACACAGCTTTTTATCTCTTCATCCACTATAGGTGGACCTGCTATACCTAAATCAATCTCCCCCTTCTTTAAGCTTTCCAGTATTCCACTTCTCACTCCAATTCCCTGTTGTATTTTTATTTCCGGATATTGGGTAATGTATTCACTGATCAGCCCTGTGAGGAATCTGGGATTGGAAATCGATATTTTAATGGTGCGTGCATTTTCCTGATCTTTCGCTTGAATCTCCGTTCTTGCATTTTCAATTTCGGTAAAAATCTTGTTCACATGTTTCAAAAGAATTTTTCCAGAAGAACTCAATTCAATATTTCTTCCTTTCCTATCAAATAACTTTGTTCCCAATTCATCCTCAAGTCTCTTAATTGTGAGGCTTAATGAAGGCTGAGCAATATTTAGTTGTTGGGCAGCCTTAGAAATATGCTCTGTATAAGCAACCGTCTGAAAGTATTTCAATTGAAGCAGCTCCATCTATTTTTTTACACCCCTATAATTTATTACAATAAATATATTTATACATTAACATGTATTAGATTAAATATGAAATCCGATATAAAATTATGGATGTAGAAAAAGTACAAGAGGGCAAGATAAACATGAAAATTTTTTTAAGAACCTGATTAAAAAAGGAAGGTGTCATTTAAGTGAGAAAGGATGAAGTAGTTAAGCAGTTTACAACTCCTTTGGATGCGGGGGCGTTTCCTTTAGGTCCATACCGCTTTTATAATCGTGAATACTTAAATATTTTGTATAGGACCGATCTTGAAAGATTGAAAAAAATAGTTCCGGAGCCATTGGAGGTTAAAGATCCACTTGTCAGATTTGAAATTATGAAAATGCCGGATGTTACAGGGCTAGGATCCTATACAGAGTGTGGGCAGGTCATCCCTGTAAGCTTTGAAGGGGAAGAAGGCGATTATCTTCATGCCATGTATGTAGATAGCTTTCCTGCCATCGCTTCCGGCAGAGAAATAGCAGCGTATCCTAAAAAGTTAGGCAAGCCTAGTTTATATGTTGATTCCGACACCTTAGTCGGAACCTTGGATTATAGTACTTTGCGGGTGGCCACAGCTACAATGGGGTATAAGCATTTTCCGCTTGATCATTCGGAGGCGCTTAAAGAAATCGTTAGACCGAATTATATGTTAAAAAAAATGCCAGGATATGATGGCTATCCAAGAATTTGCGAATTGGTCCGGAGCCAAATTACGGATATTAAAATACTTGGTGCTTGGTCAGGACCTGCAAGGCTGGAGCTGTTCGCACATGCGTTGGCACCAATGGCGGATTTGCCTGTACTTGAGGTCGTATCGGCTTCTCATATTCTAACAGAGCTTTCATTGCCCTCTCCAACTGTTATATATGATTATTTAGCTGAAAAGTAGAAAGGAAGGTAAACCATACATGTCCAATTCAAAGATAACGCTCTCTGAAGAATTGCAACGATTTAATCCAGTAACCGTTATTGGAGCTGGCACAATAGGGATTTCCTGGACCGCCTTGTTTTTAGCCTATGGATTGACAGTGCGTGTGAATGATCCTCGTCCTGACTTAAAAGAAGTAGTTCTTAATGGGATTGAACAAATCAAGCCTACGTTAAAAGCTCTTGGACTGCCAACTGAAAATCTAACGGATCATTTAGAAATAGAGCAGGATCTGGAACGTTCGCTTCAAGGCTCGGCTGTTGTCCAAGAAAATGGACCAGAACGAGTTGAATTCAAACAGGAATTGTTTTCTAAAATTGAAAAAGCAGTAACTAAAGAAACGCTTTTGCTGTCCTCCACTTCCGGAATCCCTTCAAGCGAAATAGCAAAAGGAATGAAGAATCCGGGTCGGCTTTTAATCGGACATCCATTTAACCCCCGCATCTCGTTCCGCTCGTTGAAGTGGTACCAGGAGAACATACAGAAGTTCAAGCCGTTAATGATGCCATTGCTTTCTATAAATCATTAGGAAAAGAGCCCATGGTATTAAAAAAAGAAATCCCCGGTTTTGTTGCTAATCGATTGCAATCCGCCCTCTTTCGAGAAGCGATCCATCTAGTTCTTGAAGAAGTCGTTTCAATGAAAGATTTGGATCGAATCGTAACAAATTCCATCGGTTTACGATGGGCAGTTGGCGGTCCGTTCCTCACATTCCATCTTGGAGGGGGAAAGGGGGACTCCCGGCATTTCTTAAACATCTTGGTCCTAATTTACAATCAGGATGGAAAAACCTTGGAAATCCAACCCTAGACGAATCCACCGTTCAAAAATTATCAAATGAGGCAATGAATTCTTACGGAAAAGTACAGATTGAGGAATTGGAAAACAAACGTGATCAAAAGCAAATATCGGTTCTCCATGTAATGAACAATCAACATTAATCCCGATAAAGATAGGAATATTTCATGAGACTGATCAAACAGTAACAAAAGCAAATCAAAAAAGCTGATGATGAATCGATGTTTATAATGAGTATGAAAAGGTAGGGGGAAATTCGAATGAGAATTGCCGTATTAGGAGCAGGTTCTTTAGGAACCATCGCTGGTGCATATATTGCTGCCGGCGGACAAGATGTAGAGTTGATTGATGTCTATCAAGCACATGTTGACGCCTTAAATCAGACAGGGGCAAAAATAATCGGCACAACAGATTTTCAAGCAAAGGTGAAAGCTATTACCCCTGATGACATGTCAGGAACCTATGATTTAGTCTTGCTTTTAACAAAGCAATTATTTAACGATTCTGTACTAAAAAACTTGCTGCCATTTTTAGGTGAACAAAGTGTAGTCCTCTCCTTACAAAACGGCATACCTGAAGAAAAGGTGGCTTCCATTGTTGGCCGAGAACGAGTAATTGCTGGGTCTGTTGAATTCGGTGCGACGTTTATGGAGCCGGGGGTATCAAAACTTACAACAGAATTTACTCATTTTAAAGAGTATGCTTTCCAAATTGGAGAACTAAACGGTGAAACAACGGAAAGAATTCAGCAGATTAAATCCATTTTGGATCTTGTGGGGGGTACCCATATTTCTAATAACCTGGTTGGGACAAAATGGTCAAAATTATTGATTAACAATGCATTTAGCGGTTTATCAGCTGCACTAAACAAGGAGTTTGGAGGGGTACTTGATCATGAAGTCAGTATTGTAAGTGCTGCGCATATTGCTGATGAAACGATCAAAGTAGGACATGTAAACGGTGTGAAATTTGCTAAAATGAATACCTTTGATATTGCATCATTAGAAATAAAAAGCGAAAAAGATATTCCTGAGCGTGTCCAAACACTTCGAAAATTCATGGAATCTTCCAGACTGTTAAAAGCAAGCATGCTGCAGGATCTGGAAAAGAAACGTAAGACTGAAATTGATTATATAAATGGGGTCGTTCCGCGGCTGGCAGCAGACAAAGGAATTTTAACACCTTATAATGATATGGTTGTAAAATTAGTAAAACAAGCGGAAGAAACCCAATCAGTTTCGAATTTTGAAACAAACATTAAGTTTTTTGAAGAACTAAATAAATAGAAAATGTTTTTTATTAAGAGGGGTGTTGACCATCATAGGGCAACACCCCTTTTCCTTATTCTAACTTAGCTAATTGCTGTTGATAAGTGAAGACTATTAACAAACTGGGCGCTTTAATGGCCTAACGATCACAAAAATCATCAAACTTTTTCTAAAGATTACTAAGCGTGAGGGTATAGAGGTTATATGGAAGAGGGGCTAAAAATGAAGGGGTGTAGAAGTTTTTTCTGTTATTGAAATAATTATCCATCCCTATTCGATGTTAGGGTTGAGATCTTTTTGTACAGTTGAAGCTATTATTTTAGGAATAGAAGTGATGCATCTTATTAAAATTGAAACAGCCTGAAAAACAAAGGGAAGAAATTTAAATAAAAAAATCAACATTTTAATAATACAAATTATGTATAATTCAAATAGAAACAACATAAAAACCAAGCAGTTAGAACTAATTATTGTTTATGAATAATTAGCTCTACTATTAAACTGAAAAATACGTTTTTTGAAAAAACGTATTTCTCTTTTAAATTACCTGAAACAGTGATTCATCATCAATTCATTTTACTAACCCCTTTTTAAATGATCGGGAGAAAACTTATTAATCCCTACCTCCATTTTTTTTCATCT
Organism: Bacillus sp. PK3_68; assembly: GCF_003600835.1. Lineage (NCBI taxonomy): Bacteria > Bacillati > Bacillota > Bacilli > Caryophanales > Bacillaceae > Bacillus > Bacillus sp. PK3_68. Next base: position 113,583 of record NZ_NQYC01000002.1, on the reverse strand, counting down.
CGTTCATAAACTACTGGCTCTCTATCCGAAAGGTTCGTATAGAGGGAAATGACCTTAATAGAGCTATGGCCAAGTTGATCACGAAGCAGGACGAGATTCCCTCCATTGCGAGGTCATTCACTTGCGAAAGAATGGCGCAGCTTGTGGGGGGTAATACTTTTCCATAGGTGAAAGCCTCTGTATATTTCTTAAGATTCTTCTGTATTGCCCTCACGGTAATAGGCTGCGCTTTTCACTATTACTGATCATAAAGAGGATATTTGCCGCTTAGCGTTTAGTTATGTAAAAAAACAAGAAGATAGTTCAAGAATCGATAAAAAAGGCGCTGACGTCTCTGGAAGCCGTTCAAGAAATGAGTTCAATAAAAAGTTGGTTTGATAAAATTGTCGTTTGTACAGCGGTCAATTTTATAAGAAAGCAAAACAAATTAACACTTGCTGATTTGTAACACTTCTCTTTAAAAATTAGATATAAATTATGCTTCTTTGAATTTTTTATTCTTAAATGCATATCAATCCTAACCATTTTATTAATAACTAGAGCCTGTTGAGTTGAATAAAGAAAAAACTTGAGAAAAATTTTTGGAAATTATTTTATTGCAAGAAATATAGACTGTTTCAAGAAACTGTGCATATAGGGGCACAGGAACAATTAATTTTTACTGTTTAGTTTTAAATAGCACTCAGCGTTCATAGCAGATTTAATAACAACGCCTGTGGAATGGCCTTTGGTGTGTTGACTAGATCTTTAGCAATTTTTAACCAATATCAGCTTTCTTGATAACGCTCCCTGGGCTAACTCATAAGTAGGAAAAAGATTTTCTGTCGATGTCTGTCAATTCTTCAATGAAAGGGCGTGCTCATTATGTTCCTAGCATACTCAATATGGGTACATGTTCGCCGTTTGGTTTCTTTTTATAACGCTTTTTCCTAGTTGACGGAAACTAATCAATAAAAATTGGCATGACATTTGCAAATAAGAAACCGAAAAATCAAAAAATATTACCGATTTAGAAGAAAGAGGGGGGTGAAAAGTTAGAGTTTTTATATAGTTAGTATAATTTTTGAGGAAACTGGTCTGACTGGTCTGACCGGTCTGGACTCTATGATGAATTAAGGAGGATTTTTGTGGCAATTGTAAGTGAGACTGTACAAAAATTTATATGTGATTTTATCCATAAGAAAAACCTTCAGCCTGGAGAACAACTTCATTCCGAACGAGAGCTTGCCAAATTGTTAGAAGTAAGTAGGGCTTCTGTCAGAGAAGCCTTGCAGGCGTTATCTGAGAAAGGAATTATTGAAAAAAGAATAGGGAAGGGGGCTTTTGTAAAGAAGAATCCATTCATAGAAGATATAGAGATTCCAAAATCCTTCATGATGCCAATGGATATTAGCAACTCACTTGATTTACTGGAATTCCGTAAAGTAATAGAGGTTGAAATCGCCTATTTGGCTGCAAAAAGAATTCAGACGCATGAGATACACATTCTTGAAAAATCACTTGTTGACTTAGAAGTATGTATTAAAATGCAATCGTCTATTATTGTGCCTGACCTTGTATTTCACGGGACGTTAGCTCGCTCAATAAACAATGATGTAATTATCCAAGTCTATAACTCAATCTCTGAATTTTTCAAAAAAATCCGGATTGAAATGGCTGTCTATGATGATGTAGAAAATGCTCTTTATTATCACCAGCAAATTCTAAGAGCCATTAAAAAAGGAGAGGCGGAAAAGTGCTCTAAACTGATGAGGGAACATATTGAAGATGTTCAAAGAAGCTATCAAGAAATGTTAAAAGAGCTTGATCATAGATAGATTCTATTATTGAGTTAGGTAAATTATTAAGGGGGATAGATGGGATATGAACGGTGAACATACAGTTAATCATGGAAAGCTACAATCCAAAGAGGAATTTAAACGAGTTCTTGGACTTCCTTCGCTTATCTTTTACGGATTAGCTTTCTTAATTCCTACTACTATTTTTGATATGTATGGAATTGTTTCTAATATGACTCATGGGATGTTTTCTTTAACTCATGCTTTAACTGCATTAGCTATGATATTTACAGCATATAGTTATGGCCGCATGTCTTCTGCTTTTCCTACTTCTGGTTCTGCTTATACTTATGTTCAACGAGCAATGAATCCGTATATGGGATTTTTAACAGGATGGACTGTGATGATGGATTATCTTCTTGTTCCAATGTTATCTTATTCGTTTGCAGCAAACTACCTGGAGGCACTTTTTCCTAACATACCAAAATGGGTATGGATTGTTGGTCTTACCGTTTTGGTAACATCAGTTAGTTATATTGGGATTAATGTAACTGCATGGGTAAACAATACGATTGTTATTATTCAGCTTTCCATCGTGGTGATTGTTGTACTTTTTATATGTAAATATATTGCAAGCGGTGGAGGAGCGGGAACGTTTTTAAATTTAGATGCGTTTTTAAACCTTAACGAAATCTCTAAACCTGAAGCAGGTTGGAATGTAATTTTTACAGGGGCATCTATTCTTGTATTGTCCTATTTTGGTTTTGATGCCGTAACTACTGTTGCTGAAGAAGCAATTAATCCAAAAGTTAATGTTGCAAGAGCAGCTTTAATTATTTGTGCCGGGGTAGGAATCATGTTCGTTTCTGTTTCCTACTTAATGATGTTAGCCTGGCCAACGGGTTGGAGTGAATTCAAAGATGTTGAAACAGGGTCGCTTGAACTCTTTAAGAAAATAGGGTTAGGGGTACTGGCCGTGATTTATCCTTTCTTTACAGTAATAGGGGCTATAGCTGGACCATTAGCAGGGCAGACAGCTTGTTCGCGGATGCTATATAAAATGGGGAGAGACGGCGTGCTGCCAAAGAAGTTTTTTGGCTATATTAATCCAAAAACATTAACTCCGACTAATAACATTCTATTTATTGGAATTATCAGTTTAAGTGCATTGTTTCTCAATTTAACAACAGCTATTTCTCTAGTAAATTTTGGAGCACTTTTCGGATGTTTGTTTGTAAATCTCTCAGTTATCTTTTACTACTATTTTAAACAGAAAGAACGTAGGGGTGTAAACTTTATTCGACATCTCATATTTCCCTTTATTGGGGCATTAACGATATTTTTCTTTTTGTACAAATTAGATATCCATGCAAAGACTGCGGGCCTAATTTGGTTAGGCATTGGTTTAACTTATCTTATATTAAGCACTAACTTTTTTAAGAAGCTTCCCTCGGGATTAGACTATTACTCAAATCAACCTATTGAAAAGAGAGGAAAAGAAATATGAGCACAACTTATTGGTTAACAAATGTTCTGCTTGAAAGCAGCCTTCTCTACAAAAACAATGTTGTAGCAGAAACTAATACAGAGTCATGTCATATCCGCATTGACCAGGGGACAATAAAGGAAATTATTATAGCTACTAAACCATTAACTGGAGATTTACCAAAGCAGGATGCAAAGGGTTTGCTTATGCTTCCTTCATTTCAAGACATGCATATTCATTTAGATAAAACATATTATGGTGGTCCCTGGAAAGCTCCTACTCCATTTGTTAATATCTTTGGGCGAATAGAAGAGGAGAAGGAAATGCTTCCTCATTTGCTTCCTGTTACTAAGGAGAGAGCGGAAAAAATAATGGACCTTCTTTTACAAAACGGGACAACACATATACGTGCTCAATGCAATGTAGACCCCACTATTGGGCTGGAGAATTTTGAGGCTATCTCGCAAGCATTAGAATCTTATCGTGACAAGCTTACATATGAACTTGTTGCGTTTCCTCAGCACGGCTTGTTGCGCAGTAAATCAATCAACTTAGTAAGAGAAGCATTGCAAAGAGGAGCAACGCATGTTGGAGGAGTAGACCCTGCAACTGTGGATGAAGATATTGAGACATCCTTGAGAGCAATGTTTGAGCTTGCAATTGAAGCTGATGCCGGCATTGACCTTCATCTACATGACAAAGGACACTTGGGAACTTTTACAATGAAACGGCTAGCTGCGCTTACAGAGAAAACAGGCTGGCAAGGAAGAGTATCAATCGGCCATGCTTTCGGTCTTGGAGATGTCTCTTTAGAAGAGGCTGGGGAAACGGCTGAATTATTAGCCAAAGCGGGAATATCTATCGCTTCTACTGTTCCCATTGAGTACGATTTCTCTACACCTCCTATTCCTTTTCTTCACCAAAAAGGGGTAACCGTCTCGCTGGCAACGGATAGTATTACTGATCACTGGGACCCATTTGGTACAGGAGATATGCTTTACAAGGCAAGTTTAATGGCAGAACGCTTTTCCTGGATTGACGAGCAATCGTTGGCTAAGGCGCTTTCGTTTATTACTGGTGGAAAAACACCGCTTGATTCAAATGGAAAGCGTATATGGCCGCTAGTAGGTGATCAGGCCGATGCTGTTTTTGTCGAGGCAAGTTGTTCAGCTGAAGCGGTCGCAAGAAGAGTGAAGCGCCAAGCAACCATGTTTAAAGGAAAAATTGTTGCAGGAAGCTTATCTTAGTTCACACTAAATAGATATAAGAAAATGTGAGGGATGGGAATAATGAATAAAGCGTATTGGATACAGAATGTTTGTTTACAAGAAGGATATGAGTATGAAGGCGACAGGGCGATTGGAACTAAGAGTGCTTCTTATCATTTATTTATTGAAGAGGGGAAGATTGCGAAGATAATTTCTGCTGATATTCTGTTAGAATCTAGTTTGCCCATATATAATGCCAATCACTTACTAGCACTCCCTTCCTTTGTAGAGAAGCACTGCCATTTGGATAAAACATTTTTGGGAGAAACATGGAGGGCATGCACTCCGTCGGAAAATATAGTTGAGCGATTGGCCATTGAAAAAAAGATGCTGGCTAACATGTCTCTCACGACAGAAGAGCGTGCTGAAAATATGTTACAGCGCTTACTGGATGGAGGAGCCACCCACATACGCACACATGTAGACGTAGATCCAGAAGTGGGTTTAAAGAACTTGGAATCCGTTTTAAATGCACTTAATAGTTATTCTGACAAACTGTCGTATGAAATTGTTGCATTTCCTCAGCAAGGGCTGTTGCGTTCTAATTCTACGGCTATCATGAGAGAGGCATTGAAATTTGGGGCCAATCTGGTTGGTGGTGTAGATCCCGGAGGAATTGATAGAGATATTGAAGCCTCATTATATTCAATGGTAGAGCTTGCAGTTGAGTCGAATAGCGATATTGATTTACATTTACATGATTCAGATCACCTAGGAGCATTTACAATAAAACGCCTAATCTCACTTACGCAAGAAGCTGGATGGCAAGGGAGAGTAGCTATTAGTCATGCCTATTGCCTCGGAGAAATATCAAAAGAGGAAACCAATGAAATAGCAGATATGCTGGCGGAGGCTGGAATAACAATTATTACAAGTGTGCCAATAGACAGCAAGATGCCCCCAGTTGATCTATTGCTGACAAAAGGAGTGAATGTAGCTGCAGGATCAGATAATATTTATGATGCGTGGGCCCCATTTGGCAATGGAGACATTTTAGAACGAGCTAGCAGAATGGCGGAGCGTTTCGGTTGGATTGATGAGAAATCCCTTGCACAGACGCTGCATGTTATTACGGGCGGGAAGGCAGTGTTAAATAAACAGGAACAACGAGTATGGCCTTTAGAGGGGGAAGATGCCAATCTGGTACTTGTCGAAGCGAGTTGTTCAGCGGAAACGGTCGCAAGAAGGGCTAAACGTCACGCTGTGATATATAAAGGGAAGATTGTATCGGGTTCAATTTAATTCTTAAGTAGCAAATGAGAAAACTGGATTATGCAAGCATGAAGTTTCCAATAAAGACTCGTGATGGAGTCCTAAAACAAGTGATTGTTTCAGGACTCCATCTTTCCAGTTATAGGCTGTCTAAGCTTCGCTTTATTTGTTGTGGTTGCCTATCGTTCAATATTATGCCCATACTCTTTAACCTTCAAATACGATTCCCCACAGCCTGCCTAGCCATATGTAATTTATTGGCCAATATCCTTCCGTTACATTCTTGAATTCTCTTTTAGTAACTTTAGTAGCTTTAAACCTATAGTATCAACCATAATTATTAATTTCTGTAATCACGAAACTAGAAAGCAGAAAACCGTTACGGCAACTTCTTTTGCCTGTCATTATTATCTTTTATACTTGGATATATCCTCTTTCGCGGATATATTAGTTATGGCATAGAGAAGCAGAGAAAAAAATAATATACATATCAATGTTTAAAAGAAGGTTATAAGAATGGTATTACAGGGAACCTTTAAGCACAATGAATAGTTTGTAGAAAGTAAAGAATACATACCATACAAGGCAGCAAAATATCGAATTTATAATTATTTATAAAAAGGTTTTTTGTCTATAATGAATCGCTCAAAGTGAAGGGGAAAATAATATGAAGAAACAACGTTTTTATGGCAGCTTAAGTACATTTCAATGGTTCATTTTTCTATTAGCTAATTCTGTCGCGTTACCGATTGTCATTGGTGGCGTATTTCATTTATCTATTGAGGAAATTTCCTCCCTAATGCAACGAACCTTTTTCGTTGTAGGCATTAGTTCTTTTATACAAGGATGGCTCGGCCATCGGTATCCAATTGCTGACGGACCCGCAGGCTCATGGGTTAGTGTATTTGTCATTTTAGCAAGTGTTGCTACCGAGCAAGGACAAAACATGAGAGAAACCTTACAACTTTTAGAAGGAGGGCTAATTGTTGCAGGCCTTCTTCTCTTCATTCTCGGTGTAACCGGTTTAGTGAATCGGCTGCTATTTTTGTTTACTCCTTTAGTTACAGGTTCTTTTCTTTTGATATTAGCTCTTCAGCTAAGTGGTGTTTTTTTAAAAGGAATGATGGCTTTGCAAGGCGTGGCTCCCCACCCGAACTATGGAATAGCAGTAGTCTCATTCGGAGTATTCGCGCTTGTCATTTTGTTGTCCATTAAAGGAAAAGGGTGGATTAAGAGCTATGCTATGTTAATCGGGATATTACTGGGGTGGCTTTTAGCTGTCTTGCTTGGTGAGACAACTACTACTTTTTCCAAGTCAGCTTCCTTCATTAAAGTGCCAGAAATTTTTGCGTGGGGGAGTCCAAAACTAGATGCTGGAATGGTGACAACGTCTGTTTTGTTTACCTTTATTCTAGTGTCTAATACGGTTGCGGCTATTGCGGCTGCCAAACAAGTTCTTCCTGAATCAAAAGAGGCTGAAAAACAACTGATTAACCGTGGGAGTTGGGCAGGGGGACTTTCACATTTTATGTCTGCTCTTGTCTCTACAATTGGAGTAGTTCCATTACCTGTATCTGCAGGTTTTATTCAATTGACAGGACAACAAAGAATAAAGCCCTTCCTTATAGCAAGTTTATCTTTATCAGGCATAGCTCTCATACCGGCGGTCGTCAATTTTTTAGCTCTGCTTCCGAGTCCTGTTGCCAGTGCAGCGCTGTTAGCATCGTTTGTCCAAATGATAGGAATTGCCTTTCAGTCGATTCTGAAAGAAGAACTAGACCAGCGGCGGTTAACGATATTAGGAATCACTTTATTAATAAGCATTGGTTTAATGTTTCTTCCTGCTGGTATATTTGAAGATCTTCCCTCGGTTCTGCAATATATCGTTAGCAATGGCCTTCTTGTTGGCACTATAATTGTTATCCTTCTTGAACAACTATGGAAAACACCAGAATAATAAAGACAATGTATCGGAATAGGGACTGACCCCCATTTTTGAGACAGGGATCAAAACACCTTTAAGCAGCTAGTTGGTGATATTGTGTCGGGGATTGGTTGTTTAGTTTGGGTTGAATGCGGATATCCTGATAATAATGAATATACTCTTTGACGATGTGCTCTACGATGGCCGTCATAGTGTGGCTAAGATCGTCATGGTAGAATGTTTGTGACTTTATTTAGTAAGGCGTGAAACGATTCACTAAGTAATCGGGGATTGTATTGTGGGTAAAAGTTTATCAAAAACATCAATTGAAGAATTGTGAGAACTATTTCCGATTATACTAAAAGAACATAATCCAATATAAAAAGATTGGTATTTACAAAAAGAAAAATTGCTTAACAACATAATCGGTAATCAAAATATTGAACGAATAAATCACATAGGAAGTACTTCTGTTAACTGGTTATTAGCAAAGCCAACGATAGATATATTGCTTGAAATAACAGAAGACTGCGATTTGAAGTTTTTAGTAAGTGTGTTAGAGAAAAATGGAGTATATTGTTAAAAAGCAACCACAAAAGCCAGCACCTCATATGATGTTTATGAAAGGCTATACAATGAACATGACGGAGATGGATATACGGAAGCAAAACAGAGCTTGTTAACAAATACACTAAAATGGCAAAAACTGAATTTGAAAACAAGTATACTCCAATCTAATGAGCATTTTATTTCTAATCAAACTTTTTTATAAATATTGATTATGTTAAACATATTAAGAATCTGTTTTGATCAATCTTTTTATAAACCACCAACAACCATGTGTAAAATATAAATTTTACACATGGTTGTTTTTAAGTGTACGGAACTAGATAAGGCACTTTACAAAAAAATTAACGATAGTACTTTTCTTTCAATTAACAAAAACATCTCGCACACTAGAAAACATTTTTATTAAAATCTGTTTAGGTTGTAGGCAGAAAACTCATTGCTCATTTCCTCGATTTTTTTCTATTTCGTTCATAAACTGCTGGCTGTCTCTATCCGAAAGGTTTGTATAAAGGGAAGTGGTCTCAATAGAGTTATGCCCAAGCTGATCTCGAAGCAGGACGAGATTCCCTCCATTGCGAAGCCATTCGCTTGCGAAAGAATGGCGCAGCTTGTGGGGGCTTAATGCTTTTCCATAGGTGAAAGCCTCTGTATATTTTTTAAGATTCTTCTGTATTGCCCTCACCGTAATAGGCTGCGCTTTTCCCTTATACTTAGAGAGAAAAACATATATATCACTGTCCGTCGCTCCATACCGCTGTTTTCGTATGCTTAGATACGCTTGCAGGTCTGACATAGAAGAAGGGAGGACGTTCACTGAGTCGGCTTTTCCTCCTTTTCGGATCACATCTATCTGGTTTTTTGGTATATCGATATCCGAAAGGGTGAGACTCGCGATCTCGCTGACTCGGGCACCGCTGCCCAGCATTAAGGAGATCATCGCCACCTCCCGTTCCTTGTCTCTGATAAAAAGGGACTTTTGCCGTTTGGAAAGGGTATGTTCATATTCATTTTTCATAAAAAAGAGGAAGTTCTGTATTTCTTCGGTATTTAGGATTACGCTGTTGATACGCCGTGCTCTGTGATTGGCTGTTTCTTTATCTTTTGCCGTCGTAATTTTTGCCATCACATTCCGGTAAAAATAGCATTCTCCATCATCGTCTTCCGTTTCTTTTGTCAAATAGTTAAACAAAGATTTAAGGGCTTGTATATACCGCGTCACGCGAGCAGCAGAACGGGTCTTCCATACGCCTTGTCGTTCCTCTATTTTTTCTTCACTTAAATAATCAATGAAAAATTCTACCTCTTTTTTTCGAAGTTTTTCCAAAACCGTGTAGGGAATAGAGGCATTATCAGGCTCACTAGCAATGCCTTCTAATCGGAGCCATTCAAAAAACTTTTTATAATCGTAAAGATACTCCAGCAAAGTGGTAGAGGAGAGCCCAGCACGTTTTTTGGCCCGGACATATTCTTTTACATAATCAGGCATTTGTTTTAATTGTTCTTCTATCCGGATTTCGGCTTGCTGATATTCTCTTGATGAAGAAGGCATGATGATCACCGCCATAGTTTATTATTCAAAAACAATCAAGTGTACGCCAAACACAATTTTGGCGAACAGTTTACATAATTTTATTATTCGAAACTGATTAATATAAGAGAATGGTTTTCGTAAATTGCATGAAATCAACTAAATGGTTTTCAAGAATTTTTTGCAAGGTGTCCAGATTGATATCCCGATAACCATGAATCGCTATATTCCTAAATCCCACCATCGCTTTCATTTTGGAGGAGAGAGAGGAGGGAATAATCCCGTGATCTTCCAAGAGCGTGAAAGCATCCCGACTATTTTGCGGCAAGCCGAGCTTTTTATCGGCCACTATGTGCATGGCGAGATCGATACTGGCCTCGCACGCCCGCTGGAGGTTTAAAATAATCGAGTCCTGCTTGGTGCAGTTCTCTAGATTTTTAGGCGTATTGTTGTACTCTTCATGTATCCGCTTAATATAGCGTTCAATCATACTGGCTTTGTTCAAAACCACATCACTTTTCATAAACAGACCCACTTTCGCCTATATTTTTCAGGATGGGAGAACGTTCTTCGTTTAACTTGGCATACATTTTCAAGGTGTGTAGCTCCCAATAAGCTTTCTTCTGTTCGTCTGCGCAATAAATCGCCTTGCCCGTGGAAACTATTTGTGCTTTAAAAACTGTGCTCGCTTGGCCTAAATCAATCAAATCTACATCCCGATTAAGCTTTGCTGCCAGCTTTTGAGCAAGCAAAAAGAGTTCATATTGGTCGATTTTCTCTTCACTGCTGAGAAAGGCGACATCAATGTCGCTGTCCTGATGTGTAATGCCTTTGGCCGTTGAACCGAATAAATAGATTAAAACTGGAGATACGTCTTCATTTAGCGTTTCTACGATCATGCTCTCCATATTTTTATCCAATATTAAAAGACCTCCGTCAATTTTGTCCTAACAAATACTTGCTGCTATTTTATATGATTACCAAAGTAAGCTCTGGAATGGAATCTGGTCGGTTTGCTCTTAGTTATGGAGTCCGTAGAGATTCTATCACTGTTCATGATGCTCAACAAAACGAGTTAAGGGTTACCATCATCTTAGGAATTTTCATCAACATCCATGTTTAAAAGACAACTTTATGTGACGTGGCAGCTATCGATTCCTTTTTCTTTCGTTTACTCAAATATGTACGCGCCAACCAAACCCATCCATACATAAATACAGAGACGCTCAACCAATATAAAGGATTTGATGCTGTTAATACTCTGTCGTTTAATAGAAAAATAAAAAAAGCAGCACCGCCAACGAGATAAACACTTACCAACATTAATTTCATTAAGAACTTGCTGGACATTCTCATGAACCAAACCTCCTAAAATTGAAATGATAGCAGCTAATCATTCACGTTGTGATTGGTGATCAAGTTTAGTTTATCTACGTTTCACCATGGAATAAGTTTCATTATAATGGGAGGTTTGGTTCGTATTTTGCATTTTGATTTCATCAGGGATAGTTTACCACACCCTCGTCCCATTTTCTATTTAATTGTTCGTCAAATAAGAATTTGGCGAACAGTTTATAAAAGAGTGCCACCCCCTTTTCTCTTATTTGTATATAAAAAACAATTATAACGGTTGACACAAAAGTCTAATACAAAGATCATTTTATTTTCCTCAATCATAAGTTCAATAAGTCCAATGAAATGCTAATCACTTACTGTTACTTTGAAATAAAGTGTGATTCAAAATACCTCACAAGCCGGCACCTTGCAATAAATAAAAAGAATTTATTTTGAAAGATATGGATAAAAGTGGATTATTATCCAGCGGGCTTATTTCCATTTTTATTAAAATTTTGCTCATTTTCTACCTGTCTTGTATAACAAGTGTAATCGATTGTTGAAGATTAACGGTTGTTGGAACTGCTCGCTCCTATGAACTCTATCTAATACCTGTCAGTTTGAGAAAAAGCATTAATTGCTATGAAGCCTTATGTTGTATAAAGCAAATGATAATAGCGTAAATCTAGTCTACATAATGTTTTTTAAAATCCGGATGGATAGAAAATTTGCGGCGTAAATTGACGAGGTTTTTCCCAAAACTTTCTTCTAAAAGATCTTTATGTTTCTCCATAATTTCCATGAGATACAAATCGTGAATCATGAATTCTGTAATGGGCATGACTAAGCCTACATGCATCGTCCAGGCTGCCCGGCTATCTTTCTCCAGTGAGACAATACCTGCTACTACTTCTGAATCATCTCCACTAATAACTAGCCATCGTCCACCGTACTCTTCTGTAATTTCATGACCCATATAATGGTGGTAAACATTAGCAAAATCAGAGACGATTTCCCCATAAGCAATAACCGTTACATTAACTCCTCTTTTTGCTGCCTGTCTTAGTTCAGACTCCAATTCTTCAAATTCTTCTTTCCAAATTTCTAAGAGAATTCTTTTTTTGGCAGATACTATACAGGCTTTGACCTTATCGAGTATTTCATTGCGTCCCGTGATATTCCAGATGTTTTCACGGTCATTTGCAGAACGTTCAAACTCCGCTAGTGACTTTTCTGCCATTTCAAAATTCTCTTCTGCCTTCATTCGACGACTTTTAATTAGCTCCTTTGCAGGAACAGGTGTATATTGTGGTGTGTTTCCAGGACTAACCAGAATGTCTCCGCGCATGGTAAGACTGTCCAGAACTTCATAAATTCTTGAGCGTGGTACGCCAGAATTTTTTGCTACTGCATAGCCAGTTAATGGTGATTCTTCCAACAAAGTAAGATATGCTTTCCCTTCATACTCGGTAAAATTTAAATTTTTTAATATTTCTAAAATATTTTCTTTCATACGCCCTCCAACACAACCTTAGTCGCTACCTTTGTAACTGGTATTTTAGCAAAATCTGTTGATTTTTTCCATGAGTAGTTGATATACTTTCAGAAGTAGTTACTTAAGTAGTCACTATTAAGAGTGGGAGGGAGAAATAGTATGGATAGCTTACTAACGTACATATCAATTGCTGCAATGATGGTTATCATACCAGGAGCAGATACTATGCTCCTCGTGAAAAACACGCTTCGCTATGGACCAAAAGCTGGGCGTTATACGGTTCTCGGGATGGCAACAGGACTTTCTTTTTGGACGCTAATTGCTATTCTTGGATTATCTGTCGTCATTGCAAAATCTGTGATTCTCTTTAATACCATCAAATATTTAGGAGCTGCTTACTTAATTTATTTAGGTATTAAAAGTTTTTTTGCTAAGAGTGCATTCTCTTTAGAAGAAATTCAAGCTCAAGCCAATGCACCTATGGAGTTTTCAAATCGGCATAATAAAGAGTCCTTTATGCAAGCGTTACTTAGTAATATTCTTAATCCAAAGACTGTTTTAGTGTATATAACAATTATGCCGCAATTTATTAATTTGAACGAAAATGTAAACCAACAACTGATTGTATTAGCCTTAATCCTAACCCTACTCGCTGTATTATGGTTTTTGTTTCTTGTTTATCTAATTGATTACGCAAAAAAATGGTTAAACAACTCCAAATTCCAGAAAGCATTCCAAAAATCAACCGGCTTAATTTTAGTAGGTTTTGGCATAAAAACAGGAATTTAAATCAATTGACTAACACATAACTTGATTCTCTCTATTCAGAAAGTAAATAACTCAGGCATGGATTCAAGTAAATCCATGCCTGAGTTATTTAACAGTCATTTAAATGTGTATTGTACACCGGTTTATTAACTTATGATTCAACTCTGGAAGATTTTTTGATACCTTCATATTGATGATGTGTTTTTGCTCGATTATGTGAAGAAATATACAAGAGCTTTTACGAAAAATAAGTCGCTGGCTTCCGATGAACAGCTCCCCTCTACATCCCACCCAGATTACTATCGGAAGATCATGCCTAATAAATATCTTGTCTAAATAACTTTGAGATTTATCTTTTATTACTTGGTGCGAACCAACCGATCAGAGCGATACCGATTAATACTCCATAAAATATTAGAGTCCAAATGGTACTGTGAGGAAAATGGGGATCTAAGATACCAATATCCTCGTGGGCAAGTGTAATAACAGCAAGTTTCACACCGACCCAGGCAACAATTGCATAGGCTGTTGTTTCCAAGGCTGGACGTTTGGCAAGAAGTTTTACAAACCAGGTTGCTGCATACTTAATTAAGATAAGACCAGCAATACCTCCAAGAAGAACAACAATAAACTGTCCTCCATCCATGCCACCGAAATCACCAAGCGGTGAATCTGGAAGGCCAAGGGCAAGAGCAACTGCAGCTAGAATTGAATCAATGGCAAAAGCGAGGTCGGCCAAAGCAAGTTTTCCTACTGTGGGCCAGAAGCCTTTCCCAGAGGCTTCCTTTTTATCGTTCTTATGGATGTTCTCATTTTGTTTTCCGAACCGGGCTTGAATGATATGCTTTAAGCCTAGATAAAGAAGATAGGCTGCTCCTATTGCCTGTATCTGCCAGATGTTTGCGATAAAAGAAATCGCAAAAAGAGCAGCAAATCGGAAAGCGAAAGCCATAATGATTCCGTAATTTATCGCCTTTCTCTTCTGATTCTCGGGTAAATGCTTGGCTATAACGGCGAGTACAAGGGCATTGTCAGCCGATAACAATCCTTCTAACCCAATTAAAATTAACAACGCCCAAGCATATTCTAGCCAGAGGGACTCCATTCACCTCCCTCCTTTCTAAAATGGAAATTTTCTATAAAGGTCGTTAACAATAGAATTACCTAATTAGCCGCAAGTAATCCTAAAAAACAGGGCCTTAATTTTGGAGACAGCGGCTCGGTGGTGGACCAAACAAAAGCATGGATCTGCTAATCCATGCTTTTGTTTGGTATTTTTGCTCTTTAATGTGATGTTTACTTTTTAATAAACTCCTCAGACTTACGATATAGCAAATTTTTCAAGAGCCCAAACGTTAATAGGGTGAGTTGCTGGATGACTAAAGGATACCTGAGTTTGAATATTAGCCTATTAGTCGTTATCAATAACCGTGAGAAGATAACCTAGTGGACAATCTTATGTTGAGTGAGTTGTTTGTTTCTCTCCTTTTGTTTACTCAAGTAGGTACGGGCCAACCAAACCCATCCGTATACAAACAAAAAGATGCCTAATAAATAGAAAGGACTCGTTAATGTTATAATTTCTTTGCTTAGTAAAAGAATAAAAAAAGCAGAACCACCTACGAGATAAGAGCTCAACAGCATTAACTTGATCAGGAACTTGCCGGGAAATTTCACGAACCAAACCTCCTGTACTCTAGAATAATGATGCATTGGTTAATATATTCATGATGAAAGAACTTAGTTTTTATACGTTCTATAATCAAATAGGTTTCATCAATAAGAATGGATCGCTACTTCTGCTGAATATACACCCCTCTTCACATGAGCATTAGGGGGTACTAAGCCGGCTCCTCTGTAATCAGGAACCGGCTGTCGGTTGGTTTGTCAAATCCTCTTAAAATGTATCATTAAACGCTGGAAAAGGACCGTCTGCTATGGGTTTATTATTAGGAAAGAAATTCGAGAGCTCCTTTCTGGATTTTAGTTAAACTGGCTGTTCCCTGATGAAAATCTAGAAAGAAGGTACCTCTTCGTTTACGCGCATCCTTAAACTTGTTCATACACCTGCCTACAAGTTTTTCATTTCATATATTTGACCACACAGTTGCTGGTATTCCAATTTCAACCAATTAATTTGATAAACCTAGCATAAAATCTATTTTGTCAGCATATTGCGGGAAATCTATTAGGGGATTCCGGTTTTTTTGAATATCAAAAATCGCCTTGTTACGGTGTTTTCATAAATAGATACTTTATAATCACTGTGCCACTTCAGTAACAGTTCAACGTCTTTATTGCTGTATTGGCTGATTTCTCCAGGATATCTTAATAAAAAATACAACGTTGCTCTGGCAACTTCACCTTTGCCACTTTCAGGTTCAAATTTAGCCTTTTCGTATTTTCCGCATTGTGTTTTAATTACTTCGGTCTCCATTTTAGGAGAATAATCGACGAAATCATAATAAGGATGATTAGATCTTAAGGAATTGCATTCTTTTTCACAAGTAAAAAGATGGTGTAAATCTCCTTTCATTGGGTTACGCTTATCAAACCATGATTGCGGAACAACATGTTCGCAATTGTACATGTTTTCACTTTGAAGGGATGTCATTATTTCTTGTATATGATCATGATTAACCGAGTCACTTTTCAGCAGTTCATCATAAGCTTGTTCTCTTTTCCGATCTGATTCGTAATCTTCTTTCATGACTTGTTCAGGGTCCTTTTCTCTTCCTGAATATATGCTCTTCAAGTTCCCGTCAGCCTGAAGATCGACCAATGAATAAAGATAATTTCGGGTTTTGGAGTTATAAGGAAGCCGATTAGTATGTGTGGTGGCAACTAAATGATTCAATTGTTTAAATAATTCTTCTCTGTTCGCTTCATTAAAATGAATTTGATCGTAATAGTTTGAGATTATATGCTGATCCTTTTCCCAGTCATAATACTCTTTTTTACTTTCAAATCTCTTTTTATTATGCTCCAATTCTAGTAATGCAGCTGTTAAACCTATTTTTTTGTTTGAAGATACTTTTTTCATGCTATCCAATGTGCTTCCCCTTTCTTATTTCGTTTTATAATCACCAACATAACAACGCATTTAAAGAAGTAGAGGAAAATTAGATAATTTACAGATTTGTTACTTATGATGCAATTTTGTTACAAACAAAAGAACTTTATCCGGATTCGACATTTTTTATTGGTCTCCTTGCTGGATTTCAGGTATGATATAATCATAAAGTAGCATATAATAAAAAACCGCCGGTGCTGGAACACCAAGCGGTCCATACAATAGACGGTTCCCTGCTAGGGTGATCGCTATAAACTATTCACAACAAACTTAACTCACCCTTTATGCTGGCAGGCTCAAGGGTGGGTTATTTTTTATGGTCAAATGACAGCATTCCTATGATTAAGCCTGCAAAAGTACATGCAAACATTAACGCTTCAAAGACCGTCACGAGCACTCCCCCTCCTTTCTTCTGAGGACGTGCTAACCACCCTTGAGAATCCCTATTCTATTGTGTTTTATATTATATCATGTGCTAAGAAAATCTGGGTTTATATTCCACAAAAAATGCTCGGTCTTAATCCCGGTCTGTTATTTGTTCTCTTTAACTTAAGGGTTTATTCAAAAGAAACCCTCTGCCAACGTACTCCCCATTAAATGGAGTTGTTTTAGCTGGTAATGCCTTGATTATTTAAGAACATGGTTTTAACTTCTTGATCAAATACTTTTGCCAAATGGTCAAGGACTGTTAAATAGATCAGCCCATTTCCTTCAAGCCTTGGAGAGTTACCCAGTGGAACGGTTCTTTTAATTAATTGAGCATAGAGCTCAGGTTCTGAGAGCTTCCGTTCAAAGCTGTTGTTCGCCAGAGTTTTTATGAGAGCAAGAGCTCCAGAAACATGGGGTGCAGCCATGGAAGTCCCGCTTAAAGTGGCATATCTTCCATTTAAATACGTAGAAAGAATTTCTTCACCTGGGGCAACTAAATCGATTTCATTATGGGAATTGGTAAAATGGGAAGAGCGCCGCTCAAGATTAACCGCCCCTACACTAATCACTTCATTATAACAGCCTGGAAAAGCGAATTCATCAGTTGAGTCATCGCCGTCACCCTCATTCCCTGCTGCGCAAACCACGAGGACATCATTGGCAACAGCCCTTTTGATCGCTTCATAAAGTTCAGGAGTATCACTTGGGCCTCCTAGTGACATGGAGATAATATCCGCTTTTTGTTCTATAGCATAATTGATGCCCTTGATAATCCAATCATATTGTCCAGAGCCGTTTTTATTCAATACTTTTACAATGAGTAAACTTGCTTCAGGAGCGACTCCAACCACGCCACTCTCATTTTTCTGGGCGGCAATCGTTCCGGCAACATGAGTTCCATGCCCATTATAATCCTCGAATATATCAGGGTTGCTTCCGTCGTCATCCGTAAAGTTTCGCCCGCCTATAATCCGTTCCTGTAAATCGGGATGTGAAGTATCGCAGCCTGTATCCAAGACAGCCACCGTCATGCCTTTGCCCTTTGTTTCGCTCCAAATTTGAGGAGCTTGTATTAATTCCACGCCTTTTGGGACTTCTTTTACCTCTTCTGCCTGTTCAACCACCTGGTATGGAATTACCCGAACATAATGCTTCATTTTTTTCCCTCCTTAAGAGATTAAATTGAAGCTAATTCTAGGTGTTAACCACATTTTAACAGTTTTTTGTATTTTCTGATAGTTTCATTTGTAGGATCATTTAATAGGTTCTGAGTATAAAAGTGATCCCAAAGTTCGATTTTAGCTACTTAAAATCCGTTTTTTTATTTGCTCTTTTGGAGGAAAGCATCGGAAGTATTGAAGAGAATGAATTTGATCTCGCCCTTAATTTTAATAGTAAAGGTGGGTTTTTCATGAGAAAGTATATTCTTTCTTTTATGGAGAAGAACGAAGGATTTATTATTTTGACTTCTTCTATTTTAAGATTAGTTGGCTCTTATTCCAGCCCTGTGTACTTAGCCGTGTCCCTCTTGGCCGATTATAGCTAACGCTGCCCTCTTCCTTATTGGTGTAAATCTACCTCTTGATGGTGGATGTACAGCTTAAAATGATGAACCTGCCTGTTTCATAGCAGCAGACGTTCTCGCTTATGATCTGAGACAACTAAGGGTTCTATAGATTATGTAATCCCAGATAACTCCTCCACTGCCTGCCTGTTCCTTAATATTTGCTAGTCTCATTATTTATATATCGCTTTCCCTTAATCAATTCAACATTAAATTCGAAGTCTGGGTTTAGCTGAATTACTTTTTTGTTTTTATGGATTAAGTTCAGCGCACAATTGATCGTAATTTTCATAAGCCACGTCTCGAAATACTTTGGTTTTTCAATGTACCGATTTTCTTAAATAACTGATAGGCTGCCTCTTGAGCAATATCTAGTGCATCCTTTTTATTTTTTACATAGACATAAGCCATCCGGTAAATATCATCTTCGTACTGCTGAAAAGCATTAAGTAGGCTTTGTCATTCCCTTTTGCGCTTTCTTTACTAAACGTTCAAACTTCATCGCGATTCCTCCTTTCGTTTTGTCTTTACATTAATTAGACAAACGAGAAGATGATTTGGCTTAAATTTTTTTATGAATATGATGTAGTGCGTTTTGATTCGAGTATACGAGACAATTCTCGGTGACTGTTAAATTTATTTTGAATTTTTCGTCTTTCAAACCGCGGATAGATAGAGCTTAACAATTCATTTGATTACCCGATATACAAATAGTAATAAAGTCTGATTAATCATTAAAAAGCTTCCTAGATAGTAGGAGGAAAGTAAGGTGGTAAAGAGAAATGAAGAGAGATCAAAAGAGACTTCACCGAAGGAGTACAAGCATCTCAACCAAGCTGTCGCTTGTGCTGCTTGTTGCCATTGTCATCGTTTTTTCGATAACAGGGGCGATGAATTATTCTTATACGAAATCGCTGCTTGTAGGCAACATAGAAGAAAACCTATCCACAAAAAGCAATGCTCTTGCGGATCAAGTGGACAGCATGTTTGCAGAAAAACAGGCGATGGCCAGACAAATTGCAGCCAATCAAGAGATAACTGATTACTTAAAAACGGCTCATTCACGGAATGAGGCCAGAACAGATCCTCATTATGAAAGTGTCATGCAATCACTTAACAAAATAGTTAAAACGGATGATTCTATTGCTATGGTTTGGGTTGCCAGCAATCAAGGAAACTTTTTGATTGGCAACGATAATTTATTGCAGGATGAGAGCTTTGATATAAAAAGCCGTCCATGGTATGAACCCGCTTTAGCAGAAGACGATGTCTATTTTACCGAACCATATATGGATCAAGTGTTTGGTAAAGTAATTTTAAGTGTGATGACCCAAATTAAAGATGGTGATCAAACGCTTGGATTTGTCGCAATGGATCTGTTTTTAGACGATTTGCCACAGCTTATGCAATCATACAAACTTGGTAAGAACGGTTATTCATTTTTAATTTCTAGTGACGGAACTATTTTATATCATCCAGATGATAAATTAATCCTTGACCAAAAGCTTCCAGATCTGTCAGGAGATATCGGCAACATCGGCAAAAAAATGACTGTCGGTGAAAAAGGGCTTGAACTGGCAAAAGTGAATGACCAAACGGAATATATTGGCTATTCTCCGGTTCCAGCAACAGGTTGGTCAGTAGGAACATCACTTCCGCAAAAAGAAGCTTTGGCTGGTCTTAATAATTATATAAAAAACATCATTTTATTTTTTGGTATAGGCGGCCTGCTTCTTATTGTGATTGTGTACTTGCTTTCCAAGTACATGTTAAAATCAATCCCGCATATGACGAAGGTGATCAAACAGCTGGCTACTGGTAATTTGACACCAAGGCTGCGGCCGAGATCACAGGATGAACTTGGACAAGTGGCAACAGATATAAATACTATGATTGATTCATTCACAGAGACGATTAACCAGGTGAACGATTCTGTAGAACAATTGGCCGCCTCGTCGCAACAGTTAACCGCTATTTCTGATGAATCAGCAAAGTTCTCTAATGAAGTAGCCACGTCGACTCAAGAGATTGTTCGCGGCACCGAGCAGCAGATGGAAGGAGCCGAGCAGACATCTTCTTCGATGGAAGAAATGGCGAGCGGCGTACAAAAGGTGGCTGAATCGGCGACCAATGTTTCTGAACAAACGTCCACTTCAGCTAAAGAGGCAGTAGAAGGATACAATAACATTCAGCGCGCTATCGATCAAATGGAGCGGATTAAAAGCTCGGTCGGTGTTGTTTCCAGGGAAATCAAAAAACTAGAGGAACACTCAAAAGCAATCAATGAAATGGTATCCGGCATAACAAACATAGCTGAACAAACACAACTACTATCATTGAATGCGTCTATTGAGGCAGCAAGAGCTGGTGAACATGGCAAAGGATTTGCGGTTGTGGCAACGGAAGTTAAACAGCTTTCAGAAGAGTCACAGGAATTTTCATCACGTATTGCCGGGATTATCCGGGAAGTTCAAACTGTTACCATGAGTGCATCCAAATTGATGAACCAGGGAGTGTTGGACGTTGATAAAGGTTCTGCTATTCTTGACACGGCAGGAAGTGCATTTAAACAAATGACTAATTCCTTCCACTCCATCGCTGACCAGGTATCAGAGGTATCCGCTGCAACCGAAGAGATTTCTGCGGGTACAGAGGAAGTAACAGCAGCGATGAGTGATATATCAGAAGTAACCAAAGGTTCCTTTGAACACACAAAAGGAATCGCATCGGCTGCAGAAAAACAATTAACGTTTATGGACGAAATTTCCTCTTCAGCCAAAACATTAAGTGAAATGGCTGAAGAATTAAAAACCGCCTTAACAACGTTCAAAACAAACAAATAAATAAATGATTCGCTAAAGCAAAAGTGCGCAGAGAATAATATCTCTACATATTTCGGTTTGTCGACAAAAGGGGTTCGGAGTGGTCTCATTCCGAACCCTTTTTGATTTTTTATTGGTTTTACAGCCGTTTGAGAGAAGGATAGACCTCTCTGATTCTATTATTTAGACCATTTAGGGACCTTGCCAGGTCCAATTGGCCATTTTCTTGAGATTCATGGCAGCAAAATTATGCATCGCCTGCATCGACAATTTTTTAAGTCCCCTTAACATTGTCCAACGCATGCCATGCTTTTCTTTTGCATGTGAGAAAACACACTGGAATAAATTTAAAAATCGAAAAGTTAATTATGAACAATTTAGTGATAAAACTAAGCAATCATTAAATTTCATCTCTGAATATGCTTTAGGTAATGCTAACACCAACATAATTTTCTCTTTTAATATATTAATAACTAAGTAAATTCCATTGACTTCTAAACTATTTACTCCTGTAAATTTTAGTCCCTAATGAAAAAGTTGTATTAAGTTCCCCTTGGAGCCGATGAGCAAGTTTATAAAAGTCCTTTCCCTTTTCCGATGAGAGATTCCTTTACACACAGCTGTTCACTATGGTAGCATCGCAACCATAATTATATCTATCAGAAGCTCCCATCTTTCCCCATTAATATAGTTTCATTCGTCTCGTGCAGCTATATGATTTTCGAGACAACTATTTTGTTTTGAATCCTCTCCTCCCCTGAGTTGAACTATTGAAGTGCTTGATCGGAATTGGAAATTCATCTGTCCCTGAGAATCAAGGCAATAGTTCCTAATGCGAGAGTCAAGCAAAACGAACAGGTAAAGCCTGTAAAGAGTTACGGTTATTTTTTTCTTACTCTAAAACTAAAATCAAGGTAATACTAAAAAAGCTGAATCCCCTCCATCCATATTTACAAAAAGAAAGAAAGGGTAAAAGACTTATATAAGATAAATTGAAGATTACCTGTTTAGATAGTTGCTTAGAATCCCCTCGTTAAACAGGATCAGGATCGTAATGAATGACAGTGTTATTGTATAAAAGGAGGATATTTTCAAATTACTCATTACTAGGATCGTATGGTATGATAAATAAAGAGAATGCATATACTGTCTATAAAAAAGGGCGTATATGCATTGAAAAAATGGAAAAAAAACAAGGGTGATGCCAATATGATTACTGCAAATTTAAAGGATATCGAACAACAAGTCATTAGCAATTCTTTAAAGTTTCAGAAACAAATCGAGGCTTTTGAAAAGCGCATTGATAATAGTGGCTGGAATAAGGGCCGGCTTCGTCCAAAACATCCTACAGAGGCGAGAATATTGAGTAGATTTAAACAAAAGTAAACCTGTACTTTTGACGGAGGGTTAGTAGTTGAATATCAGACAAGCTCAAATAGAGATCAATAAGCTGAAAAGTGCCGGAAAGTATGAGGCCATGCTTAAAACTGCAGCTATATTAACTAAGCTTCTTGCTGAAAGAAATGTAAAACCCATTATTGTTGGAGGTCTTTCAGTTACGATCTATACTCAAAATGATTACACCACTAGGGATATTGATATGGTATCAGAAGGGTACGAAACGATAGCAAATATTCTTGGACAGCTGGATTTCAAAAAAGACGGTAGGCATTTTTATAATGATAATATAGAGATTGCTATAGAAATACCGGGCAGTTATTTAGAGGGTGATTACTCTAAGGTTAAAAAGATTTTCATTGATGATGAAAATTATGTTTACCTTATTTCCATTGAAGACATTATTTTGGATAGACTTCGGGCAGCCGTTCATTGGAAGTCTCTCGAAGATCGTGAGTGGGGCTTTAAGTTGTTAGCAAGCAACTTCGATTCTTTAGACAAACAATATCTTTTCGAACACTGTCAAACACAGAAAGAAGTAAATGAGTTAGATGATTGGTTCACATTTATTGCTGAACAGTCTTAATATATCCATTGAAAGGAAGAAAAACAGTCTGTAATCCCTGTTTTCTTCTTTTTCATTTCGGTATTATCTTCCATTTCAAGCATAAGAGTGTCATCATCCCTACGGAAAAAAGGGTTATGATGGCGGAAATCCGGACTAATGTACCTGCTTTATGCTTCACGTACTTCCCCCCATGCAACTAATTGCAAAAACGACACCGCCTTCACTTTTAGAGCACTTGAAATTAAAAGCCGCTCAGAGTTTTTAAATATATTCAACGCCGTAATTAATGATTACAGGAAACTTTTCTATTGTTGAGTGTATATAAAACGACTTAGTGAATAATCTCATGTTGAGGAAATTGTTTGTGCGAACTTTTTTGTTTACTCAAGTAAGTGCGAGCCAACCCAATCCATCCGTATACAAACAAAAGGATACCTAATAAATAGAAAGGGCTTGTTAACGTTATAATTCCTTTATTTAATATAAGAATAAAAAAAGTAGAACCGCTTACAAGATAAAAACCCAGTAACGTTAATTTAATTAAGAACTTGCTGTAAAACTTCACGAACCAAACCTCCTATAAAATGAAATAATAATTGATGATTTTTAAATTCATGATTATAGAACTTAGCTTTTATACGTTCCATAATTGAACAGGTTTCATTATAGTATAGGATTCGATTAACTTTTTTATAAGTGAATTTCTTGAATGGCCCACCATAGTTTATAACATCTCATAGTTAAAAATTCGTTAAATAAGAACTTGATGCAAAGTTAAACGAAGGAGAAAATCCTCTTCATCTTTCAGTTAGGGTTAAAAAAGATTTTCACCTTGTGAGTATCTAAAACATTATGAAGCTTCATTAGGATTATTGTTTGTTCATGCCTGCACGATAATCGTCTATGATTGCTTGTATCTCCGGATCTGCCGGAACATTTGTGGCATCGTAGAGAAATCCATGGGAGTCAACCAACGTCATTTTTCCGTCAACGACTTCAAAAGTCGAATCCAGGCGGCCCAAATAATGTTCTTGTTCTCCATCATTCTGAGTAATGGGCACCATCAATTCTCCGTTGAATTCGTATTCTGGCGTTTCGATTACCTTGTGTGTGTCTGCACCGATTGCCGCCGAAACTCCGGAAATCTGAGCCAACTTGTGGTCTTCTGGGTTTCCAGCATGCGAAAGGAGAACTCAATTAATTGTAAAACGAGAATGTGAATTTATGATTACTCTCTTATTAAAATCACCAAAAGATGGAGCATCCCCCTTCCTCAATCCACTTATTCATTCACTAGTCTGTCCCTTTAATGGAGTATATATTGAAGTTTGATAGTATCGAAAAGACCACCAAAAATAAAATTCTGTTCAAATGAATACAGGATTTTATTGCAAATCATCAATCTTTTATAAATTATCGGGCCCTGTTATAATGCAAATTAGGTAAATGGTTCTCATTATTAGCAAAGATTAAAATAGACAAACTCTAACTTATTGGTAAATAAAATAAAGACATAGATTAGGTAAATCCATGCCTGAGCTATTTAACAGTCATTTAAATGTGTATTGTATATAGTTTATTGACTCATAATTCAACTTTGGAAGCTTTTTCAATAGGAGTGCTAACGGATGATACTTACCAATTCATCAAACGTAATTTTGCCAGTTGCAAAATCGACGGTTATAGCGGCTGCTTTTTCGAAAATGTCTTTATACAGCGTCTCTCCAAACATCGTTTGAAATGGTTGTTGGATAGCACTGTCCAATAGCGCAGGCTCTTTGACCCCCTATCATTTCGCCGGGACTATATGTCTCGATCATATCCCGATTAATGCTAGCAGCAATGTCGTAAGTTAAATAGTTCACCGGTCTACCAAGTCCCTGAACGTCTTGTCATACAACCGTTTGATGACATTAAGTGCTTCCGGATCAATTTCCTTGACAAACTGAACTTCCTCTTCCTTATTTGCACTATTTCCGTGTTTAATTTGATCCTTCTCTTCTTTCATGATTTACCACTCCTTATCGTTAATATAGCAGAGGAACGTTAGAGGTTCAATTTCCTCCTAGTGTTTGGTGTATAAGATTAAGAAACATTTTATCGTAACGATTCGTAAATATTGTATTTTACACAACATTGAAATGTATCATCTCGATAGATTGACATCTAGATCAATTTCTTTAATCATAAGAGAGTTTTTTTGATGGAACCATTTTTTATTTGAATGCACCGATTGAATGAGCCAATCGCAAGTAAACTATTCGTAAGAAGTATCCGACAAGCGTCGCCCGACAAATCAATTCCATCATAGTGATTGGCAAAAATAACAGGGCCTCTAACCTTTTCCTCTTGCAACGGAGTAATCAAGCTTTTGCTGCTTTATCTGATAAAACATGAACAACTGATTCCGCTTCTTTTGATCCCCTATCCAACTAATAATTCTTTTGCCGTGTTCCTTTTTATGCTCAAATGACATTAATATTAAATGCCCTTTTCCAAATAAGCATTCATATTTTGAGAATAACTTCTTGAGGTTTGAGTGAATGTTCGAGGATACACTTTTTTATATTTATAGCTATTTAAGTGTATCGTTCCCTGATAAAATCAATAATTTCTCTTGTTTCCTTTTTTACAAATTCCCAGTCTGTTTCTCTATTTTTTACTGAAAAAGCATGAAAACAAATATCCATACACTAAAGTGAGAATATATGCAAGAAGCAAAAAACATTTGCTATGCATAGAAACTTTGCATTTTCAAATGCAACGCTACATATTATTATAGTTTTTGTGTTGAAACTTGTTGGAAAATTTTAATAAGTGAAATGAATGAGTTGAAAGTAGCAGAGTATCATAACGCTATTCCTGTTTCTCGCTTCTGCTTATAAAATTTGTGCGTTGTTATAGGGAGTTCTTGGCCAACGGTAGGGCCATCGGAGTTGTCGGTATGAGAGATCAGTTTGAATATTCCTGCCTCCATGGTAGTAGATGCCCTTATTTTTGAATCCGATTTCTTAGATGAAATGTCATCGTTTTCAGATAGAACTAGTTTGGCAATCTGTATTGCGTGGGCTAATTTAATTATAATTAAGCATATTTTTCACACTAGGATTCCTGTATTGGCTATCACCTTCATCCTTTATTTCTTTAGAAAAAGGATTCCCTTCTTCCTCTTCTGACTCCCGTATTATAGCGGTATTCAATTGAAGCCGGAAATGACATGGTGATCGCGGCAGAATTGGCCATCTGACCTGCAACGTACATTCACAATTATGGCCACACGTTGGACGAAGTAATAGAACCAATAGGAATGCTGAAATCAATTATAGTCTAAATTCTTAAGTTAGCCCATATAAAAAATGATTGATTATGTGCTGTTGGCGGCTTCTCTATTCATTTAATTCATCCTATCCCTTTTTTGAACGTGAAATAGTTTGAAATTGTTTTAACTAAAATCAATATTATCCAAAGAAAGGATCGATATGGTATGGGAGCACAAGAAAACAATATCTCCAATCATTATCCTCCTGAACAACAAGGAGAACAAAATTTAAAAAAAGGCTTGAAAGCTAGGCACTTAACAATGATTTCGATTGGAGGAGCAATTGGAACAGGATTGTTCCTTAGCAGTGGGGCAGCGATTAGTACAGCTGGTCCAGGTGGTGCGTTGCTTGCTTATATTTTAGTTGGTGCTATGATCTACTTTGTGATGACAAGTTTAGGAGAACTAGCGGCCTTTATGCCAACAAGTGGTGCGTTTAGTACCTATGGCACAAGGTTTGTTGACCCAGCTTTCGGATTTGCAATCGGTTGGACATACTGGTTTAACTGGGCGATGACGATTGCTGCTGAGTTATCTGCTTCTACGATGATTATGAAATTTTGGTTTCCGGACAGCCCATCATTGCTATGGAGCGGATCATTTTTAGCTCTTATTTTTCTATTAAACTATTTATCTGTTAAAGGGTATGGAGAAGGAGAATACTGGCTTTCCTTGATTAAAGTAAGTGCGATTGTTATTTTTATTGTTGTCGGTGTACTGATGATTTTCGGGATTATGGGAGGAGAAACAATAGGGTTCAAAAACTTTACTGTCGAGGATGCACCTTTCTCAGGTGGTCTTTTAGGGGTTTTTATTGTCTTTATTGCAGCAGGGTTTTCATTCCAAGGTACGGAAATTGTTGGTGTAGCTGCTGGTGAAAGTGAAGACCCAGCAAAAAATGTACCAAAAGCAATCAAAAGTGTATTCTGGAGAATCCTTCTTTTCTACATATTTGCGATTTTTGTTATCGGACTTATTATTCCATATACAAATCCAAATTTACAAAATGAAAGCGTTATGGTCAGCCCGTTTACTATGGTATTTGAAAAAGCTGGACTTGCCTTTGCCGCTTCATTGATGAATGCCGTTATTTTAGCAGCAGTGTTATCTGCAGGAAATTCAAGTCTGTATGCATCAACACGTATGTTATACTCTATGGCTAAAGAAGGGCAAGCTCCACAAATTTTTGCCAAGCTGAACAACCGCGGTGTGCCTGTTGCAGGGATGATTTTAACATGTGCGGTCGGAATGCTTGCCTTTTTAGCTTCTTTCTTCGGGGACGGGATCGTCTATATTTGGTTAATGAATGCAATTGGGATTACAGGATTTATCTTCTGGCTTGGTATTTCGATCAGCCACTATCGTTTTCGTAAAGCTTATATTGCCCAAGGTTATTCATTGGATGATTTGCCGTATCGAGCAAAATGGTATCCGATTGGACCGATTTTTGCGATTGCATGCGGGTTAATTGTGATTATCGCACAAAACTTCCAAGCTTTTATGGCGGATAAAATAGATTGGGGCAGTGTCGTGGCTGCTTACTTAGGTATCCCATTTTTCCTCTGCTTATGGTTTGGCTATAAATTCATTAAGAAAACAAAATTCGTTAAACTTGAAGAGGTTAAGATTGAATCTAATTATGAGAAAAAACATGATTAGACTATTTTTCTGAACTATCAATCGAACTGACAACATCCTATGTTGTCAGTTTTTTCATTTTCTTAGTTTGAGAGATATCCCCTTTTTTTACGATCCTTTCAATTTACTATACTTACTGGCATAGCCTTGGTACTTTTCACAAAAAGTACGATAGAAATATGGGATTTGATTGTTTATTCCCGCTTGATAGTCATATTTCTTATGCAGTAATGTCAACGTCACGTTTTTTCTCCTCCATTCTTTGTGGACGTACTCCCAATCCGGCAAAAAATATCCCTTTTCAATGTTTGACGGATTTGGAACATAGCGTTGTTCTCCTATCGAATTTTTTGATTTGTTTTTAGCCAAGACGTTTAGAACAATTAGTTTACTATAATCAGTAACAGTCCTATGCTACACAGTGCTAATAGGCCAACCCCCACTAAAAGCCCCTGATTTATCAGCGCCAACATGGTAAGCACTATTAATATACTTGGCATAATATATTTTCGAGGATGATGCCAGAGATCGCTTTCCACGTGCCAATCTTTTAAAGGAAAATACCATTCTAAAAGTACAACACCAATGCTGTTTATCACAATCAGACTCAAAGCTAAGAGACAATCTTCTGTTCCGAATGGTTGATTCAACATTTTTGAGATTAATAAGTAAATCATACTCGGAGTGCCATTCCATACCAGTAAAAGAAGGAAGTATGGCACAATAATTTTCCTTTTTTGATTTGGAAACGATCTTACTTTATCAAGTAACGTTCGGTTGCTTGAAAATAAAATCGACAGCGGTGTATTGATACTCAAAATTCCTAAACCTAGAAGATAGAAAGTGCCCATTTCCATATTCAAAAACATAAACGGCAAGAAAACAGCCAAGGCGATTATAAATACACTATTAATCAGATAATTCTTATGAAAAATGAAATATCTAAAAAGGTAGTTGATGAAATTTCCTCGTGCGAAGAAAGCCTGATGTTTACGAGAAACTGGTGATTGTAAGAAATCATAGGGATTACTTCTAAAATAAAAGATTCCAGCTATAGACAATGAAATGAATGAGGTAAGTAAGACCAAATCATTCCTGCTCAACCAAGCAAATGCACCACAAGCTATTAGGCTGAGCACCGCGAGTATTTGCGGTAATTTATACGGAAGTGCAAAAAATATCCCATAGATACAACAAAAGATACTGATGAGAAAGCTACAAAAGAGTACACGGGGCTTTGGTTCCATCACACTGGAAAAAAGAGAGAACAAAAGCAATGTTTTAGTGCCTAAAACATAAAGATAAGTAGAACATATCAAAGAACAAAGAAAATGATTCTTTATAAAGGGAAGCTGGAGTAAGCCGTTTAACTTCTCGTCATTTATGATTGATTTCATTGTTTGTCTTGCGATACCTATAGTAAACAAACCAATGCAAGCATAGAAGAAAAAGGGTTTAACAACGATATGAACATCTAAAACTGACATTAGTAAAAAAACGAAAAGGCTGGCTAAAAGGCTTTTAATTATAGAATGATAAGATTTCCCCATCAATTGTCGATTGAAAAGTTTAATAGTTTTCATCAATCTGCAACGCCTCTCGTATCAAATCGCTATTCACCTCAGCGCCTTCAAACGTTTGACTGATTTTCCCGTTTTCTAAGACCAAAACTTGATTGGCGGTCATTGTGATACTCTCCATGACGTGCGAAGAAAATAAAATTGAACCGTATTTTTGATAATCCTTAATGAGTTGATACAAAAATTCTGTACTATCAAAGTCCAGACCATTCACTGGTTCATCTAAAACTAGTAATGGGAGTCTCAAAGCGAATCCTGTAATCAGAAAAGCTTTTTTACGATTCCCGGTAGAAAGATCTTTTATCAAAGTATCTTGGTGGTTAGTGAAGCCGAATCCTCTTACTAATTCTGTTACATCAGGTACAGGCTTTTGATAGGAGTCAAATACATAATCAAAATATTCTCGAAAGGTAAAATACTCAAAAGAGTGGTCCTCATCAAAAACAATTGAACGATTCAATTTGAATTTCTTTGATTGAACATCTGCTTTTTCCCTGAGCCACAGAAAACTTTTCAAATGATAAGTGCCGAGAATGGAGGCAATCATTTTGATCAAAGTTGTTTTCCCAGCACCATTTCGCCCAATCAAACCAACGACTTGATTTTTATTTATTGTCAAATTCAAATTTCTGATGATGGGTTTACCGGTTTCATACCAAACCTCTAAATCTTTGATGGAGAGCAGTTCATCTGTCATAGTCTTCCCCTTATTTCTTATTTACTTTTTTAGCTGCGATGACAAATACTACACCAACCAACAAGTACAAAGCAGCCATCAAAAAATTAACTTTAACTAAACATACGATTGCACCGATGATCCAAATCAAACCAATCAATAATCTGAGTGTTGTCCTGTTCCCTCTTTTCATCTCCATTATTTTTCAAAGTCAAAATGGAACAAGTCGTCAATTGAAGCGTCCAATTCTCTTGCGATTCGAACGGCTAACTCCAAGGAGGGATTATATTTTGCATTCTCCAAACGCATAATTGTTTCTCTACGGACACCCACACGCTGCGCAAGTTCTTCTTGGGTTAAATCTTTTAAAAGACGATATTTTTTTATCTGTGTTGTAAAAGCTGTCATAATTACTCACCTGCATCATATTTGTAAGTCAAATATGCCCACAAATTCGTTCCCAAAGCAAAAGTCAAAGCTAAGATGATCAATTCAGCTCGATATAAAAGCGCATAATCAAGAGAGAGAAAACTTAATACCAAGCTGCTTAGAAATCCAAAACAGAAA
Organism: Bacillus sp. PK3_68; assembly: GCF_003600835.1. NCBI lineage: Bacteria > Bacillati > Bacillota > Bacilli > Caryophanales > Bacillaceae > Bacillus > Bacillus sp. PK3_68. The sequence continues at coordinate 82,585 of NZ_NQYC01000002.1, read as the reverse complement.
GCAATGCGAAAAGCCTTCGTTCCCGCAATATTGCGATTTTCGATTAAACGTTCATCTTCCTCGGTGCCTAATTTATACCACCAGTAATATTGTAATCCTCCAAAAAATGCAAAGAATAGATACATGGCTGGGGGTCCGCTGGTCCCGAGAAATCCCAAAAACCCTAACAGCCCGATGAGCCAACTCTTGTTAGTTAATGTTCGCTTCATTAGTTACACCTCTTTTTAGTGATATATTTATCTCTTTATGAGATAAATATATCACTTCGATTAATAGTTGTAAATGAAAAAAACAGCCCCAGCGGACTGTCTTAATAAAAAACATATTTAGGCCTGTAATGGTAATCTTGTTGCAGTGATTAGCCTTAATAAGCGTTCTAATTGGGTCTCTATTCCGCAAAAGCGGCCGCCATATCCAATCAAACCTAAATCAAGTTACGTGCTGCTTGAAAATAATGTTTGATCAAGAATACCTAACTATCTAATATTTTATAGAATGTTGTCAGTTGTTTCATTTTCTTAGTTTACTTCCACTGCATAACTGACTCTCGTACTCGTAGAAAAAACACCTTCAAGTTCTTTTCAGGTATTCCATACCCATTTTCAACTCAAAGGTGTTTTTATTTGTCTCACTCTATGGAGTAAGTCCCATGAATCTTAAAGCTGTCTTTTCCGATTAATAGTTTAAACTTTAAATTGGGATATCACTTTCTGTAATTCTTCTGCCATGGAAGAGAGTGCTTTAGCGGATGAAGAGATCTCTTCCATCGATGCTAACTCTTCCTCTGTTGAGGCGGCTACCTCTTCGGATGTGGCCGCGTTCTCGCTGGCGATCGTTGCCAGATCTTGAGCCACAGTTGTTATATCCTGAACAGCGGCTTTGATTTGTTGTGAAACGGAAAACATTTCTCTCATTTCTGGTGTAATCTCTCTTGTGCTTTGTAGAATCTGCTTAAACTTCGTAATGGCTTCGTCTGATATCTCCACACCGGTCTGTACATTATTTGCGACCTCTTCCATTACCTTAACGGATTTCTCAGTATCTTTTTGAACACCTTTAAGAATATCTAAAATTTCACTCGCTGACTGTTGCGATTGCTCTGCCAGCTTCCGCACCTCATCTGCTACAACAGCGAATCCTTTGCCTTGCTCGCCAGCTCGGGCAGCTTCAATGGCTGCATTTAAAGCTAGAAGATTTGTTTGATCAGCAATACCTGTAATTACATCTAAAATGGAGCTAACTTCTTTAGAACGTTCATGCAAAGACTGGATAGTTCTATTGGATTCTGCGACAGACTGCTGAATGGAATACATCTGCTTGACCGTATCAGTGACGGCTCTTTCGCCATCTTCCGCTTGCTGGGTAGTATGAGTGGCGAGTCCTAATACTTTTTCGGATCGATCGGCAATTTCTCCCACTCCTAATGAAATCTTATCGATGGCTTCCACACTCTGATCAATTTGAGCCGTTTGCTTCTCTGCGCTGCCTGCTACTTCTTGAACAGATGCAGCCACCTGCTGTGAAGCCGCACTTGTCTGTTCAGAACTGGCTGTCAACTGCTCAGAGGAAGCAGCAACTTGCTCCGCATTATACTCTATTTTTTGAACCAGCTCTCTTAGCTTCTCTTGCATGGCATTGAATGCTTGAGCTAATTGGCCAATCTCATCATTGGATTGAATATCGACGCGAGTAGTTAAGTCTCCCTGGCTGACAGTGAGGGCTTGCTCTTTTAATTTAGACAACGGTTTTGTCAGGGAGCGTATAATCAAGAACACTACCACTGCTCCTATAAGCATGGCAAGAACAATCACAATCAGTGTTTTATAAAAGACTGGCATGGCTGACTCATCAATGACAGACTGCTCCACACTTCCCCCTAACTTCCATCCGGTTAATTCATTTGTCGTAAAGTTCATTAATTTTTCCTTGCCTTGAAACTCGTACTTAAACTGACCGCTTTCTTTGCTATAAACGGTTTTTAAAAAATCCTCAGTAGCCTCTTCCCCAGGATTGAGTACGGGGTGAGACAGAACTAGCTGATCTTTATCCATAAGGTAAGCATATCCGTTATTGCCTAATTTTACTTTTTGAACTAAATTCTGAAGGAACTTTATATTAATATCGACTGCTACAACACCTGATCCATCTTTTGTTGTTTGGGAGACGGTAACGATCATATCACCTGTTCCAGCATCTGGATAAGGTTTAGATATGACTGCCTTTCCCTGTTGCTCTTTTGCTTCTTTATACCACTCTCGTTGTCTTGGATCATAGGTAGAGGTATCATTAATAACCGGTTCTTGAATATATAAGCCTGTGTCTGTTCCAACATAAATACTTAAGGTTTCAGGGTGCAGTTTAGTATACTGCGTTAACAGCCGGCGAAGCTCAGGGCTACTTTCCCCTTTGTATAAAGAGGCATTTGCAAGCTCGGAAAATGTCTGTATGTCGTGTACTTTTGATTGAATGGCTTCGGTAATAGACGAGTTTAAAAGTTCCACACTTTGAGAGAAACCGTTCATCATTTCATCTTTAATGGCTTCTTTGGCTGTGGAGTAAGAGAGAGCTCCAATGATTAAGGCTGGAATAATTAATATCAAAGCAAATGAGAGCATTAACTTTTTTTGCATGTTGTTAAAGTATAAAAAAATTCGTTTCATCGTAATCATCCTGTTCATTAGTGTTCTTTGGACGAAATCTTATCTACTCAGTCATCTGTGCGGATTCTCTCATACCTGCGTGCAACACTGACTGAACTTCGGTTCAATATCTGGCCAATATCTTTATAGGTCATTCCTTTTTTGCGCATTTCCAAGAGCTGTTCATCTTCTGTAGTCGTCCATATTTGATACGAGCGTTTTTTAGTAAGTTTATATGTATGTTCTTTCATTCGCTCTTTCCCCACCCACTCTGGTTCAGAAGGTAAAGCATGAGGAGCTATATTACTGAACTGCACTTTGTCTTTATTTTGTTCGGCCCACTCCCAAAACGCTACAGGGTCGATAAAATAAAAAGTTCTAATTGATCTTGTTACTTTTTTGATATGCGACAGCTGATGGTTCTTTATCCAACATTTCACGGTGCGCCGGTTTACATGTAAGATTCTGGCCAACTCTCCCGTTGTGATAAATCCTGTCTGTAATTTGGTTGAAGATATACCAAGTCTTTTCATTTTTACTTCAAGAGCTGTAACAGAACGGTCCATATTTTTAGCAATTGTGGCTAATGTATAAGTGCCGATATGTTCTTTTAACTCTGTAACGTCTTCGGCAGTCCACCCTCTACTCAAGATTCCTCCTCCTCAATAAAACAGATTTTAATTTTTACCCTTTTCTTCTTATGTGACTATTTATCTATGCAAACCTTTACGAGTATAGGTCTTATTTAGCTAATTTGCAATAGTTCCTTCTTAATGCAGAATATTCCGGTATTAATCCAGCAATTATATTGTTAGATGATAATAAAGTTATTTAATTTTGATATAAAAATATAAGAGCCTTTCTACATTTTATTGTAGAAAGGCTCTTTAAAGTTGTTTAAGTCTTATTTAGCTAAAGCATCCTTTAGTTAAAATGAACACAAACCATATTTATGTCGATACTTCATTTGTATTTTGATCGTTATATTCCACTACTGCATTCGCCAGTACATCTGGAGCCATCATAACTGCCGAGTGGTCTTGCCCTGAAAGCACTTTATATTTAGCTAGAGGTAACAGTTCTGCAAGTGACTTGGCAGCTTCATGGAAGTACGGTTCACTATTTTCTCCAACTATGATTGTTGTTGGAACATTTACATCCCATCGGTTGGTTGGTAGAGGTTTTCCTGATTGAGTTTCTTCCATAATCATACCGTCATAGGCTAGGGTATGAGCCAGATTATCCATTTCCTTCCAAGAGGGATCAGCTTTCATATGGTCTAGATATTCCGCAGGTATTCCGAGAGCTTTACTCATGAAATATTCTATCGCATCACTGCGTCTGCCTTCCTCAATCAATTCATTCAGATTTTGAACATACTCTGCAGGTACACGTGGACGACTGTTATCAATAATAAAAGGTGGCTCATACAAAAATAGATTTGTGATTTTATCTCCTAGTTTTGTTGCAGCTTCAAGTGCTAATACTCCACCAGAAGAACTACCAAACAATAAGCTTTTACCTCCCGCTTCAACTATTAAAGCCTCAATGTCTTCTATCTCTCGTTCCACCGCATACTCAAAGGCATCGGTACTTTCCCCCTACCACGACGATCATAGTTATAAACAGTAAAATGTTTGGAAAGCTGTTCTGCTAGTTGGTCAGCATCTTTGTGATCAGCTGCGGCAGATGATACCAGAATTATCGCCTGACCATTTCCTAGTTTTTCATAAGCGATTTTTGTTCCATCTTTTGAAATTATTGTGTTCATAATTTCCCTCCGTATTTGGATTTCAAATGTTCTTCAAGACGTTCAAAGGCATCAGAAAAGCCTTTAATCATTCCCATTTCTTCAGCGTTATAAAGGTCTTCTATACTTCTGAAACGAGTAATAATTTTAAGTTTACAGCCTTCCTTTATCTCATCAAAAGTTACAGTCGTATACATATCACTTTTTTCTACCATACTCCAATTTTCGTCAGTAAATGAGTCGATGTAGACTAATCTAGTTGGTTCCAGCACCTCTTGATATACAGCTCTACAATATACCTCTTCTCCATTCCCATTATTAGGCCTTAGACTATAGCGCCAGACACCATTAGGTCTAACATCCATCTCGTATACGGTTGAGGTCCAGTTTTTAGGTCCCCACCAACGAGAGATATGTTCCGGTTTAGTCCACCCTTCCCACGCAAGCTCGAGAGGGATAGCTACGGTACGTTCAACTGTAAGTTCTCTGTTGACCTTATCTTTGTAGATTTTTGTTTTCCTTCTCATCTTAAATTCATCCTTGTTATTCAAATTCTTTCATTTCAAGCTCATAAATTAGCTTTCATATGCAACAGCTATTAAGGCGATTTATCCTCCTTTCTTTTAATGTCGAGCATATAGTCCTCAAAGTTATCTAGACGCTGTTCCCATAAGATACTAAATGAATCGAACCAAGCATCTAAATCCTGAAATGGTTGTGCTTCAAGGCTATATATTCGCAACTGTCCCTTCGTTCGAGAACGTACCAATCCAGCCTCCCCTAAGATACGTAAATGGCGAGATACCTGAGGTTGGCCAATATTTAGAGCCTGAACTATTTCACTTACAGAGTGCGGACTTTTTTTCAAAAGTTCTACAATGTTAAATCGATTCGGCTCTGATATTATCTGTAATGTTAATTGCATCGTTGTTGTATTCATATTATTAATATACACCTTAACATATATACATGTAAACATATATAATGTGTTTTTTACAAATTTATAATCATCTAATATTCCTCTTATTCCATCCAATGGGATACTGTCAGGTACATCCGATGTTGGCGATGTCAGCTGGATTGTCCCAACCGTTCAATGCTTGGTAGCATGTGAGCCAGTAGGCACCCCGCTTCACACCTGGCAGGTGGTTTCAACTGGAAAAACCTCCATTGCGCATAAAGGTATGCTTCATGCTGGTAAAGTCATGGCAGCAACAGCCATCGAAGTCCTTCATAACCCTGACATTCTTGAAAAAGCGAAGATAGAATTAATTGAGCAGCGAAATGGTGAAGAGTATGTATCACCCATCCCGCCTGAAGAGCAAAGAAACTACTAAACTTTGTTGACTCGATGCTCTTCTTCACTGCGCCCCTCCATTTGGAAGGGCGTTTTTTTATTAGTCTTGCTCTTATTTACATGATAAAATATTAGTAAAGATAAGTAGGTATTATTTTTACTATACATAAAATTATTATTGTTATTTTAAAAGGGAGTGCCAACTAAGCACTCCCTTTATTACTTGGATAACAGAGAAACATGACAAGACCACTTAAGACTTTCTTCTCCACCAAACATTACTCTTCCCAATTCCTTTCTGCAAGGATTCGCAATACAACCTCCTGCATGCTGATTCCTTCTTTTTCTCCTTCCTTTTTGATCTTTTCTTTCAAATTTTTCGGGAGCGAAATCGTGAGTGTCTCTATATCCGTCTCAATAAAAAGGTAACCCTCCTTATCGTAGAGAAGAGAACCTTTTGTGACATACCTGTCTAGGAAACGGAAAAGGTGCTCGGGCACTTCTTTCAGAACGGTCTTCTTTAAATGGATTTCCACATCATTCAATGTATCGTAATCAGCTGGGTCAAAATGAAGCAGCAGATTCGAAATTTCATACTGTTGGTAGACCATATCAAAAAACTCCATGGTTAACGGATGCTTAGCGGGCAAAATCATTTTTAAAAATCCCGGGCTCGTGTTCTGTTTTCCGTAATTCAGTTCATAGGAAGGTGCCAGCTCTTCTTTAAAAATTCCTTCCTCGTAAGATTTGACCTCATGAGTGTCTGGAAATAAAAATGCCCATCTGCCGCCTGTATCGAATACCAGCCGGGCTTCTCTTCCCGCTTTCGTCGAGAACTTCTGGAAGAAAGCGATGTTTCTCTCCTTATCATAATAGTGCCGTCTTTTTAAACGCTCGGATTGAAGATAAGCAGCATTTTCGCCTGCGAACTGCTCGAGATCTATCTGGTTAATATAAAAAATCTGCCGGCCACGGTATGTTCCTTGTACAGCTGGAATGGTTCCCTCCTTCACGAGCTTATGCAGCGTAGAGCGTGAAACGCCCAGGAATTTCGCAGCCTCTGTTGTGGTGAGACCTAATTTTTTCTCCTGTTTTCTTGCCAGTTCCTCTACTTGCTCTTTTGGGAATACTCGTGTGTTCAGCATTCTCCATTTATGGTCTGGAAGCGGGACTAATAGGCCTTTCTGGATATAGTTATAGATGGTAGCTTTCGACTTGTTGAGCATCTTTGCTGCTTCCTCGGTCGTATAATACTTTTTTTCTTCTGTCATTTTCTTCCCTCTTTCTTTGATGGATTGCTGTGCCTATCTCGTAAACTTACTCTTCTATGTATAGTTAGGTATCTCTATTTGAAGTTACTACTAATCTTTTTTAAAAACCATTCTTTTCAATTAGTTATTTTTCTTCCATTATTTTAATTATAATTTCTAATTTTGTTCATTTCAATTTATATAATTAAAAACAATAAAATAATTTGTCTTTTATAAAAATGATAATTATAAAAATATCAAAAGAACATAGATAACTGATATATAAACAAAGAGAATATTTTTTATATGTATCAGAATATGGCTTTCTTTTGAATCATTTATAAAACAGGATTATAATTATAGATAGATAAAAAACTTATATTTTAAAATAAAATAAATAAAAACGAAAAGAGGAAAAAGTACATAATGAAACCATTATCTATGCCTGAAAATAAATTGACTCTTTTCAAGAACTCTGAAGATATGGACTACTCTTTATTGCTTCAGATAAAGGAACAGTCTGAAAAACAGGGAGAAGCGCCTTTTTCCCAATTTGATGATAGGGATATGCTGGCTTACTTCCTGTATCAGCAAACAAACATCGACCAAAAGAAAAACAAGTCTGAGAGAACGATCAAGGAGTATCAGCGGGAACTTACTATGATGGTCGAACACATGCTTCGGTATGCAGATGAAATGGATCTTGATATTGAAAGAATCATTGAAGGGTCCTTGTTCAAAAGTTTAAGCAAGCGGCATTTAAGGAGGTATCAAGCGTGGGTAGTGGAGCGGAGCCCTCATGTTGTAGAAAAGGGTCCTTATTCCCCAGCAACCGTTGCCCGGAAAACCGTGATTTGGAAAAGCTTCTTCTCTTTCCTTCACCGGTCGGGATATATTAAAGAAGCCGTCCATGAGGGATTGCTCAGCGCCACAGTCCGAAAAGAAGACCGACCTAATCGAGACTTAGGGCCAAACGAGGTCGTCCAGCTGCTGGATTATTTTAAACGTGAAAATCACCCGGTTCTTTTTGGCCTTATGCATATTCTGGTCGCAACAGGTTTACGAAATGAGGAGTTATGTAAACTAAAAGTTTCTGATATAAAATATGACAGCTTATTCGGTGGTTATTATCTATCCGTGTGGGGGAAAGGCAACAAACACCGTTCTATTCCCCTGAAACCAAAAGTGGTGGAAAGCATTCGTCGTTACAGAGAAGCTAGACTCTTGGATACTCATTTTTCAGAGAACGATAATTCGCCTCTCTTCCCCACCAGTACCGGAAAGGCTTTCTCTCCCTCTTATCTCGCTCAATATTTAGGAAAGGCGATTGAACGGACGGATCTGCCCTTCCTGCAGAATCGGAGCTGTAGGATCACCGCTCATACATTCCGGCACAGTTTTGCCATTATATCGAGAAGAGCCGGTGCAGATATTTATAAAATTATGCGAAGCCTGGGTCATGAAAAAATCGAAACGACCATGATCTATCTGGAGAAAATATTCGAACGTGAGCAGCATGCTGTTCATGACTGGAAAGATGGAATTTTAGGAGACTATATATAATAGGAAGAAACTCGTCATAAAAAAAAGCAATTAAGGTATACGCGTTTTATAAGATCGTGGAAGAAGCAGTGGATTTAACCGGAAAGGATTCAAAAAAACAGCGCTATTTGGTCCGTCATACCTTTGTGATATTGATGTTAGAGAAGCTATGTCACTGATAGGTGTTAAAGATGACCTTATCAAACTTAGACAAAGTAAAGTTATTTTTTGCTTTTAGGATGCTGAGAGAAGGCTAATTTTGCATCGAAATTTAATTTCTCATAGAGAGAGATGCTATTCGATGCAAAATTGACCATTATATGAATGAGTGATCTTTTTGATTTTTAATGAGAATTATTGCTCCTGTTTGCTAGTTTTACTTAAATTTAATTTGAATTTTGCACAGTTTGATTTTTATATTTATTCTTCTAGCTAACCATTGTATAAAGAGCTAATAAAGGTTATTTAATTATGATATAAAAATATGAGAGCCTTGCTACATTTTATTATAGAAAGGCTCTTTAAAGTGGTTTATTTTATATCGGTTTAAATGCGTTTGCACTCAAAAAACAATAGTGAACCAAAGACGTCGAATAATTACTTTTAAAACTTTCATTTTCCATTGAGAGCACCTCTTTTCATACTAACTCTCTTCATATTACATTGTTTTTTGACAAAACTGAAAGTTCTTCTTTCCCTATTCGAAGAAGTTCTTCAAATACCTCCCGATTGTGTTGACCTAGCGTCGGCGGGCCAAGTTTTGTTTGAATATTTAACCCGCTATGCCGTAGCGGACTGGCCAGCAGCTTTACCTCTCCCGTAGCATGAGGAACTGTTTCAATTCCTCCTCTAGCGATTACTTGATCTTGCTCCAATGCCTGTTGAATATTATTAACACGTCCAACAGGAACTTTAGCTTTTGAAATAATTTCAACCCATTCACTTGATATCCTAGTCGCTAATGCTTCCTCAATAAGCTGAACTAATTCATCTTCATGTTGTTTTCGATCATTATTTGTTAAAAAGCGTTCATCACTGCCCCACTCTGGATGCTCCAAGGCGTGAGATAACTTTCGAAATAAGTGATCGTTCCCTGCACATATCATGATGGGAAAGTCAGCTGTTTGGAATAATTGATAGGGTGCTACATTATTATGCTGATTGCCTTTCCGCACAGAAATCATTCCAGTATTTAAATAAGCAGTCGCCACATTGGCCATACTCGATACTTGAACATCCAGCAAAGACATGTCGATATATTGGCCTTCTCCCGTTAGATCTCTTTGCCTTATTGCAGCTACTATGCCTAATGCCACATAAACCGAAGTAATAATATCCGCGATCGGAATCCCTACTTTTGTCGCTTCACCATTTGGGTCGCCCGTGACATCCATCAACCCACTCATCGCTTGTATGACTGGATCAAATCCGGGCAATAAACCTAGAGGGCCATTCTGCCCAAATCCTGTAACCGAACAAACAATGATACCCTTATTTCTTTCCTTTAAAACTTCATAATTCAGCCCGAGTTTTTCCATCGTTCCAGACTTAAAATTTTCAATGACGACGTCTGACTTTTCTAATAAATTTAGGAATAGTTTCTTTCCTTCTTCAGTTTTTAAATTAAGAGTAATAGACCTTTTATTACGATTGGCACTTAAGTAGTAAGTACTCTCTCCATTTTTAAAAGGTCCCCACTCTCTCAAACTGTCCGATCCGCCTGGCGGCTCCACACGTATGACGTCTGCCCCCATGTCTCCAAGTGTCATCGCTCCAACTGGGCCCGCATAAACTCTAGATAAATCAAGCACACGTATATCATGCAGGGGTTGTAACAATTTAACTCACCTCTTTTACTTTATTGACGTTTTATTTTTCCCGAAATTCGGTTTTCTTTTTCCATGACAGCCCGCACACCTTCTTTATGATCTTCCTCTTCCATGACAAGCGCCATTTTCGATGAAATATAATCAAGTGAAGAGCGTAATGACATTTCGCTATTTTGATAGACTGCACGCTTGATGAGCTGCGTTGCCAGTTGAGGGCCGCAGGCTAAACCTTTTGCGTAGTCTGCAACTGCTTGGTCAAGTTTCTCATCTGGTACAACAAATGTAACAAGTCCGCGTTCTTTTGCTGCTTCTGCTGTCAACACTTCCCCCGTCCACAACATATGCAATGCCATATCCCGGCCGACAAGTCGCGGCAAGAAATACGCTCCACCATCTCCAGGTACGATTCCTACTTTGATATAGCTTTCAGACAATCGGGCTGATTCCGAAGCAAAACGAATATCACACATTAGAGCCATGTCAAGTCCTGCTCCAAAGGCCGCTCCATGTACTTTCGCAATCACTGGTTTATCGATTTCTTCTAACAAAAGAGGAATTCGCTGTACTTTTTTCCATAGCGAGTTCTTACGATTGATTCCTTTTGAAATATTATCTTGATCCGACTTGTAGAATCCATTACCAGCGATCAACTCCTTAATATCTCCACCAGAGCAGAAACCATTTCCTGCTCCTTGGACAATTAAAACAGAAATCTCATCTGAATCCCTCACTTTTTCAAGCGAATCAATCCATAAATCAAGCATTTCGCCACTAAACGCATTCAGTGCTTCAGGACGATTTAATGTGATTGTTGCAATTTTATTATTTATTTCAAACAGTAGATCCGGCATGTGTTTCCTCTCCTTTTACATGAGTAATCGATTCCCAAATCGTTTCTTCTCGAGCCTGATACAAACTAGCTAACTGATCAGCCCAATATGTCTCATTTCCTGCTTCTTCACGCCACGACCACAAACGACGGGTAAAATGATGAAGTTCATGTTCATATGTCATTCCAATTCCAGCATGAAGCTGGTGTGCAGCTTTTGCGACCACATTCGCGTTAGCGGATAACTCGATTTTAGCCATTGCAATTTGCTCTTTCCCTAATTCTGATGGATAAGATGAACTCGCCACAGAAAGTGTTGAATAGGCAGCAGCCACCTCGCCAGCCATTGCAGTCAGGTGATGCTGGACGGCTTGGAACTTGTGCAGAGGACGACCAAACTGATGGCGCTCTTTTGCATAAAGAGTAGATAAAGCAAGTACACTTTCCATCGCTCCTGTCATCATTGCCACACGGCTAAGCGCTAAGAATTTTGTGTAATTTTCTAAAGCCTCTTTAAAACTTAGATCTAATTTCTTTGTTTCTCCTAGATTTAAAAAGGTTAAGTTATCACGAGGCTCTGCAGCTAAATTGGCATTCTTCTCAATTTCACCTGTTGATACATTGACAATTGAATAATAAGCTTGTTGACCCTCCTGCCGGATTACAACCACTTCGTCAACATATCTTCCGTATGGAACATGTATCAACTTATACGGAGATTGAATCATAGAACTCTCTTCAGCGAAATGAACGACTCTTAATTTATCCTCCACCTCACCGTCATGTGTGGCAAGAAATTGATTGGCGTATATAACCTCAGCTAAAGGAATTGGAGCAGCGTACTTTCCAACGACGCGCAAGATAGCAAAAACGTCCTCATGATCCCCGCCGACTCCGCCTTTCTCTTCTTCAATTCCAAGTAATGTTAGCCCGGATTCTTGAATCGTTTTCCAAAGTGAACTCGCCCACTCACCTTCTTCAAAACGTTCCCGTTGTTCTTTAGTCGATAAGTCTTTTAAAATTTTTCCAGCAGTGTCTTCAATTAATGATTTCATCTCACTCATGCAGATATCACTCCTTTTCCTACTATTCCTCTGAGGATTTCAGTTGTCCCCCCACGAATAGTAAACCCTGGGCCATGTAAAATGGATTCTGCTAACAGCCTGGCATACTCATCTTCTGCATTCTTGCTTGGCACCGCTGGTAAAAGAAGCCGAATGACTTCAGCTACATGTTGCTCAAAGCTGTTGCCAAGATCTTTCACTAGCGCAGCTGCTAAGTTCACATCTTTTTTCTCTTCAAGCAGAGCTGCAATCCCTATCGACATATTACGCAGTGACCACATTCGGCTTACTAGTTTCGAAGCATCCATCAAACCTTTATGATCCTTTTTTTCTTTCAATAAACGAATCGCCTCTTCAAGCAGTGGAAATGTGCTTAAAATTCGTTCCGGACCACTTCGTTCGAATGCCAATTCAGTTAACCCTTGTGCCCAGCCATTTCCAACTTCTCCAACTACTCTGTTATCTGGAACAAACACGTTTTCAAGAAAGATTTCATTAAAATGATGTTCACCCGTTAAGAACTGAATTGGCCGAATAGTTACACCATCAGATTTAAGATCAATAATTAGCTGACTCATACCCCCATGACGATTTTTTGGATCCTGGGGAGAAGTTCGGCAAAGGGTGATCATGTAGTGCGAATGATGAGCACCAGAGGTCCATGTCTTCATTCCATTAACGACCCAGCCGCCATCCACTCTTTCAGCAGTTGTTTTTAGTGATGCTAAATCAGATCCTGAGTTTGGTTCAGAAAGACCAATGGAAAAATAACATTCACCTTTCACGATTTTTGGAATGAAAAATTCCTTCTGTTCTTCTGTTCCAAACTTTAAAAGTAACGGCCCAGATTGACGATCCGCAAACCAGTGTGATGCAACAGGAGCTCCAAAAGCCAAAAGCTCTTCTGTAACGATGTAACGGTCAATCGAGGAGCGTGCTTGCCCTCCGTATTTTTTTGGAAATGTAATCCCAATCCAGCCTTGGGCCCCAATCTTTTTCGAAAATTCCTCACTATATGCGCTCAGCCAAGAATCAGCATGTGTGTCAAATGTTCCTTTTTGTTTCTCAGCTTGTAAGAAAGAACGGACTTCTTTCCGAAACTCTTTTTGTTCTTCCGTAAATTTAAATGCCGGAAGTTGTAATTGTCTCACCACTCCTCACTCCTTTTACCGTTATAGCGTAGCCATTACGCAAACGGTGTATATTAATTCAAATTAATCTGCCTTCATTTTATTTTTTAATTTAGAATTGACAGAAAATTTCACATTAATTTATTCGTTGATTAAGAATTAGTGTATCCCATAGGCTTCGGCTAGCAGTTTAACAATATGAACAACTTTGATTTTTTCTGCCTTCCCTACGCGCCTGGCCCCTAATTTCATCTGTAAATAGCAGCGCGGATTACTTATGACGATGATATCTAGCTCCACTTTTTTAATATGATTCATCTTTTGATTCAACACTTCCATCGCTTCATTGTAGTGGACAACATTGTAGATTCCTGCCGATCCGCAGCACACATGTCCTATTTTTCAAAAAAGCGATAATCAATCCCTCATATCTGCTTTATTAATTGCTCAGGCTTATTAATGACTTTTTGAACATGCCGTAAATAATAAAATAAAAATCATATTTTTCAAACAATCCAGTATTCTTTTGAGCTAGTGAATAGTCTTTCTTTTTTCCGCTATGATGCAAAAGAGCTTCACAGACTGCTAGTTGCAGCAGTTTCACACTGTCATCATTGATTTTTAAGAACATCATATCCATAATACAGCCAACAAAAAATACAACCGTATAAGTCTTCTTCCCAATTGAAGGTAATACTTTGTATTCTCTTTCTTTTTCGGCATCTTGATCTCGGGGGCGGTGGATTCCGTTGCCTCCGCTTAACCCTGTTAGTACTATGAAATAACATACGGGATACAAATGATCGTGTGGGCAATTAAAAAACTTGTTGGTGTATCCGCAAACATCATCGGTGAAATAAATAAGCAAGGTAATCCCCAATACTAAAATTAAACAACCTGAGTCTATATCAATATAGAGCCCAGGCTGCATAATTATGCTTTTTTTATTGACTATTTGACAGGGATCAATTCACTATAAGAGTGCTTATGATTCAGTCTATATTGGGCAGCGTCAGCAGAAAACGTAAAAAATATGTTAAGAGTTATGTTTATATATCACAATGTTTTTACAATGAACAGTTGCTCTTTGAATTATTTGTTTTAATATCCATGGAAATATATTTTTCCTCTAAGTATTCGTCCAGTCCTTGATGTCCACCTTCACGGCCCTTTTATTCCTCCAAATGGTGCTTGAGCAACAGTAAGAACGGCCATATCCGGTAATCATAAAAGCCTCCTGTACAGTAATATGAATTTACTGTACAGGAGGCCTATTTCTTGTAAAGCAATAGCTGATAACATAACAAAAGATAAGTTTAATCACTCGTTTGTAAACTAAAGGCTCATATTCACTAAAATTTTACACTGACTGCGGTCTTTCGTTAATGTTTCGAAGCCTTTTTCAACAATGTCATCTAATGCAATCTCACTTGTAATAACGGCATTCCCGTCAATTATGCCACTTGCAAGCAAACGAATGACTTCTGGGAATAAACGAATATATGCATATGATCCACTGATTTTCGCTTCCGTTCTAACGATCATATTAGGATCAAAATTGACCGGTTTTTCCCACACACTTACAACTTTGAATTCACCGCCTGGGCGTACAGACCCTACGCCACTTGTAAATGTTGCTTGAACGCCTGCAGCATCATAGGCAACGTTTACTCCCCCATTTGTTTTTTCACGAATAAACGCTACAGCATCTGTATCAATTGGGTTAAGCACATATGTAGCTCCAAGTTCTAACGCCTTTTGATGACGTTCATCCGATACTTCCACTATAAAAATTTCACTTGCTCCTGCTGCTTTAACAGCTTGTAACAACAATAATCCTATTGGGCCAGCACCAAATATGGCTGCAGAATCCCCGAGCTTTAATTGACTTTGGCGGACAGCGTGAACCGCAACAGCTGTTGGCTCAACGAGTGCACCAAGCTCTAAACTCATATTTTCAGGTAAATGGAAAGTATTTTCTTGCTTCACCACTGCAAATTGGGCAAATCCACCTGAAACCGTATACCCATAGCCTTGACGTTCCGTACACAAATTTACAAATCCTCTTTGGCAATTATCACATTTTCCACAAGGAATAAGAGGTTCAACGGCTACCCGATCTCCCACTTTTGTCTTTGTTACTCCTTCTCCTACTTCTACAACTACACCCGAAAACTCATGACCTAGAACAGGCTGGGTACGCATTGGATAAATACCAGCTAAATACTCATGCATATCACTTCCACAGATACCAGCGTATTCAACTTTTACCTTTACCATTCCCTCTTCAAGGGTGGGTAATTCTGCTTCTTCTACTCGAATATCTCTTGCTCCATATATTTTTGCCGCTTTCATCTTTCCTTACCTCTTTCCTTATTCTAAAGTTGCTTGTAGTCCATTCATGATAAAGCTTACAGCCAGATCTGCTACCTGTTCAGGAGACAATTCAGATTGAGTTCGGTTCAAAAATGCGTTGTTGAGAGAATACATTAATGTTCCCATTATAAAATTAACTGCTGCATCAACCGATGGAAAATCGATCGTTTTTTTATCCTGACACTCTTGTAAAATTAAGCGAAGCTGCTCCCAGGAAGGAAGAAATACATCTGTGAGCATCTCTAATCTCGGACTATTCATTACTAACTCTTGCTGCAATATACTAACTAATTCACTTTCTTCATTTCTAAAAATAACAAACTGTCTACAAAAACTCTTAAGTGCACCTAATGAATCAGATAAATCATATTTCATATTCTCAAACAGTTGTCTAATCGGTTCAAACATCTCAAAGAAAACGTTCTCCTTCCCTCCGAAATGATAAGAAACAAGAGCCAACGAAACATTCGCCTCATTACAAATCTGTCTAACAGTTGTCCCTTCATAGCCTTTTTTCGCAAATAGCAGTTTTGCTGCTCGAAGGATTTGATCTCTTACATCTTTATTTCTGTCATTACTTCTGCTCTGTTTTAATTGACTCATCCCCTTTCACAATTTTTAATAGAGGTGTTGAGTATTTTTTGAACAACTGTTTTGAACAATTGTTCAAAATCTATTATACTCTTGTTATTTTTTATGTCAAAAATAGCATTCACCAGTTATTTGCTCAAATTGAACATGTCCCCGTAATCAATCAACTTACATCGATTACAACCAAAGTAGTAGAAGCTGCATGAAATAGCTCAGTAATTGGACGTATATCACAAAGAAACCAAATTAATCTTCTCGTGTAGAGATACCCGGGTTTTTAAAATTGTATAAGCAAATTATCTCTTAAAGTACCACTTGAATGATAATCAACATTCTTTTTGGGTGCTTCTACGGAAGTCCATTTGGAATAAGAAATCTCGTACTAAGCCCGATCTGTACAATAATCCAGTTCCACTCCTCTCGACTATAAGAAAATGTTTGTTAAATACAATGATTGCATTCTGGTTTTATATCGAAAGTTTGCAAAGCCTTTCACCTGCCGAAACAAGCCTTTTAGGTAGTTTAGAACCACTAGCAGCTGTTCTCACAACGGTCTTTTGGCTAAAAGAACCTTTTGGTTTTTTTCAATGGGCTGGTACTGCCTGTATTCTTGGGATGATATTGTTACTGGCTTTGAATAAAAATCTCCTTCCAAGACTAAGCAATCTCTAAAAAATAAAGAGCCTTTCAGAGTTAGCTAATTTCAGCAATTCTGAGGGGCTTTTTAATATAAGACTGCTTCGTAAAGTTTAGGATCATTCTTTTCAATCTCTTCTAAATTTCATCTATAAAGAGATGTGGCAATTTTCAAAAGTAAGCCACGGGTGCCTTTCCAGAAACAAGGATAATTGCTCTTTTTCCATTTTAGCCCTAAATTAAGAAAGCCTATGCTCATATAATTAATTAATAATGATTGAGCATTGTGATATAGTAAAGCTTATAAATAATGGAAAGGAGATGTTGCTTTTATGTTTAGCAACCAGAGCTTTGAGATTGTAGCAAATGGGGAGGTATGTGCAAAATAAATTATGCATAAAACCTCCCAAAAGTTATGATCTAAACTTTAGGAGGAAATGA
Source organism: Bacillus sp. PK3_68 (assembly GCF_003600835.1). NCBI lineage: Bacteria > Bacillati > Bacillota > Bacilli > Caryophanales > Bacillaceae > Bacillus > Bacillus sp. PK3_68. The sequence continues at coordinate 65,211 of NZ_NQYC01000002.1, read as the reverse complement.
AATTGAATAATACTGATATGAAAAATTTAGGACTTACTGAAGAATATATACAGGAGTCTAAACTATATAAAGATCTTTTTGTAGGTCGAGTTTCTTCGCAATCTAAAAATCTGTATAAGGTAATTACGGAAGATGGCGATATTGCAGCTGAAATATCTGGGAAATTTCATTATAGTGTAAAAGAACTTTCTGAATACCCTGCTGTTGGAGATTTTGTAATGGTTGACAGAACGGATAATTCACAGGGAAACGGAATTATTCATCATACACTTACACGGAAAAGTGTTTTTGCACGTAAAGTGGCAGGTTCTAGGGAAGATATTCAAATTGTTGCCACAAATATTGATACAGTTTTTATATGTATGTCGTTGAATAATGATTTTAATCTTCGCAGACTCGAACGTTACCTCTCTATTGCTTGGGACAGTGGTGCCATACCGGTTATTGTACTTACAAAATCAGATTTATGTAAAGAAATAGAGGCAAGACTTAATGAAATATCTTCTATTGCCATAGGTGTAGATGTGCTTGTTACAACAAGTGCTTTTTATGAAGGATATCAGTCCTTAAAGAAATACCTTGCCAATGGTAAGACCGTTGCGTTTATAGGATCATCTGGAGTTGGAAAATCGACCTTAATCAATTGCCTGCTTGGTCAAATTGTATTAGATACAAATGGGATAAGAACTGATGATAAGGGTAGACACACAACTACAAGACGCGAACTGATTATGCTGCCAAATTCAGGTGTTGTTATAGACACTCCAGGGATGAGAGAACTTGGGATTATTAGTGCGGATTTAATGAAATCCTTTTCTGATATTGATGAACTTGCTTATGATTGTAAATTTAATGACTGTACACATAAAAACGAGCCAAACTGTGCAGTGCAAAAAGCCATTAAAGATGGCGTCTTATCGATTGAAAGGCTAGAAAGTTATTGGAAACTAAAAAAGAAACTAAGTATGAAGGTTTAAATTCTAAAATGATTGAAAAAGAAAAGATAAATGACATGTTTCATGGTATGGGTGGCATGAAAAACGCTAGGAAATTCATCAAAGAACAAAATAGAAAAAAAAGAAGATAAAGTCTGAGAAATGTTAGATATGAAGATCGGGGTAACGGCTCATCATTGAGCTGTTACCCTATTTTATCGGATAAAATAGGGTGTATAGTGAAATGAAACCTTGTTCATTTTTAATTCGAGTAATTTACTAGAAGCTTCATGATAAAAGATTTTATTCCATTCAACAAAAACAGCTAATGAAACTAGATCGATTGGGTCGGGATGGTGATGGGATCATACTAATTAACTTTAATCTTTTTTGAATAAAAATTATAGCTAAAAAAAATCGACTTCCAAGGAGCAAAATTATATATAAAGTCGGTGTGATTTTTCGAAATTGATGTGCACAGAAACCCTTGTGTCATCAGCCTTAACCACACATTTGACTTTGCAGGTCGGGTAAGTGTAAAAGGCAAATTAACAGATGAGATTAAATAGAAAAAAGATGAATAAAAAATGAATATTCGTTCTGACAACTAGTTAAGAAAATAATAAGAAACCCAGCTAACCTTCTCATGTGAAGGCAGCTGGGTTTTAAAAGTGAAGGGGCAAAATAGAACGATTGAGAGTTTTGTGTAATAAAGTATAGCTAAGGTAAAAAAATCCTGGTTAACAAGATTTCTTATCAACCGTGATCTTAAAGCCATATTTAACGATGATATTGAAGCAGTTAAATACTTCAATCCATTTATACGTTATACCTTTAAAAGTGAATTAAATCTAAGAATTTTTAAAGGTTATTTTTTATTCAGCTACTTCACACTTTAAATTTCATAATCAATTGCTGGAGTTCTTCTGATATTTCTGCTAAAGTCGTAGACGCTTTAGAAATTTCCTCCATTGAAATTAACTGTTCTTTTGTTGCTGTTGACACGCTTTCATTACCTGCTGCTGACTCTTCGGCTACATCTTTGACTAGATTCATTGAATTAGCAACTTGTACTGTACCCGCAGACAATTCGTTAATCGCGCCAGCAACATCTTTAATTTGGGAAACGACTTCATGAATAGAGTTCTCAATCTTTTCAAACGACTCCCCGGCTTCCTGTACTACACCCAAGCCTGCTTCTACTTCTGTTGCGGCAGATTTCATGGATTGCAATGTTTGGCCTGTATTGTCTTGAATAACTTGTATTAAGTTGGTTATTTGCTCGGCCGATGCTGCTGATTGTTCGGCAAGCTTTCGCACTTCATCTGCAACTACAGCAAATCCTTTCCCTGCTTCCCCTGCTCTGGCTGCCTCGATGGCAGCATTTAAGGCAAGAAGATTCGTTTGACCGGCAATAGCTGTAATCACTTCATTAATTCTCCCAATTTCACTTGAGCTTTCACTCAGCCCTTTTATAGAAACGTCTAATCCCATCACATTTTCATTGATTGAATTCATCTGTTGGACAACCTTTTCAATCGATTGCTTTCCTTCAGAAGACATTTCAGAAGTTTGGGCAACCTTTTGTGACACTTGCTTAGCATTTACAGTGATTTTTTCCGCATGTTCCGCCATCTCATTAATAATTCGTGTGCTCTCTTCCACACTTCGCAGTTGGCGGTTTGAGCCTTTCGCCAGTTCTTCAATATTTGTAGATACACTTTCTCCTGCCTGGCTGTTTTGCTCAGCACTTGCACTCAACTCTTCAGAGGAAGCTGCAACCAATTCGGATGTCACACTTACGGTTTTAATAATTTGTTTTAATCCATTAATCATATTATTAAAAGATCGTACTAGCTGACCTATTTCATCTTTAGAACGATAGTTCCCCTCGATTGTAAAATCGCCATCCTCCGCTTTGGACATTAAAGTTTGAATTTGTTTGATTGGATTTACAATGATTCGAGTAATTATCCATCCGATTAAGATTAAAACAGCAACCCCTAGTAATCCAACTGTAGCTGAAACGACTGTGGCTGTTTTCATCCTCTCATTATTTTTCTCTTTCACGTTATTGGCTAACTGTTCATTGAAATTTTGCAGATCATTAATTGCTTGATTAATTTCCTGACGTTGAGTCAGATTTTTATAAAGTCCGTAGGCTTCCGCATCTTTGCCCTGAGCAGCTAAATCGAGCACTTTCTGCCTCGATTTTTGAAGATCAGCTACACTTGTTTGAAAGGACTTCAATCCTTGTCTTTCCTCAGGATATAAATCCAATTTTTCATACTGCTGTATCCATTCATCGTTTTCATTTGCCGCCTTGCCAATATTCTCCATAAGTTCATCGTATTTAGCAGGATCTTTGGTCATAATTGCTTCCAGTGTAAAAGAATCGATAGCATGGTTATTTGCATTTACCTGCCCTAACCAATCAATTGGTTGCAAATAATCTGTATACATCTTTGTTGATCCCTCTGCCATATCTTTCATATTTTTATAGCCGACTATGCCGACTATGCTCGTAATTAGAGCTGAAATGACAATCAATAGCAACAGCTTTTTTGATATCTTTAAATTTCGCAGAAACCTCATCATCTTTCTCCTTTTAAAGCTTTTTATTACGTTATATCGGATACTTTATTAATAAAGTGAAGAAGAAATTTTATCTTTTCAATACTTTTGTAGCTCTCTTCAACTCAATACGGGGCTGTCAGGAAATTTAAGAAGCATGCATACTCGCTTTAAGTATAGGTGATTTATATTTGAATTATGCACAATTTGAATACAACGTATTAATTCTTAATAGAATGTTTTCTTTGCGCTCACTTCAAACAACCAGTGAACAAGCTTTACTCGTTTTTTCAAACTTATCCTGCAAATTAGTGGTCCTTTTATAGAATGCTCTGACACCATTGTCAGCAGAAGAAAAATAAAACGGCCGCAGTTTAGACAGCGGCCGTGACTTACTATATGACTCATTGGAACATGAAAATTCCAGATTATTAGTATAGAGAATAATCAACAAAGATATTTCAAGCTCTAATAAAGAAATACAAATCCTGGTTATCCTTATAGGGTTCTTTTGCCATGCTATAGCCATGCTTCACCACTTCTTCAGGCACGTTCCGAAAAGAAGCAGGGCAATCAGCAATGACTTGAAGTATCTCTCCCTTTTCCATGTCTTTTAAGGTTTCCAAAGAATAAATAACCGGGAAAGGGCAAGGTTCGCCCCTAAGATCAAGAGTGTAATCGATATTCATTATGCTTATTTCCTCCTTTTTTCAGTCCAGTTCCAAAGCGATAGTTTTTCTCCCAAAATACGGCTGTTCCATACCATACAGTGAGCATAAGGAGCGTAATGACAAATGCCGGAATTGCACCCATTTCTGCAATTAAGTTAATTGGTGTGCCCATCTTCACTACAGCATTATAAATACCTAAATGATCCCATCCATAGGAAAGGACTGTAGCTCCAATAATGTTTCCAGCAAAAACAAATAGATATAATACTTGGCCTTCCATGACTCGGTACATCATCCCTGTTTCGCATCCACCTGCTAAGACAATGCCTAGACCAAATAATACACCGCCAATAAAAGTGCTTGGCGCTGCGATTTTCGTTATGGGCTCAAGTCCATAAAGGAATATGATGATAAAGGTAAGTAATGTGCTAACGCCAATTCCAACAGCAATCGCTTTTGTCATCGTTGCTCTTCCACTCACCCATAAATCACGGAAAGCAGAAGTAAAGCAGATCTGTCCTCTTTCTATTAAAACACCAAAAGCTGCGCCGAATATAGCCGCGATTCCTAGTGACGGCTTACCTGAAACAAAAAAGTATCCGATAAGGCCTATATATATAAGTGCTACCGTCGTGCCAATAAAGGGCTGAATGTTTCTTTTCCTATTTGTATAGGTTGCGGTATTGCCCTTATTTAGAGTTGGCTTGCCTTTCCACCAACGGGTGTTCACAATTTTAAATCCAATATAGGTGCCAATAATAGTTGCAGCCATGAATATCCAAGAATGAAAAGAGAACTGCGGCACACCCGTAAAAAAGGCAGCCAGATTACAGCCAAGTGCCAAACGTGCTCCAAATCCAGCAATTATCCCTCCAATCAGGCCTTGTACTAATCGTCTTTTCTGCTTAGGGATGCGAATTTTAAAATTGCTGCTTAAGAGGATGGTAATGAATGCACCGATAAACATCCCCCACACGATCCATCCGTCTGTTCTTTCAAGCGTAGAACCATTCATACCGATAAGATTAAAATAGGCCCAACTGGATATATCCACTCCGAAAAGTTCCAAAATATGGCCACCCAATCGTGTAAATTCTCCTGTCACTGCCCAGACCGTGTTAGTAAGTCCAAAGTAGAGGGCACTTAAAATTCCCGCAATCCCTATTGCCCAATAAGGATTCCAGTAAGAGTCAAATGCTTTTTCAACCAAACTTTTCACAATGCTTCTCCCCCTACACTTTTATTTCAACGTGTGCCTTTTTTGCTGAAAAAATGCTAGAAAACTCTTTAATGATAGGCTCATTTGTTTTGTTAGTTAGGGTTGCTAAATAAAAGTTTCGCTTGAAAGGTTCCAATTTCTCCGCAATTTGAATACGTCCACTCTTAGCTGCGGGAAGTGCTGCTAATTCGGACACACAGCTAATACCCACTCCCGCTTCAACAGAGGCTATTAATGCCTCTGTACTTCCAACATTCACAACAGAATGGAGATCAAGCATTTGGATTCCATATTTATTTAGATACTCTTCCATCACTTTGCGAGTTCCAGATCCCTCTTCCCTTAACACGAAATTACAATTTTTCAGAATATCGCTGCTTAAATTATCATAATTAGATAAAGGATGTTTGTTTGGTGTGATAAATACAAGGGAGTCGGAAGCAATTACTGTGGACGTAATTTTATTCGAGTCAGGTTTAATCCCGACTATACCAATATCTACTTGATTATTTATCACTTTTGCAATAGTCTTCTCCGAATCACTAATATCCACAGTAACTTTAACGTTTGGAAACAATCGGTTGAATTCATGAATGCATTGTGGGATAAGATAAGTTCCAGGAATTGTGCTTGCACCAATTACTAAATTTCCTGTCAATGTTTGATAAAACTTTTTGACTCCATCTTCCAATTCTCGCCACTGTTTCAAGATGTTTTTTGCTTTTTGATATACAAAATGTCCAGCCGGAGTCGTGCGAATAACGGATGAATACCGATCATAAAGAGGAAGGTTGAAATCGCTTTCTAAACTTTTAATTTGTTGACTAACCGCAGGTTGTGTGCATCCAAGTTGAGCCGCTACTTCGGAAAAGCTTTTCTTTTCGATCAGTAATACAAATACTTCAAGTTTTCTAAGATTCATTGAATATCTCGAATGCATCGGAATTCTCCTATTCTACTAGGCTACTAAAACTTGTCCGTAAATATTTAGCTGCTGCTACCATCGTACTCAGCTTTTCTTTTGCCTTTTCTGCTGTATTCATTGGTCGTTGAGCAAATGTACCAAAGCCACAATCTGGATTAAGAAAAATATTCATAGGATTCGTAAAGCGATTTAGCTCTTGAATCTTTTTAACAATCTCTTCGACATTCTCAATATCTGTAGTTCGCGGATTTACGACACCTAAGCCGATCTCTTTATCCTTTATCTCCTTTAAAATAGCTAATTCACCTGCGCGGGGAGTTGCATATTCTAGTATTAATTGATCTACGTCCATTTGATTTAGATAGGGAATCAATGGAGAATAAGGGCCTTTTAGCAAAACCGATTCTTGTGTACTCCAGTTCCCCCTACAAATGTGAATACCAATACGCGTTTTTTTCCTATCTAATCCTTTTGTTAATTGGTTTATCAAATTTGTAGCAAATTGTAGTTCCTCTTCTGTATCCGCCTTTGCTGTTAATGCACCACACATAAATGTACGGTTTGCATTCTTCTTTGTAAACACAAGCTCTGTTAAAACAGGCTCGTCTAACTGAATAAAGTCAACGCCAGCATCTATTAGTTCTATTACTTCCTCTCGTAGAACGTTTATAACATCTTTCGCTAAGTCTTCCTTCGTTGGATAAGTATCTCTAGATAGGTCCTCTACCCACATGGATCGAGTTAATAAATAAGGCCCAGGTAATGCGATTTTAATTTGTTTATCCGTGTGCTTTCTTAAAAAAAGATATTCATCTAGAGCAATAGGCTGACGCCTTCTAATCTTTCCAACTGCTGCGGGATTGGATAAAGAGAAGGCAGGCACATCCAGTGTACCGAGAATCTCTTCAAAACTTGCTTTATCTTCTACATAATTTAATAACTCTGCAACCGTCATCATTTTTACATTTTCTAATTTCTCGGCAACAAAAGAAATAAAATTATCACGGCGCTGCTCACCATCTGAAACAATCTCAATACCTGCTTGTTCTTGATAAGCCAAACAGTTTAATACTGCTTCATCAGCGACCTTATTAAATTCATCCCGTCCAATTCGTCCAGCTCGTTTTGCATTAAGAGCCCTCAACAACTCTTTTGATCTGGGCCAACTGCCGACGACTGTTGTGGGGAATAAAGGTGTGTTCATCAAGATTCTCCTTTATAAAATAATGGATAATTTTATATTGATATTAATACTCTCTTTAAGTGTTCGATAAATAGGTGAGCGATCCAGTGTTTTTTCAAAAATCCTATGAAGCTTTTCCTCATCATCTGGTGAAGATACATATAAGATCCCTGATATCTTCGAAAAACCCGGATGTCCTTTATCCTCTACACCTAAACTGTATAATACATTATCTAATTTTCCGTTCATCGTACACTCCGTATTATCTAGGATGATATTATTTTGAGAGGCAAGGCTTTTAAATCCGACTGTTATACAGGAAGCAAGGGAAGCGAGGAGATAATCAGTGGCACTTGGTGCTGTTACCTTCGAACTAAACTCCGCAGGCTGTCCAACTTGAAATGAGTGATTTCTTGCGAAGACCTTCACCTGCATACCTTTTTCGCCTTGCACACGAACCGTCCACCGATATCCCTTTGCTGCTTCCTGATCTTTATCAAGTGTTGAAGCAGACTCTCCTTTCCTGACAAAATAGGAGGCACCTAATTCATTTTCTTTTTTTCCTAAAAACTCATGCCTGACCATACGGCACCAGGCTGGAAGATCCTCTTCAACCGTAGATTCCCTGCTGCGAATTTCTAAGATGTCCCCTTTCTTCAAAGGATCCATATGTTTTTTTATGATTAGGAGAAGACCTGAACCGCAGTCCAAATCTCCCCCATCACACGTAGCAATAGGCTTTTCCAAAAGAGTCTTCCTCCTAATATGTAATCGAAGCGGCACCTTGGGAGATAAATTCAACGAGTTTCGCTCCTCCTACAATTTTTGCTCCTTCTAAAGTATTCGATTCTGTATATCCCCGCTTTTTGAAGCAAGGGCTACAAATCCAAATATCGCCGCCAGCCTCTTGAAATAATTGCATTAGCTCCTTTAATGGCGCAAACCCTTCCTCATGAATTTCCTCAGCATATCCTTTAGCACCAAGGTGAGCCCCTTCTACATTTAAAAATACAACCGTTTCTTTTCCTGAGGCTATGGCGGCGTTTGCGATAACAAACCCTACGGTAGCCCGGTCTGGATCATCCTTTGCATGTGTCACACTCACAACAAATTTTTCAGCCATATAAAATCCTCCTCAAATAGACCTGTGCTTACCAAGTAAACATAACTTGTTTTTATACGATAGATAACTTTTCCTTATAATGAAGGCGTATATTTGGTAATCAAGGTTATAATTTAACTATACTTAATTATAGTTTTTAAATTTACAATTGTAAACATTATTTTGAAAATTTAGTTATTTTAGGGATTATTTCCTTTAATTATTCTTTATTTATATGTGTGGTCTATCTGTTAAACATCTGAGAAGAATAAACTCAGCTGCTTATCAAAGATTCGTATCAATCGAAACCTGTTCGGTACTTATGTCTATTGTTTTTCACACAGACATTTTATAGACTTCAAAGCTCTATCTCATCAAAAGCTTGATTCTCTTATAAATCATTTTCAGATGGAATTTAATTACATTTAATTTTTTGTATAAAATAATGGGTTTCACGTTTATAATCTTTTTGTTCCAGTAAACGATGCTCTTGTAAACGACACCAAGCTGGAATATCTTCCTTGGCTCCCGGATCATAAGAAATGACTTTGATAATCTCCCCCTTTTTCATTTTTTTTATAGTTAAAAACAACTTCATTATTAGTTCTCCGCACCCCGTAGGCCCAGCATCATAAAGAATATCTTCTTTAAAATTGCTCATATTTCATCCCTCTACTTTAAATTTAAATACTGCCATAGAAATAAACCATGTGTCGTTCCTATTTTTAAATAGAAGAATATGAGGAAAACATCGCCCCAATTACTAGACGTTGTCACATACTTCCATGTGCTTGTCATTCTCTCTATCTAAATTAATATAGTTTAACAACTGGCTCTTTATTAGCTAATAATGACTGATCTTCCATTGCTTCATAAATGACATTATAACCTTCTATTCCTTCACCTTCTGCAGTAACCCATTCGTTTAACCCTTCCAATTCCATCAGTTTACGAATGTCTGCTTGATTAGGGTCCATAGCTAATAAAAGATTAGTAAATTTCTGCGCTAAGTCATTCTGAAAATCAGGTAATACCGTGAAGTTGCAATGGGAATAGCCCGGCGATGTCCAAATCCCTTTAATTTCATTTGTATTAACCAGACCTTGCTCTATCATTCTAATCCAGGTTGATTCACCAACAGCTCCTGCATCGACTTCACCTTCTTTTAACGCACGCAAAACTTCATATTCACTTGTACCAGTGTCGCCGTGTTTGCCTACATCTAAATCAAACCTAGTAAGTTGAATGTCTTTCTCTGGATCTAGCCCATTTTTTTTGAGAAAATGGTAAGGAAGAATCGCTGCCTGTCCAGAGTCTGCACTTCCAAAAGCAACTTTCTTGCCATATAGGTCGCTAAGTGATTGAATACCTCTATCTGTCCTTGCAATAATCTTCGTTGTAAAGTTAATATCAGTATCCCTCATAGCCAAAACCTTCGCTTTTCCGTCCAAAGCATTTTGAACTCTCACATATGCGATATTCGTATTCCAGGCAATATCGATAAAACCATTTAATAGAGAATCAACTTGAGCCTCGTAATTGGAAAACAACACGTAATCAACCGGAAAATTATTCTCTTGAAAGTAGCTTCTCATCATATCCCATATTGTTACTACTTTAGGATCATAAGCCACTGCACCTATAGTTAATGTCTGCTGGTTTTTACTCATATAAACTCTCCCACCTTAATAATTTGTTTTTTAGAACAAAGGAATGCCCGCAACCGATTTACCAACCCATTCTTTTAATGTCTCCGAAGTTGGAGCCATCACTGAACCGGCTCTTGCATCCCTTAAAAACCTTTCTACTGGAAGAGCAGCTGTGTAACCTTGCCCTCCACAAACTTGCATAGCCTGATTTGTCACTTTTTGAGCAATTTCGCAAGCTAAAATTTTTGATTGCATGACATTAAGAACGGCACCTTCCTCTTTGTCAACTGCAGCTTGGGCAGCACTTTTAATAAATAAGGAAGCAGATTCAACTGCACCATACATCTCGGATAGGTAAAATTGAATAGCTTGAATTTCCGCTAAAGATCGTCCATCTGCGTACCTTCTTTTTTTCGCATGATCGAGGGCAGCACGGTACGCACCCCTGGCTAGGCCGACATTAGCTCCAGCAACACCGATAATAAAAGTAGGGGCAACAACCTCGAATACTAAATCCATTCCATCGCCCTCAGAACCTATTAAATTTGCTTGAGGAACTAAAACATTTTTCATCTCAACAGTGATGCTATTGTTTCCACTAAAACCGATGCCTTCCCATTTCCCTTTAAACTCTATTCCTGGTTGATCGGTGTCAACGATAATCATATCCAATTTATTTTCTGAAACAGAATTAGTTAAAATGATTAAAAAGTCTGCTTGCTCTCCGTTAGTAACGAAGCTCTTCTTTCCATTTAGAATGTAGTGACCATCTCTATATTGTGCTTTTATTGTTGGATTGTAAAAATGTGCCCCGGTACCACTTTCACTAAAGGCTAAAGTACCGATTTTGTTCCCTTTAGCTATTTCTCTAAGATAGTATTCCTTTTGAGAATCATTTGCCCTAGAAACGATTGCCATAGTGCCGCATGAATGCATCTGGAAGCACATAGCTGTTGAACCGCAGCTTTCAGCAAGAATTTCGGTAATCGCAGCAAGATCAGCAAGTGATCCCCCTAGCCCACCCAGGTTCTTTGGTACTAGTAAACCTAGAAGTCCTGTCTTCGCAAAGACTTCGAATGCTTCAGTAGGGAACCTTCTTTGCTGATCAATTTCGCTTGCCAATGGCAGAACCACTTCTTTGGCAATCTGTTTAGTCATTTCAATTACATTTTCTCTTGTAATTACTGTCACTTTTCATACCCCTCTCTTTATTTAGCAGTTTTATATTATTGATGCATTTACATAAAGTTTTCAGTATGGCTTTTAGATATTGTCTGAGCTGTTTCAAGGTCTAGTCCTATTTGGAGCATTCGTTGAATTCGATGCTCATACATGATTTCATGTAATCGCTCTACCTTTTTAAATCCTTTTTTTAATTGTTCCGGAGAACGGCCCCCTCCAGCTAAAATTGCTAATGCTTCCATTAAAAATGAATTTTCATTAGTACCTGAACCATTTAAATATTTATTTCGTTCTTCTGCTGCTTCAATAAGAGATTGAATAGCTTTCGGGTTCTTCTCTATAATATGTCGTACGTGTCCTATCCCATAAGAAACATGACGTCCTTCATCGATTTTCGCCAGATGAACAATTTTACGTGTTACAGGATCCGGGGCATAATCCTCGATAAAATTAAGCAGATCTAGAAAAGTACCTTCCCCCAGGACATGTAGAAGAAAAGATGATTGAAAATAATTTTCTTGTATAAACAGGCTGTGCAATGATCTCTCAGTAAGTGACGAAGAGTATTGAAGCCCTCCGCCATTGGCCAATGCTCTTTTCACAAATGCTTCAATATGCCTTGCTTCATCTTGTACTAAGGTTGATAAATACATCATTACCTCAATATAATGCGGGTTAATTTGAGCCATGTACTTCGCTGGAATGTACAATGCAGAATATTCGTTTTCAGCCAAAAAAGTCATAATCTGACACACAGCCCACTCTAATTCATCTGGCAGTTCAGTCAACTCTTGCCATGGAACATCCGTTGTTGCGTTCCATTGGTTTTCTTTAGCTTGTTCATAGAGAGCTGTTATATTGTCTGCCCAGACCTCATCCTTACTGTTAAGTTTGTAACCGAAATCGGGAATTCCCGATTCAGCAGCTGCTCCCCTAGGTACAAAACCAATATAAGAAGGGGCGTGATCAAGAACATCCCCAAACCGCCCTTGAAACCAATCACGAATATCTATTCTCTCTCCTTTTCTTAATGGAATTTTGATCCCCCAGTCGGGTGTTCCATTCATCGAAGAATTTCCTTTTCGAATCAGATGTCGATAATGATTTCCTGCATCTAATGCCATTAAAAATTCATATTTATGTATGCGACACCAGCTTTGTAAATCGTCTTTTATATTTGGCAAGTAGGTTGTAACCTCTAGGATTCTATTTTCCTGCAATCGTTCTAAAGCATTTCTTATAAGAAGAAAAAAGTTTGAACTGACAGGCAAATCTCCCAAATTAAGTTCTTCATTCGGTGTAACTCCAACTATCTCATAATCCTTGTCTAGATCATTCACTCACATGCCCCTCCTTAAATTAAAGTAAGAATAGACTGAACTAATTAAATATTCAGTTAATTATATTTTGTTATACGAATCATAACATCTTATTATCTTGATTACAATATAAACTTGTTTTTGAATTAGCATTATGAATAATAGTTTCTGTTTGATAAACACAAGAAAAAAGCGAAACTTTGCAGGTTTGAGAACACCGCCCGAGTTTCACTTTTTACGTAAGAAAATTCATGCTAATTATTAAGCAATATCTTCTTTTCCATTGTTTAAATTGCGCAATGGCATTGGTGGACACTTATGCCTAGTTAAGTAAGAGACAATTAAAATTGCGGCCAGTCCTGAAAGCATCGCAAATGTACGGAATGGGAAAAGCACTGCATCATCTTCTATCATTGGATATGGAAGAATAGGCGACAATCCGAGTAATGGCTCTCCCCCTCCAACTCTTAATATAAAAGCTATTACAAAGCCAGATAACGCCCCGTACCAGTTCGCCCATTTGTAGTATAAGGCACACGTTAACTGAGGAAATAAAATACAATAAACCATATCACTTGATAAATACCATAGTGCATACACGCTTTTGGAGTTTAAAGCAATCAAAGTTGCCCCTACTCCTACAATTATAATAGTACGTTTAATCACCTTTTGTAATTGTTGTGGACTTGCCGATGGTTTAACTAACGGGCGGTAAACATTCCATGACGCCATCCCTGATGCAGATAAAAGAGAGGCTGCAACCGCTGCCAGCACTGCCGCAGCTAGTCCGCCAAGTGCTATTGCACCAACGAGTTCAGGTGTCATAAACTTGAAAACATAAGTTAAAATCATAGATGAGTTTTCAGGCGCTGTTGTACCTAAAGCAGCCCAATCAGCATTGAATCCAGCTATACCTATCAGTACCGGTGGAATAGCACATAAGATACAGAATAGGCCTGCCGAAATGGATAACCACATTGCAACACTTTCATTCTTCGCAGAAAGAACGCGCTGAAAATAGATCTGCCAAGGAATTCCTCCGAATACCAGCAATAAAGCATAGTCCCACCAATGCCAATATAAATTTCCCCATGCCGGATCCTTCCAGCCTGCTAACGGAGGGAAAAGGCTCATAGTTCCTTGCATTCCAGAAGCATAATTGTCAAATGCAGTCTGAAATCCGCCAACATGCGAAAAAGCAAATGGTAATACTAAAAGTAAACCGAAGAACATAATAGAAATCTGTAAAACATCCGTGTGGGCAATTGCCCAAAGACCTCCTGCAACTGTATAAGCAACAGCAACAATAGCTGATATGATAATTGAAACAGTAAAACTTAAACCAAGAATTACACTAAATGTTGTACCCAAAGCAGTTAGCATTGCTGCACTCCAAAATAATTCGCCTAAAAGTGAAGGGAAATATAGAAGTCCAGCTACTTTTCTTCCAAAACGGGACTCTAATGGGTCTAACATAGTCATAAACTCCACACGCCGCATCTTACGGGCATAAAACAATCCTCCAATAATTAAGCTAAGTCCATAGGCCCATGGTGCTTGTGTCCATACAAATCCAGAGGCGTGTATCGTTTCAGCTGTACCCGCTATATAACCACCGCCGACCCAAGTTGCTGTCATAGTAAACATAGAGAGCCAAAGAGGCATCGATCTGCCTGCAACAAGCATATCATCTGTTTTTCCTCGCTTATTTTCTACTGCCCGTGCTCCTATATAATAGAATAAACAGTAGAGTGATAACATGATCAGCAGTCCAGGCCAATAAACTTCTTTTTTTGTTAAAAGCGAGTAGCTAACTATAAAACTAGTGAATACAATGAAGCCGGCAACCGTTATTTTTAGTGGAGTCCAAAATACTTTTTTGGAGACTACTATGTCCCCCGCCTCTATACTGAGGTCATTCTGTACCTCTTGATCTGCCGTTTTCCTAGCCTCACTCATTACAATACCACTCCCTCTGTATTTTGAATAAAAACCCGTATTTTTAAATAGTTAAAAATGTTTGGCGTTTCATAAGTTTTATGTTATGATGAAAATAACTTTATCTTATGCATTCTTTTAGTGTTGGGAAGTTTGAAAGTAGATCTAGGTGGCTAGTTTTTTAATTGTCTTTAGATGAACTATCTCAATAAAAATGTGATCAATTTTTATTTGTGTTAATAAAAACAAATAATGCTCGTCTTATTAGGAATTTTTTGAAGTGAGAGAATAGTTTGTTAAAGTGTTTTTGAATGCGCTTACAAACAATTAACATCTACTTGGCCTTATTTGGCAAATTAAGTTTAATATCTTCTGCTCTGCTATTAATATATATGAAGGTAAATTTGCTGGCTCTTCCCTGTTTTTAATGGAGGAACCAGCCTTACCTTCTTTTTTATTGCCTGAAAAAGAGCCGACTGGTAAATGATTACTAGTCAGACTTTTTCTCTTGAATACTATTTTTTTCGATTAAATCAATCAATTTTTCAGATCTAAATCCTTGTACTAACTTTTTTAACCATAGGTAATATTGTGTTGCATCTTCAAGTTGCTGAAGATTTTTTTTAGCTTTTTCCTGTACGCTTTGAGGAACCTGATCATCCAGCAAAGTGATGAATTGCTCATTTGCCTTTTTAATTGCCTCTAAATTAACCGAGATTTCTCTATCCCACTTTTTACAAAAAAAGTTGATAAACGACTTGAAAAAGTCTTTTTCTGCTACATATAAATCCTTTCTTTCTCCCCTCTTCCAAACTTTTTGAACCATATCAATATCCATCAAAGAATGGATGCCTGTACTCATACTGGGTTTGCTCATTCCCAAACTGTTGCTCATTTCATTTAAATTCATAGGGCCTTCACTAAAGTATAAAACTCCGTATAATCGACCTACTGAAGGAGTCACTCCATATAAATCCATAGTTTCAGCTATAGCATCGATAACATATGACTCAGCTTCTTCAAGTGTTTTCCAATATTCATCTTCTTGGCTGTCTACTTGCCTGTTTAGCACGTCATAATCCCTCCCTTCTTTCAGCTCCTTAAAAACATTTAAAATGTTAAGTATAAATTTAATTAAACACAGTTAAAAAGTCAATATAAAGTTTTCTGAAAATTTAGTATTGACTGTTAATAATAATTATGATTATACTTTAAATATGTTTTGAATGTTAAGAATTTTTTTAACAAATGACAATTATTTGGAGGTGTGACGCTTGAAACTCATGTTCATCAATGGTCAATGGACAGAATCCATCAGTGGTAATTCAAAACAGATAATTAATCCATTCAATCAACAAGTAATTGAAACAGTAACACGCGGTAACCGGGAGGATACCAAAACAGCCATCCTAGCGGCTAGAACAGCTTTTGATGAAGGAGAGTGGAAAAATTACAGCGCAGTTGAAAGGGGTGAATTGCTTTACCAAGTAGCTTTAAAAATAAGAGAGTATAAACAAGAATTAGCGGAACTAGAATCCCTTAATACTGGAAAGACAGTAACAGAAAGTCTGGCAGACATGGATGGAATTGCTGGTGTTTTCCAATACTATGCTGGTCTTGCAGATAAAGATGGCGGCATGATGATTGAATCACCGAATCCAAATTCAATAAGCCGGGTTGTACGCGAGCCAGTTGGCGTTTGTGGCTTAATTGCTCCATGGAATTATCCTTTACTTCAGGCCTCTTGGAAATTAGCTCCCGCTCTGGCAGCAGGAAATACGGTTATATTAAAACCAGCGGAGATCACGCCCCTTACTTCTATTAAAATGTGTGAGATATTTGAAGAAATTGGATTTCCAAAAGGTGTCATAAATCTCGTGTTAGGTCCTGGCTCCAGTGTGGGTGCGGAATTAGCAGAAAGCCCACTCGTTGATTTAATTTCATTTACAGGTGGAGGAGATGCTGGAAGAAGCATCATGCAAGCGGCCTCCAGTAACTTTAAAAAGATTTCTATGGAACTTGGAGGCAAAAATCCTAATATAGTGTTTGCTGATGCCAATTTTGATACGGCTGTGGACTACGCTCTTAATGCCGTGTTTTTCCATGCTGGACAAGTTTGTTCCGCTGGAGCAAGGTTGATTGTACAAAGAGATATCCATGACCGATTTGTAGAAGCTGTTGTAGAGCGTACAAAACAGATTAAAATTGGAAGCGGTTTCGATGGGGATACAGAAATGGGACCAGTCATCTCAGCAGAACATTTGAAAACAATTGAAAACTATATTCAAGCTGGTATAAAGGAAGGCGCTACACTTGCTGTGGGTGGAAAAAGACCGAGCGATCCTGAACTGCAAAAAGGATTTTTTATTGAACCTACTATTTTTACAAATTGCCATACAGGTATGCAAATAGTTCAGGAAGAATCATTTGGCCCAGTTATGACGGTAGAAGTTTTTGATACGGAAAAGCAAGCCATCGATCTTGCGAATGACAGCGATTATGGATTGGCAGGAGCTGTTTGGACAAATGATATGAATCGTGCCGAGCGGGTTGTAAGCAGCCTTCGGATGGGAACAACATGGATCAATGACTATCATCCCTATTTCCCTCAAGCACCTTGGGGTGGATATAAACAGTCTGGTATTGGTAGAGAATTAAGCCACATTGGAATAGAAGAATACACAGAAATCAAACACATCTATCAAAATACAAATCCAGAGCCACAAAACTGGTTTAAAGTGAAAGAACGTCAAAATAGTAAATTAGCCAAAGCTTGATTGCTAATGCTTTCAGCTGGTCAACTTTACTAAAAGTAATACTAGTTTGCTAATAATTATTCTATTTAAGATAAAGGAGGCACTTATTATGAGTTTAAATATGAAAGTAGAACAAATGTATAGATTTCATAGTTTCGAAACACCGACAGTGATTAAACATGGGATTGGCTCCATCAAGCATGTAGGGAACGAAGTGAGAAATTTAGGGGTTAATAAGATTTTGCTCGTTACGGACCCTGGCATTTTCAAAGCTGGCGTTGTAAATCCTATTATTAACTACTTAAAAGAAGCGGATGTTGAAGTTGTATTGTTTGATAAAGTAGAGCCGAATCCGCCTGTCCGACTCGTCAACGAAGGGTCTACACTATATAAAGCAGAAAAATGTGATGGACTCATAGCAGTAGGCGGCGGAAGTTCTATGGATACTGCAAAAGCAATTGGTGTTGAAGCCACACACGAAGGATCTGTTTTAGACTACGAAGCCGCAGATGGCAAAAAGCCGCTGGAAAACCGGATTCCTCCGCTCGTCACTATTCCAACCACAGCTGGAACTGGTTCAGAAGTGACACAATGGGCCGTAATCACAGATGAAGAGCGACAATTTAAATTTAATACTGGCGGGCCATTAATTGCAGCCCATTTAACAATTATTGACCCTGAGTTACACTTGTCAATGCCCCCTCACGTTACTGCGATGACAGGTGTCGATGCCTTGGCACATGCCATTGAATGTTATACGATGAAATATGCCCAGCCAATCACAGATGCTGTTGCTTTATTGGCTATGGAGTATGTGTCAAAATATATCCGCCGCGCTTACTCAGACGGCGAAGATTTAGAAGCGCGCTACGGCATGGCACAGGCCGCAATGTTAGCGGGCCTCTCCTACGGCAGTGAATCCGCTGGAGCCGCTCATGCAATGAGTCAAACACTTGGAGGAATTATTCCAGTGGCTCACGGACAATGCGTAGCAGCAATGATGGGACCAGTTATGGAGTATAACTGGAAAGGCAACCCTGAGAAATTCGCACGGATCGCCCAGGCTGTAGGAATCAACACACACGGATTGTCTACAGAGGAAGCGGCCAAGGCAGCAGTTAATTGGGTATATGAATTAGTAGAAGATTTAGACATCCCGACACTCGAAGAGCAAGGCGTGTCTCCTGATATGGTTGATAGACTGGCAGAGGAAGCACTAAATGATCCGCAAACCATCGGCAACCCTCGAGATCTCAATTTAAACGCGTATAAATGGATATACAAACGGTGCTTCAATCTTGTTCCCAAAACTATTTCTACTCAAAAGGCTGACTCTGTTGCTCCAGAAAAAGTAGCTGCTTATTAAGTCAACCTTATATCATAGTGTGAAAAAAACCGGCTTTTAAATAAGCCTGACTTCTTTAAAAGCCGGTGCAATGGGACTCATACAGTGTTTCTAACAATTAAGCCACTTATTTCTCAATAACATGAAGTTTAACAAAAGGCTGTCCATTTTTATTGTGTTAAATTCAACTTTATTAACAAAGGCGCTAAAAAACTCAGCCGTTGGAAATTCCAACGGCTGAGTTTTAGTATTATTTATCTACGAATATATGTATTTTGGCGGGAGAGGATGGGAATCGAACCCACCGAACGCCTCACGGACGTCCCACTCGGTTTTGAAGACCGGGAAGAGCACCAGCACCTCAACCACCCCCATAAGTCTATTTTAAATAACCTTTTAATGATTTGCAATAGATTATTTTAGAATATTTAAAATAAAATGATTATTTAGAATGATATATATTGATTATGTTATAATCGTGATAGAAATAACCGAACTAATTTTCTTCTTCTGAGAAAATAAATTGAGATCATTACATACAAAACAAATTTTTGGTAATAGGAGGTTTTAAGGTGAGCTATTACACTATTGGAATTGCAGGGCATATTGATCACGGCAAAACAACGCTAACAAAAGCTTTAACCGATGTAGATACAGATCGATTAAAAGAAGAGAAAGAGAGAAATATTTCAATTGAATTGGGCTACGCCCCTATCCACTTAAAAAAGGATTATCAGGTTTCTATTATCGATGTACCGGGACATGAGAAATTTATCAAGCAAATGATAGCCGGTGTTACGGGAATCGACCTGGTCATTGTGGCTATAGCGGCTGATGAAGGGATAATGCCTCAGACAAAAGAGCATTTTGAAATTCTCTCTTTACTAGGTATTGAAAAAGCAATTATTGCTATCACTAAAGCTGAAACGGTAGATAACGAACAACTAGAACTAGCAAAAGAGGAAATAAAGGATTATCTTCACGAGACAGTGTTCAACACAGCTGAAGTGATATATGTAGATGGAATTTCAAAGCGTGGCATTACAGAGTTAAAATTAGAGATTGTGAAAAATCTTGAACAACTTCCACAAAAGGATATAGATGGGGCCTTTCGCTTGCCTATTGATCAGGTTTTCACTCTGCAAGGACACGGGACTATTATACGCGGAACCATCTATGATGGCATGATTACTACAGGACAGCCCATTCTTATTTTACCTGACGGCTACCAGGCGAAGATTAGACAGTTACAATCTCAAAATCAAGTGGTCTCTCAAGCCTATGCTGGCCAAAGGGTTGCAATAAATATCTCTGGGGTCGCTCGTGATAAATTGCAGAGAGGCCATGTTCTTGTTGACTCAAACCACTATGCTACTACGAATTGTATAGATATTGTAATGCGTACTACGGTTTTAATGCGTCACTCTTTGAAACAGCGGGAACTCGTTAAATTACACATTGGAACTTCAGAGGTTATGGGAAAACTTGTTTTCTTCGATCGAAATGTTCTAGAGGCTCACGCCAATGAAGCGGTTTATTGTCAAATTAGACTCGAAGAGCCCATTGTTGGAAAAAAAGGAGATCGGTTTATTCTTCGCCGACCCTCTCCAATGGAAACTTTTGCAGGCGGAAAAATCATTAATGTTTCTGGAGAGAAGTACCCGTTCGGGAAAGAAACAGTGGAAAAATTGAAACAGATGGAAAAAGACTCCCCTCTAGAACAGCTCATGACACTTCTCAGACGCCATAAACAGCTAACCCCAGAGGAGATGATTAAGCAATTAGGGGTAACAGAAGAAGGGTTGCATAGGTTATTGGAGGAAGGGGAACTAACCAATAAAATCACCCGGCTGGAGGGGCATTTTATTTCAAGAGACGTTGTTGCACAATTAGAAAATGATATTTTCACTCAAGCTGCCCAGTATCATGAACAACATCCATTGAGAACGGGAATTCCTAAAGCTGAAGTTGTTCAAACACTAAAACATTTATATCCTGAAAAACTGATCAATGCTGTTTTAGAACAAATGAAATCACAAGGACTAGTTTGTTTAAGTGGTCCAAGTGTCTTTTTAAAGACTTTTCAGCCGTCTATGCCAAAGCAGTGGGAAAAAAAGATGCTTTCAGTCATTAATCAGATAGAAAGCCAAGGGTTGGAGCCGATGCCTTTCAAAGAGATTATCACTCAAACAAATATGCCCGATGCACTTGCTAAAGACTTTTTGGACTTTATAATCAGAGAGAAAATAGTTGAGAGGCTAGACGAGAAACATCTTATTCATCATACTATTGTAAATGAATTAATATCGCTTTTGAAAAGGAAGCACAAGGAATCGTTTACGTTGCAGGAGGCGAAGAGTACACTGAATACCAGCCGAAAATTCCTTGTTTTGTTTTTAGAACTCCTTGACCTGAAAAAAGTAACAGTCCGTGATGATAATAAACGCAGGTGGGTTCATTCACCAGTAAAATCCCTTTCTCAATAAGAAAAAGGGATTTTCTTTTACTTCATTACGGTAATACTCTTCTCTTCATTTTCCGATACTTCTCCTATAACAGCGGCAAGCTCCCCAATTGATTGCATACGCATAACGTACTCAGCAGCATCCTTCTTAGGCATAGAGACAAGGAGTCCTCCCGAGGTAATGGCATCGCATAGTATCAGCTCCTCGGTGCCATCCAATCCGTCATAATTAATAGAAGGCTTTGTCCACTCATGATTTCCTTTCGATCCTCCTGGAATAATGCCAGCCTTCGATAATTCAATCGTTCCTTCAAGAATAGGCACAGCGTTGTAATCAATTGTAAAATGAACGTTGCTGCCTTTGGCCATTTCAAGAGCATGTCCAAGAAGACCAAATCCCGTTATGTCAGTTACAGCATGTACATTTAAGCCAGTTAAGCTTTCTGCGGCTACCTTGTTTAACCTCGACATCACTTGAGTTACTGAAAAAATTTCACTCTCGGAAAGTAATTCTCGCTTTATAGCTGTAGTCAGTATTCCTACACCAATAGGTTTTGTTAAAATCAATAAATCACCTGGCTGTGCCCCCACATTTCGATAAATGTGGTCTGGGTGAGCTATTCCGGTAACTGAAAGTCCAAATTTCGGTTCCTGATCATCGATTGAGTGACCTCCTACAATAACCGCCCCAGCTTCCTCTACCTTCTTCGCAGCTCCACTCATAATTTCACTTAGAACAAGAGGGTCTAATTTTTTTATAGGAAAACCAACTATATTCAATACCGTGGTCGGCTTTCCTCCCATGGCGTAAACGTCGCTTAATGAATTGGCCGCTGCGATTTGTCCAAAATCATAAGGATCGTCTACAATTGGTGTGAAAAAATCTACTGTTTGAATGATAGCTAGATCATCAGTAAGCTTATAAACACCTGCATCATCTGATGTATTGAAGCCGACTAATAAATTAGCATCTGGTTTTCTTGGCGGTAAAAAGCGCAGGACCTGCGCCAAGTCCTTTGGACCAATTTTGCATCCTCAGCCCCCTTTTGTTGACCAGGATGTTAACCGAATTTTCTCTTGATTTTGCATAGATATCGCCCCTATTCTATTTATTAATGAAAGATTGGGTTTTGCTTAAATCATGCTATCAACCTGATTGTATCTTATTTTTTATTTTTTGCTAATTAATTATCATAAAAATCATCTATTTCAAAAGAAATATAGATAGATGATTATTGTAAAAGGTGGGGCTGTTACCTTTTCAATTAGCCCCTTACACTTATCTTGGAAGAAAACACAACATGACCTTAACTTGTATTTTAAGTACACTATTTTATAAGATATTTTTCATTTTTTTATCATTATTATTCAAGTTTCTAGTTTTTTTCTTAATTGCTTTGGCTAGGTATCCTCCTTTAAACTTTCTAGCTTCATATGAAATTAGAAAGGCTGAAGGTTCATACTCCTGAATGAGAGAAAAAAGTTCTTCTTCCCGACTTCTAAGAGTCAATACTTCAAGCTGATACCTCTTGCTGTCTTTTCCTTCCCCGACGAATAAGGTAACGCCAAATCCTTTTTCACGTAACAAAGAGATAAGGGTTTCATTTCTGTTGATTAAATTCACAACAATTGTCGTATACCCGATGGCCAATTTCCCTTCTATATATCCTCCTATAGCAATTCCTAAAGCAAAACCCACTGCATAAATAATCAAAGCTAAGATACTCTGGTCACCGGTGAAGATAATTGCCAATCCAAATACATATACCAGAGCTTCCACGAATCCTAAAATGGAAGCGATAAGTTGCTTCTCCTTTACTAAAAAGATTGTGCGGAGGCTGTATATTGGAACATAAATTAATTGAAGCAATAGGATTAACAGAATATCCATTTGGCCGCCCTTCCCTTTCATAAGATAATCACAACAAATGATTCTTTATATACAATGGATGAAATATACCCACGTAATATCCCTCTGCTTTATTTCTGATCTGTAAAATATAACCAGCGATAGGAATATCCTAACACTTTTAAAGAGTGATTTTTTTGCAGTTGAATAATAGTTCGTTCCATAAATTTGATGATATATATCTTTAATGAATTATGTAGGCAAGCTATCGAAAACAATTTTCCCTTCTTTTAAAGCAATAATTCTAGTAGCATACTTCCTCGCAAATGTGACATTGTGAATATTTATAATCGTCCTCAGCCTATTTTTTGTATTTATTCAATTAATTACATGGTTTTTCGAGCTATTCCCGGATTAAGACTCGCTACAGGTTCATCACCAAGCAATGCTTTTGGCTTCTGCAACATCGATCTTGCAATTCCTACACGTTGCTTTTGTCCCCCACTCAGCTCCTCAATATGGTGATTAATATACTCAGAAAGCTCCAATTCATCGATTGCCTTTTGTGACTACTCTCTTTCCTCTCCAGAAAAGATTCCTAATGTATTTCTAATAGGGCTTCTTCTACTAAATGATTCTGTTAGTACGTTCTGAAGGACACTCATACGGGGAAGTAAATTAAAATATTGAAAAATCAGTACCATATCACTCCGTACACTGCGGATTTGGGACTCATTAAGAGTATGCAAATCCTTCGCTTACAGTTTTATTCCTGGAGCTGCTCTCATTCGCATTACTGCATCCAATCAGCAGCATACTAATCACAATAATTCCGAACCAAAACCTTTTCATCAACTCCACCTCATTTTTACATTATAAATAAACATAATAATGAAGATAAAATCAGCTTATATAAACAATATCATTTTATAATCACGATTACAATTAAAATCTGAATATTAAAATAATTTTCATCATTTTTTAGGAGTTTAATTTTTTATTTAAACAACGAAAATATCTGCTAAATAAATAGTAGTAATTAATTTCTCTTTCCTATTATTTATTCCATATAGAAAATGTATTATCCTCGAGCTTTTCCATTGCTCCCAATAAAACTGATTCAACAAAAGGCAGCTGCTGAATCATTAAATACATAAAGAAAACGCCGATTGCTATGGGGGAACAAAATCGGCGTTTTCCTAAAAGCGCAATATTTATCAAAGACTTTTAAAACGACTTAATAAGAAACTGTTTTATAGATTAAACTTCAAGAAATTTTTCCCTTGCTTGTTGAATCGCCTGGCAAATGCTTTCTTTATCCAGAGAGAGTTCCATTAGTCCCACTTGATCTTGATAGACTTCTTCCGGAATCTCAGCTTTAATTTCATCCTCAAGGATGTGATACACAGAAAGGCCCAAAGCCACGCCTGCCAGCGGACCGGCATATGTGGGATCACCAACCGTTACAGTTTCAGCAAAAATGTCTGCACTGTCTTCGTCTGGCGAACCAAGTATAACCACTACATTTTCGTTTCCATATTTCTCAGCTGCTTTTTTCAATTCTTCTTGGACCACCTGGTCCATTGCGCCAGCAGCCGTTCAAACGAAGCACTGGGTGTCTTTATAAATAACTTCCGCTTTCGCTGCTTTCATGCATTCTTCAATCGCCGGTGCAGGAACACCATCCCGTTCTCCAAGAACAAAAATCTTTTTACTTTTTAAGTCCATAGCGAACAATCCTTTCTATTTATAATTTTAAATGCTTTGAACGATAAGATTTTCAATATCACCTTTTGTCAAATCTCCACCTGCAATTCTCTTCACTTCTTTTCCATCCTTAAAAACTAAAAAAGCAGGCAATCCCATCACGCGGTGATTAATACAAACCCTTCGATTTTCTGCACTATTAAGCTTAACAATTTTAACTTGATCGCCATATGCCTCTGACAATGCCTCTACCTCTGGCATCAATTTAAGGCACGGCTGGCAACTTGGCCCCCAAAAATCAACGATAACTGGCTGGTCAGCTTGGAGAACCTCAGATTCAAAATTTTCTTTATTGACTTCAATCATCCTACATTCCTCCCATCATTTTTTTCTATAATAAATGACATTCCATCTGAAAGGTCTGTCATTTTCCCTAAAAACAAGCTTCCTTTTCCAACGAACATAGAGTTTTCTATTTCACCTTTCATGATCATATCTCTGGCATGACCTAAAAATGGTATAGCCGATGCAATATGACCTTGTGTTGGGGAAAAACCTAACATTCCATGCTTGCTTTCAAAACTATCAATCTCAGATCGGTCCATTTCTTTTTTCATTACTGCCATGGCAGCAAGTGTTCGATAGTTTGCACGAGGTACATTACCGTTTCCGTTTGGCTCAGTGACATCAGGATTATGAAGCTCCACCGCAAATTTATCGATGTCTATAATCTTTTTTCCTATTCTTTCAAGGGGCTTTACTACAAGTGACTGATAAATCGCTTGGTTGGATGAACCTGCAGAAATTTCATGTTTTCCGATTGCATCTGTTCTGATCTTTGGACTCTTTCCATCGTCCCTTCCAATTAGAATCGCAATGGCACCCATTTGATCTTCAGTTATTGGCATATTTTTAGAGAGGTTTCCAGCATATTTCATCCCTAGTTTTGCTAAGCATCCCCCGCCAATAACTAAAACCTCATTATAAATGCCTGACTGCACAAAGGCAGCTGCTGCACTTACCGCGTGAGCTGGTGCACAACAGAATGATTTAATATCGGATCCAGAAGCATTGATGCATCCAGCATGCTCAGCAATAGATTTTGCCATATTCCCACCGCCTCGCTGATAGCGGTCACCCACTGCTTCTTCATCGCAACCTATCACATAATCAATTTGCTCAGGTTTAACGTCAAAAGCATGAAGTGCGTGCCTCATAGCTACGATGCCGGATGCCTTATTGCTCAAATTTTCCAAAAGCACATGAGCTGATAAATTTTTGTCCTCATTATGCCCTGATAGAAAAACCCCAATTAATTGATCTTTATTTACATAAAGAGGAATAGCATCTCCTTGATTTAGCCGCTCTTTGATTTCTTCTAATGAAACCCCTTCCCCTATTTCCTCCAAATCTTTTTTGGTAATAAGCGGATGCTTTTTTAATCTTTTCTTTACTTGCTGTTCTAAAAAATTTTCTTCCAAAACTACTAACTTGTACCGATCAGCAATCTTCAACCATCCGTAAAACTCTTCTTCAGGAAGAATTTCTCCCCATGGGCTAAAACGTTCTGCCTTTTCTACCTTTACGTTTGTCCACGGTCTTTCATAGTCTTTTAATTGTTCTGGTCTTATATTGCCAATAAATACTTGATTTGCTGGATAAGCAACTGCATCGTCAAAACTTCTTAAGTTACTTAAAATATCATTAAGTACTTCTTTATTTTTCTCAATTTCTCGAATTGGTTTTGACCCGTGTCTTACAAAACTCGGTGTATGCGTTATTACAAAAGAAGCTCCCTTAATAACTGGTGCTGCCATGTTCAACCCCCACTTTCTCCCTCAGTTCCTCTTCTAACTCCTCTACATATTGCTGTGCGGATAGAGCAGCAATACTGCCGTCTCCGGTTGCCGTGATGATCTGGCGCAACATTTTTCATTAACATCTCCGGCTGAAAAAATACCTTTTACAGCAGTATTCATATCTTTATCAACAACTACATACCCGTTTTCATTTGTAATGCCTAAACCTTTTACACAATCAGTTATAGGATCCATCCCTATATAAATAAAAACACCGTTACAAGGAAACTCCTTAGTCTCCCCTGTAAATTTATCTTTGATTAACACCCCTGAGACCATGCCGTCGCCAAGAATTTCTTCTACTGTATGATTCCAAATGAATTCTATTTTTTCATTTTCTTGCGCTCTTTTCTGAATAATTTTTTGAGCCCGCAATTGATCCCGACGATGTATAATCGTTACTTTTGTAGCAAAGCGAGTTAAAAAAAGCGCTTCCTCTACGGCCGAATCTCCACCACCTACTACTACAATTTCTTGATCAGCAAAAAATGCCCCATCACAAACCGCACAATAGGATACTCCAAAACCAGCTAACTCAATTTCTCCCGGAACACCGAGATGACGATGCTGGGCTCCTGTTGCAAGTATGACGGATTTCGATTTATATTCTTTGCCTTCCACAATCACCGTTTTAAAAGGATAACCATCTCTGATTTCCCCAATTGCCCCACGCAGATATTCCGCCCCGAATTTTTTAGAATGTTCAAACATTTTATCGGACAATTCAGGACCTAAAATCTTGTCGAAGCCTGGATAATTCTCTATATCTTCTGTTTTTGTCATCTGTCCACCAGGAAGGCCTTTTTCAATCATAAGGGTGTCCATCTTTGCACGAGAAGTATATACCGCTGCTGTCATACCGGCCGGCCCAGCACCTGCAATGATCACATCATAGATTTTTTCGGAATTCATCGTCGTTCCCCCTATAGATACTTTTCCCTTGCTTGTTGAATCGCCTGGCAAATGCTTTCTTTATCCAGAGAGAGTTCCATTAGTCCCACTTGATCTTGATAGACTTCTTCCGGAATCTCAGCTTTAATTTCATCCTCAAGGATGTGATACACAGAAAGGCCCAAAGCCACGCCTGCCAGCGGACCGGCATATGTGGGGTCGCCAACCGTTACAGTTTCAGCAAAAATATCTGCACTGTCTTCGTCTGGCGAACCAAGTATAACCACTACATTTTCGTTTCCATATTTCTCAGCTGCTTTTTTCAATTCTTCTTGGACCACCTGGTCCATTGCACCAGCAGCCGTTCAAACGAAGCACTGGGTGTCTTTATAAATGACTTCCGCCTTCGCTGCTTTCATGCATTCTTCAATCGCCGGTGCAGGAACACCATCCCGTTCTCCAAGAACAAAGACTTTCTTTTCACTTAACATTAATACCGCCTCCTAAAAAATTATCTTTGCACTTCAAAAACAGTTGCTTGCTCAGTTTGTTGTGTTAATGCTTCTAAAGCGACTTCTACTCTATGCCTGCGCAATTTCCATTGCTCTTCTTTTGATGTGTTTGGATCCCCTAGTGGATAAGGAATTGAAATTGTAGGCACAATGCGGTTTGAACCTACAGTCTTAGCAATCGATACTAGGTTAGCCATTTGCACAATAGGAATACCTGCACGTTCGATTTCTTTGGTCATCGTTGCACCGCAACGAGTACAAGTACCTCAGGTGGAAGTGAGTATAACCGCAGAAACATTCGCAGCTAACAACTGCTGGGCAATTTCAGCCCCCATTCGGCTAGCTTCCGCCTGTGTTGTTCCGGTGCCAACAGTAGAGTATACATAGTTGTGAACTTTTCCAATACGCCCTTCTCTTTCAAGGGTTCTTAAAGCATCTAATGGAACAATACGATTTGGATCAGAGTTTGCTGCTGAAGGATCAAAACCAGCATGAATAGTTTCCCATTCTCCCGGTTGTAAGGTATCGAGATTCGAGATATCATACCTCCCCCACTTAGTTGCAGAAGCTGACTGAATACGATCTGGGTTTCCTAAAGGCACAATCCCTCCAGAATTGACAAGTGCAATAGTTGCTTGCCGTAAATTTTCAACAGGAGCAGCTATCGGTACCCGGTCAATTATAGGCATTGGCATTTCAGTTTGATAATCTCTATTGTTTAATTTATCCAGCAGCATATTTACTGCACGGTCCGCACCAATCATAGATGGTTCTTTAAATGACTCCAGACGAATACCTCTCGACATGTATCCTTCTTGATCTGCGGAAGAAATCTCTTCATTTAAAAGGACTTTTTTGGCAAATGCAGCCATCCTTGGTACATCTTTTCTCATAGCAACAGCACTGTTTCCGCCCGGAAAGATATAAATTTCTTTTCGAAACATTTCTACACCAGGATTTTCTACATACATGCTAGTGATCACAGGAACATCAAATCTATCCTTAACTGCTTTACAAATTTCCCCGCATGCAACACCGTAACGCCCTGCCATAAAAGCCGGTCCGGCAATAAAGACATCAAACTCTTTATCCTCTAAAAAGCCTAAAATCCTTGAAATTGCTTCTTCTTTTTTCGATCCAAAAAAATTGTCTCCACAAATAACAGTATGGGTTACTTCAGCAACTGGAGAAAGTAAATTATTTAACAACAAACCCGGTCCCACTATGCCTTCTCGCAGTTCCGGTTCAAAATCTGCTTTATCTTCTCCCCCAATCTGTCCAAAAAATTGGTTGATATAATGTACTGCCTTTTTCATCTTTGTCCCCCCTTTATTTAATACTCGACGACTGTTTTGTAATGGTGCCCTGTACTTGAGTCCGCACAAAACATTCCGTTATTTTCCATCCGAATGGATCCATCTGGCCTTACGGATCCTTCCCATCCCCTGAATTACCGTCTCTAGCTAATGCATCAAGTTCCCCAATTACAATTTCCATTGGTCCGAGCTCAAGATATTCGGATACATTTCCAGTGGAAACAATAGCATTCGCCTTTTCCGATAAATCAACAAGTGACTGAGACATCCCGTCACGTCCAGTGCACTCATTTGTAATCCCCACAACTTTAATTCCCGCTTCTTCTAATTCGTTTATTACTAAAATAAAATCAGAATCTGGATTACCATATCCTTCTTCGGCCACAATTGCTCCTTGAGCGCCCAATGAAGCTGCAATCTGTCTAACAAAAAATGCTGAACGCTCTTTTTCCTCTAATTGAACATTTAAATTTGAAACAATAACACCTATAAAGTTGATAGTTTTTCCATGTTCCTCCATTAACCGTATAATGGTCGGATTATTCGCATGCTGATAAGTTGATATTTTTGAGGATGAAGGCATAAAACTGCCCGAAACGATCGCACCATCTAGTAATTCATTTGGAGTAATTAATGTTGGCAGCATTCGATTCGCATCCCAGCCATAAACCATCGCATTGTAACCGCTCTCAAGCATTTGCGATTGAAGCTGAAGGACATATACAACGCCAGGAAGCTGCTTAGCTTCTTCGGCTCTTTGATTCAATGGCAGATGTTCATAAACTTTTACTTCTTCTGGTTCCATGTTTTTCACACAAGAACCTAAGTATTCAGCCAAGCGCATAGCTGCCCATCGAAGCGCTTTATTTTTCTTCTGCTGCTCACGCCTCTCAAATTCTTCGTTTGTATCTGCTACTAAACAAACATTGAGAAGTTGTGAAAAAATTGTTTGCTTCGCTCCAGGCCCACTCATGTCAATTAAGCCATCCTGAAACCCTCCCCAGTGTTTTCCTACAGCTAATACACAGCTACCTTTTAGAACATGTGTCCTTCCTTGTCCAACAGGGACTAATTTATTTGTAACCCCTGGAAACATCACTCCTCCAGAAACCTTACAGCGTGGCTCAACTGCTTCCTTTACCGGTGTAATGCGAATGGGATCACCGCTTTTTGCAATAAGAATATCTGCTTCCGTAATATTTTCATCCTCATACACAACCCTTAAAGCTTCTTCTTTATTAATTGTTAAAAGACCATTTTCAAAGAAGGTTTTGTCTCCAAACACTATATCACGCACAAAAAAATACCCCATCTCCAGTCTCATTTAGGACCTCCTTTAATCATGATTATTCAATAACTATGACTAGATTATATTAGCAATTTTCCCAAAAGTAAATCTTTTTCCTTCAACTTACACAAAAATTCAGAAATTACAAAAAAATAAAATAATTCCTTCATATAAAATCTAGGTTGTGTTATCATCATGATTAGCAATATGTTCTTTTTTGAAAGCGTTTGCTTAAAGAGAAAAGAAGGCTTTATTCAGAAGTAAAATAATTTTAAGAGGGGGTTAAGTAGATGAATTTAAAGAACAACGGTGTTTTGACAGTTTCTTTACTAGTAACCAGCATTTTTGTCATACTGGGCATATTTTTTAATAATCTGCTGACAAAGTTATCGACAAACTTTTTGAAAATGGTAACTGAATACTTTGGCTGGTTGTATTTAACAGCCACTCTAATGTTTCTATTATTTATTGTCTATTTAATGTTCTCAAAGTTTGGGAAAATGAAATTAGGTGAGGATACAGACAAGCCCGTATATAGTAATATTTCCTGGTTTGCCATGTTATTCAGTGCCGGTATGGGAATTGGATTAGTATTTTGGGGGGTGGCTGAGCCATTAACTCATTACATATCTCCCCCAATGGGAAAAGGGAATACAGAAGAAGCAGCAAATTTGGCCATGACCTATACATTTTTTCATTGGGGCTTGCATCCTTGGGCAGTTTATGCCTTTATCGGCTTAAGCTTAGCTTTCTTTCAGTATCGAAAAAAACTACCTGGTTTAATCAGCTCAGCTTTTTATCCTATTTTAGGGGATAAAATTCATGGCCCCATTGGCAAAACAATTGACGTCCTAGCTATTATAGCTACCGTTTTTGGTATCGCCACCTCCTTAGGATTAGGTGCTTTGCAAATTACTACCGGCTTAGATTTTCTCTTCCACTATCCCAATAATCTGGTGAGTCAAATTATTGTCATCTGCTTTTTGACAGCTTTATTTACCGGCTCAGCTTTTATTGGTATCGATCGTGGAATGAAAGTTTTGTCCAATATTAACATTTTATTAGCCATCTTTATTATGGCTGTACTCATTGTTTTAGGACCAACAGGACAAATTCTTAAAACGTTTGCGAATACTACAGGAATGTATATCGATCAATTAGTGCCTCTAAGTTTAAGAATCAACCCATTTAGTGAAAATACTTGGACTTCAGAATGGACATTGTTCTATTGGGGTTGGTGGATTGCATGGGCTCCTTTTGTAGGAAGCTTTATCGCTAAGGTATCAAAGGGACGAACGATCAAAGAGTTTATTTTAGGTGTATTGATTATTCCCACATTAGGAACTTTTGTATGGTTTTCAGCTTTTGGTGGATCAAGTCTTAACCTCGTTCACAAATTAGGAAATCAAGCTTTGGCGGATGCAGTTAACTCGGATGTCTCACTAGCACTATTCGTCTTTTTCGAGAACTTTCCATTTGCCTTGTTCTTGAGTATAATCGCCTTAATTTTAATTGTCACTTTTTTTATAACATCTGCGGATTCTGCTACGTTTGTATTATCTATTTTCAGTTCTGGGGGAACTTGAATCCTGCCCGGTCAATTAAGGTGTACTGGGGAGTTTTATTGTCTCTAATCTCTATTGTGCTGCTAATGAGTGGAAGTCTAAATACGATACAAACTGCCTCTATTGCCGCCGCGTTTCCGTTCATTATAATAATGATTATCATGTGTTACACCCTGTTCAAAGCATTAAAAGGAGATGATGGTCACATTGATTCTCAACATAAAAACAAGATTAGCGAGCATTCCGAGAAAAAAGAAGTGATGTAATTTTATACTGATTCTTCTAAAGTAATAGTATTTTGAATATGCTTGACGGTCATTTCTGTTGCTTCCTTTACCGAGTAGTTAGATCTATTATTGATAAACATTGTAAGCATGCCCTGCCATATTAAATAATGGCTTTCCGCCAATTGGTCCGCTTCAGACTCTTTGATGTAATTCTCTGTCACACATTGCTGAAGCGCAATTCTTGTTCTTCTTGGTAAATTTGATTCTAGAAACATATCCTTTAAATTTTCTGGTAACCCCAGCAAATCAGTTGGAAAGAAGTCATAGTAGTCAGATAAATTAGATGGATGAACACCAAGATCAGAAGAAAACACAGCATAGTAAATTTGTGGAGATTCAAAAGAGTATTTGCAAAAGCATTCCCATATTAAAAAATATTTCTCCAAAGGGGTCTTAGCTTTTGATAAATATTCTGGTAAGGCATCCGTATACTTTTTTAAAAATTTCATGGAGGCAAATGAAATCAAATGAGACAAGTCACTAAAATAGTTATAGATAGTAGCACTGTTGTAACCAGCTAAATCAGCCACTTTTCTTATGGTTACTTTTTCAATTCCTTCTTTTTCAATGATTTGAGCTGTGGCATCAATAAAATAGGACATCATTCTGGTAGTTTGAACTTCTTTGTTTCGTATTTGTCGTTCAGTTAAATTATTTTTCAACGTTTTGCACCTCTAATTTTCTGACTATTAATCATGATTATAATTAATATAACATGAACTAATAATTAAGTTCAACCCACGCATAAGGCCAAGTAACTAACCTGTATAAAAGAAACTTTCCATATTTTTTCTATTGAGGCTTACTTTTCCTATTTTACTATGGCAACCGATCGTCAATTAATCAAGATTATAAAAAAACGTGATTACAAATCTAGTATAGTTCGATTTATATTATAAGTAAATATCTTATCTAAATATTCTATCGTACTTTTTGTTGTTCTCATGACTGTGAAAGTATCCTCATTGCTGAGAACATATTGTGAAAACTTTTAACTCTTTATTTGAAATGAAGCCTGAGCAAACCTCCACTTTGAGTGGAGGTTTGCTCCTTTTATTTTTCTTATTAAATCCATATAAATTAAAGAGACGAAAATAATAAGACAGGGAGCTTTTCTTAGCCAATTCTTTGGAGAGCATCAATGATAATTGGTATTTCGTCGTTGTTTATTGTTCGAAAGTCCATTAATACTTGATCATTTTTCAACCGAGTTACAATGGAGGGGCTTCCCAGACGCAAATGGTCATGAATATGTTGTGAATTTATCGCATCATGGCTAACTGCTACAACAAAAGTTGGGATTTCTACCCCCGGCATCGTTCCTCCTCCAATTTGGGAAGTATCTTCCTTAATAACAAAATCCCATTTGTTTTTAATTTGAGCTGTATTCTGCAAAAATAGCTCAATACGCTTTTTAATCTCGTTTAAAGGAAGTAAAATATCCCGAATAGTCGGAATTTCCTCAACCCTTCCTTGGATATAACTTTTAAGTGTTGCCTCTAATGCCGCAAGCGTCATTTTGTCGACTCTTAATACACGGGCTAATTGATGTGTTTTGAGTGTTTTGATCAGCTCTTTTTTACCCGCAATAATTCCCGCTTGCGGACCGCCCAATAATTTATCTCCACTGAATGAAACCAGATCGACACCTTTTTTGAGGACCTTTGCAACTACTGGCTCATCTCCAATTTTAAAATCATATAGTGCGCCGCTTCCCAAGTCTTCATAGACAAGGAGCTCACGGTGTTGTTGAACCAGTTCTACTAATTCTTCTGAAGTCACAGAATGGGTAAAACCCACAGTCTTAAAATTGCTCGTGTGAACTTTCATTAACATAACCGTATCTTCATCTATTGCCTGTTCATAGTCAAACCTATGTGTTTTGTTTGTTGTCCCTACTTCCTTTAAAATGGCACCGCTTTCTTCCATAATGGATGAAATTCTAAACGCTCCTCCAATTTCAACTAATTCCCCGCGAGATACAATTACTTTTTTGTCTTTGGCCAGTGCTCTCAAAATCAGATAGACAGCTGCTGCATTATTATTCACCACCATTGCAGCTTCCGCACCAGTAATTTCCGTTAAAATTGATTCAATAATTGCATGCCGTGATCCGCGCACTCCTTTTTTAAGATCATATTCCAGGTTCGAGTAATTTTCTGCTGTTACTGTGACTTGCCTAATAGCTTCTTTACTAAGTCTCGC
Source organism: Bacillus sp. PK3_68 (assembly GCF_003600835.1). Taxonomy (NCBI): domain Bacteria; kingdom Bacillati; phylum Bacillota; class Bacilli; order Caryophanales; family Bacillaceae; genus Bacillus; species Bacillus sp. PK3_68. The sequence goes on along the minus strand of NZ_NQYC01000002.1, from coordinate 30,470 downwards.
TCTTCCTAAATTTGTATGTAGGATTGTTCCAGTCGCATTAATAACACTCTTAAGATTATATTGATGAATAGACTTGGATTTCTCTTTCAACCTCTTAAAAATGTAGTCTATGTAGGATTCTTTGGTGTTTATCCTTTCAAACCAGCAATCGTTTAAGACTTTCTGTCTTATAAAATTTATTTCTTCTTGAACCCATTCAGTTAGCTTTGAAGATGTAATGCAGGCATCTTTTGCCAAGATGTCGAATCTACTATCTTTTTGTATAATATGTATAGCCGGCAGCTCACGGAGAAGCTCTTTCATTAAATACCCTCCTTATACTTGAATTAAGATTTCTTCCCAACTCTTGAAGAGCCTTTCTATTAATTATAGAGGTCTTTAGGACCGCCTACAAACTTTCACTGATGAATTTCCGTTAAACTCTGACATCCGGTAAATAAAATTATTAAATACTAGTAAGATAAATTAAATGCTCAGTACGTACCGATATCAATGGAACAAAACTAATGAGCGAACTATAGGAAGATTAAAGAAATGAACTATCTCGCACCCGGTAGGCACACCGAACAAGTGGGGAAGCAGTTTCTCTACCGCTAACCATTTAGTCATACTGAGCGTAAGCGGGCTCCGCTTTTCCATTACTTAGGAAATCTTTATATAAACCAAGATGGCAAAACCCTATGGATTCCACTGATGAAAGAACAAAGCGATTGATGTCATGAAAACTAATAAGGTGCTTCTAATGGACAGGCTTCAAGAAAAACTTTATATCTCTTCATTTGTCTGTTCTTCACTGGTTGAATAAATCCGACATGCTCACTGTAGCGCTAGTGCATCATTCTTTTCCTCCCAAGCCTATTAAAGAAAGCTTTATTGAAACTTATGTAAATCGTAAAAATTTAAATTATGCGCATAGTTGAATATTAAATTCCTATGTGCCTCCCCTACTACCTATAAAACGTGCCCTTTAATAATTTCTGGAGAGAGTGTTTCATAAAGACAGATGCTCAGTTTTGCTAATCATCGTTATATAAATGAGAATTGTAGAACATAGATGTATATACACCGTCATGGTGGTAGGGGCTACCAAGCCTATCTTATGTCATGATTAAATTGACATTTTCTGATCTTACAAATGTACAACTATTTGATTAGGCGTCTGGACAAAACACAAAAACAGCCCTTTTGATTGGGCTGTTTTCAAATCTGATTAAATACCGCGTTAGTGATCCATTGTTCCGGTAAAACTATACAAGATTTGCTTGAGCTTATCTCTTTTTTAAGAATTTATTTCTTGGTAAAAGTGTATATATTTCATCAGTTCTGCGATTCCTTTCAATTGAAGTAATAGTTGGTTATTCAGATTTTCCAATGCTAACTGAAAGGAACGTTCAATTTTATCATAGTTTTGTGTGTCTAAATCGTTTAATAATTTTTTCATATTTTCTATATAATAAACGGTTTTTCTTAAACTGCTTATGATTAGTATTTTTCGAAGTTCAGGTATCGAAAACATTCTATAACCGTTTTCTTTATTTCTTTCTGAATGGACTAACCCTTCATTTTCCCAATGGCGGATAGCTGAAGTATTTACTCCCGCTATTTTTGCCGCCTCTCCAATACTCATACACTCATTTAATTCCACGTTTTTATATTGAATAAATTCAGCATTTTGAATCATAGTCAGGATTTCTTCCACTCGCTGTTTCTCCACCTGTATATGGAATTGCTGTTCATTCACTAGCCATAGGGTTTCTTCAAACCTTGAACTTTTAATCATTCTCATAACTTCGTAAACAACGGGTATGTCATATCCTTTTAACAAGGCTCTAATGGTAGTAAAAGCTTGGAAATGAATCGATTTATAAAGACGGTGATTACTATTCGTTCTTGGTACAGCAGGAATGAGATCTTGTTCTTCATATCTTCTCAAAGTTGTTGTGCTAACATTTAAGGCATTTGCAATTTGTTTAGGGGTATATGAATCCATTTATTGTCTCCTTTTTTAAAGTAAAACCTTCAAGTGCTACAATAATATATTTCAAATAAAATCCCAATATATAAAGGGAGAAAGACGAAAAACCGAAATATTGCATGAATGTTATACGATAATAGTATAAACATTTTAGGAGTGATAAATATGGAGAAGAACATAAAACTTATGGATGAATCAGAATTAAAAGTTGGTTTAGTTGGGAATCCCGACTCTCCAGCCATCATGCTTCCAGTTGCTAAAGAACCTGTATATGGACAAGCAGCTGAAAACCTAAAGTTGTGGGGAGTAGACCCAGAATTAGGGAAACATTTTATTGAGGGCCTCGCGGACAAGTTTCAGATTCTATATTTCGACTACGAAGGACACCGTTTGCAACATCCGACCCCTGAGAATCTCACACCTGAAAATATAGTAAAAGATTTGCTAACAATTGCTGATGAAATGAACGTTAAGAAATTTAGCTATTATGGATATTCTTGGTTAGCTTTAGTTGGATTACAATTAGCCATTCGGACAGATAGATTAGAAAGCTTAATCATGGGTGGCTTTCCGCCAATAGATGGTCCGTATAAAGAAATGATGATGGTAACAAATAAAACATACGAACAAGCTTTGTATAATCAAAACTCTCCTGTTAGTAATGAACAGGATCATGTTAATCCAGAAAATGTTGAGTGGGATAACATACAGGTAAAAATCGACACGAATCAAACTAAACAATTTGTTACAATGTACAAAAATTTGATGGAGTTTGATGATCGAGAAATTCAGTATAAATTAGTTATTCCAAGATTGGCGTTTGCTGGGGAAAAAGACACTATTGTTTATGGAGAAAACTTTGGCAGTGTAACAGTAGATATTATCGGTATACTTCAAAAAAATAAACAAGAGTTAGAGCATCTTGGATGGGATGTAGAAATCATAGAAGGAAATGATATGGATCATACCAAAGCTATGCAGCCTGTAACGGTACTGTCATTGATAAAGCACTGGTTGATTACAAATTTGAATATAACTCGTTAAATATAGTAATCCCCTACCCTAATCTCACAGAGTCGAACAGGGTGAACAACTTGACAGACCTATTATTCCTCCCAGACCTTAGAGCAATAAAACCGCCACAAGAAAATGAAACTGACATGATTCAAGAAAGCAACTAATTATGGACTTACCCATTCGTTTAAAACGAGTGGGTTCACAATTAAATCGAAGAAGGTATAAGTGTCGTAAATGTGATTCTACTATGGAAGTAGCTGAAAACATTGGTGTAAACGAAAAGGCCGTTAGAAATGCCTTTAAGGATCATGTGGCATTCAAAGAACGTGAATACCAATTTGAGACTCGTAAATGGCTAGGGATTGATGAAATACACATGATCCGTAAGCCCCGTCTTGCACTGACTAATGTTGAGCATAAAACTATCTTTGATATTAAGCTATAACCGTAATAAAGAAACAGTTATCCAGCGCCTAACTGAAATAGATGATAGATATGGCATTGAATATGTCACAATCGATATGTGGAAATCTTACAAAAATGCAGTTAATACGGTCTTGCCTCACGCTAAAGTTGTTGTAGATAAGCTTCATGTAGCCCGAATGGCTAACCAAGCCCTAGATAGCGTTAGAAAGGCTATGAAATCGAAACCTTTCGTGCAGTTTGTCTATCTAGGCAGCTGCGTTTGATGTTTAAATTCCCTCTGCTAATAGCAAGAGCGATTTTCCCGTCTGCTACGTGGTATGAACGAAGTCTCATCGCTACTCCATCGACCATTTCAATAACATAGGCATCCAGAGCGTGTATTTTACGCCTGACAGCTTCTACACTGGCAAAGAAAGAGTAAATCCAACTATGAACTAGTTGTTCAATAAAAAACTTTTCTTTAGAAAATCAATTTGATCAGCGATAATTCCCTCACGCACTCCCGATTCATAAAAAGCGAAGTGAGAAACCGGATACTGTTTCACCATTACTTTAGACAAGTTTCTGATGAGTTCTATCGTCTGTGGCCCTTGTGTTTTCTTATCATACTCACCATAACAATTCCCTTTATTTTATTCGCAACATTGCTTGGCTTATATTTCATCATTTCTATGAGCGCTCTTGGAGCAATCTCATTACGCCATGTTTTTGACTGCACACCTGCTATTGCTTTTATCGCTTCATCACCCACCATAACGGCCAATTCTCCAGTCTTGCCAATTGCAGGTATATATATAGGAGTGTCCTGTGTACCCCCAAATCCTGCGCCCATAGTGATACATGGTTTTGCTAAATCAGACTTTATCCTATATAGATATCCAACACTTGTTATTCCACCGCTTTTAAACTCCAACCTCTCCTTACTTACTTTCTTTTCAGCCATTTTTATTCCCTCCAGCTATTAATACTATCAGGGCTTTAATCGTTTCTTTTTATATGCTTTAGTTCGTATCCCATTATTTTAGGCTTCTTCTTTCACTACCTTGCTCCGTTCGTTCAATAAGAAAAACTGAAGTCTAGATGTCGCTGTAAAATTAAGTTTGATTAAAAGCACATCGCAATCCTATATTTCACAATAAATAAGAAGAATCCTTTTTAAAAAAGGCTGATCAAAATGGAGACACTCTTTTTAGAGACGTATGAAATTTTTATAAAAAGTTTAATCAAAATCACTTAGAATTCTTTGCTTGAAGGGATAACACATCGTATCTTTTTTGTAAGCACGCCACTTTCTTTAAAGCCTCGCGTCTTTTTTAACCATAATTACACATATTTATGCTCTTTGCATCAACGCACAATGAATTAATTTTCAATGAACCTATAAAAACTAGATGAATTGTGTTCTTACAAACCCAACAATCGCCTATCTGTAAATTTGATAGGCGATTGTTAAAGTCGTTTAACTTTAGAAGTAGAATAATGATTACAGCATTATATTAATACATGGTTTTTCCTAAAAAGCCCTGTACACTTAAATAAAATTACACTTATATACTTGGATATTTGTTCATTTGTGTTATTATTTATTTTTTCACCAGGGCTATCACGTGAGTCAATTCTTTACTACATGATAAACTTCCACCATAGTTTGTAAAGGTCCGAAACAAGGCTTCTGTAGTCACTGTCCTATTTATGATTTTCTTTAAGGTGATTATTTTAATATATAATTACTCACCCCGGAATACAGGTTTCCTTTTCTCGGTAAAGGCTCGAACTCCTTCCTGTACATCTTTGGTCTCAAAACAAATTTTGATAGAGGCGTACTCTTGTTTTAGAATGGTCGTAAGATCCGTGTCAGGGCTTACGGCAAGCATTCTTTTGGATAACGTCATCGCAACCGGTGGTCCTGCCGCTAGTTTCCTAGCAAAATTCATAACCCGATCCTGAAATTCTATATCAGGGAATATCCCATTAATCAAACCGATCTGCTCGGCTTCTTCAGGATAGATGTCTCGACCTGTATAGATCAATTCGGCTGCTTTGGCCTGTCCCACTAAACGCGGTAAAAAATAGGTCATTCCCGCATCGGGGCTTAGACCACGACGAATGTATCCGGTTGTTACACTTGCTCCAGCAGACATAAAGCGCATGTCGCAGGCCAGAGCCAGGGCGAGTCCTGCACCAGCAGCTATACCATTGATCGCGGCGATAACCGGTTTATCACAATGAACAATGCCTAATGCTTGATGACCAACCCAACCCAAGTCATCTAATTTTTTATGACGGGAATAAGTGGATGGATTTCTCTTTGAATAATCAGACAGGTCAAGGCCTGCACAAAAGCCTCGTCCACTCCCGGTTATTACAAGGACACGGACTTCATCATCAGCTGAAGCCTCCTCAATAGTCTCGATTATCTCCATACTAAGCTTATCATTTACGGCATTGAGACGCTCAGGTCTGTTTAAGGTCAGTGTGCGAACCCCATTTTGTGTATCCACGATAATATGCTCCATATATTTATTCCTCCTTAAACTATTGTTGAAATATACATATGTATTAAGGTCTTTTTTATTTTTTTACTTGTCATCGCTACTGTACATCGAGGAATACAATTACTTTCCACTTTCATCCGTAATGACAATGCCATCCCTTTTGCCGCCGATATGATTTCCATTAATCCCCGAGCTAATTGAATTCAATTTATTATGGCTAGTATATTAATAGCAGCTGTTATGGTCGCCGTGATTTTCTCTAAAACAATAGATGCCCCTCCATGCAATAGGCCAGTAGGCTATCAAGTTTGAGGTTCTACTGGCATCGTTATAATCATACGGTCAGGTATAAATTCTAAATAGTCTATATTAAGTTCTTTAATAAGCTCATGTTTATCCCAAAATCGAAGCTATTCTGAAAAGTCCGCCTCATATTCCGCATTATATAAGTCTAGTACTTATTTAGATACGAACATTCAGTTTATATTCTTCTGTTTTCATGCTAAAAGGATGGATTTATGTTGCCACAGCCCATCAGCAAAAAAATCCCCGCTTCAGGTATTAAGGACAGAACTCTCCAGTTTCTCTTTTATTCTTATTTCAGCTTTTTGAAAAGGGTATTTTATAGGTAATGCAGCCGTTTCTCCATCTTCCTTTAATAACTTTGCTCCCTCAACCTGCTTGCAGCATCAGAAGAATTCATTTGTTTCAGTAAACTTTGCTTTGTTTGAATATACTCTTGATAGAGCTTGTCTATAAATGCCGCTGTAGTTGTGATCTCATTAATGGTCCCAATGCCTTGACCAGCTCCCCAGATATCTTTCCACGGTTTTGTCTCTCTAGCAAAATTCATCTTAGAAGGATCACTTTCAGGAAGATTATTAACATCCAAACCGGCAGCACGAATGGACGGGGCCAGATAATTCCCATGTACACCTGTAAAGAGATTACTATACACAATGTCGTCAGACGTACTATCCAAAATGGCTTGCTTATATACATCAGAAGCATTGGCTTCGTAAGTGGCAATAAAAGGTGTTCCAATATAAGCAAAGTTCGCCCCCATTACTTGAGCAGCAAGTATCGCTCTTCCGCTTGCAATGGAACCTGCTAAAGCAAGTGGACCATCGAACCACTGTCTAATTTCCTGAATTAATGCAAAAGGACTTTTTACACCAGCATGCCCTCCTGCCCCTGCAGCAACAGCAATCAACCCATCCGCGCCCTTTTCTATTGCTTTATGTGCGAAAGTGTTATTAATCACATCATGTAAAACAACTCCCCCATAACTGTGTACCGCATCATTTACATCTTCCCGTGCGCCTAAAGATGTAATAATAATAGGAACTTTATACTTCTCACAAATTTCCATATCCTTTTCTAGGCGTTTATTAGTCTTGTGCACATTCTGATTAATTGCAAATGGCGCGGCAGGATGGTCTGGATTACGTGCGTTGTACGAGTCGAGTTCCTCTGTGATTTCTGCCAGCCATTCGTCGAGTTGCGAGACTGGCCGAGCATTGAGCGCAGGCATTGATCCGATAATGCCGGCCTTACATTGTTCGATTACTAATTTGGGATTACTAATAATGAAAAGTGGTGAACCAATTACAGGCATTCGTAACCCTTGAAATATTGACGGAACTTTACTCATAATTTTTATTCCTCCCTACGTAAGGTTATGTAAGTGGAACGTTCATCTGTCTTTCATTTGCAAATATTGTCTCTACTGAACTTTTTGTTTATCTTCGATCTCGTAAAACGGTCTGGCCATTTATCATTGCAGTTCCAGCGGTGTCCCTTTTAAAGCAACCTTTTGTAGGAAAAAATTTCTTTTGAAGGCAACACCAAGTTCATTCACTCTGTTTCTAATTTTTCAAAAGAAGATTACATGGCAGTTCCTATTTCTTAATGAAGGAACTTAAGCCGCCTGCTAATTAGCTGGAGCGGGCTTATATTTTTAAAATATTCAATTATTTATAACCGTTTATGTTGTTGATTTTGTTGAACAAACTCAATGCCTAGTTCCTAATAGGATTCTTCTTTTTTTAGTATTGTAAGTGATATCAAAGAAACCCTCTAAAATATTATAAATAGATTTCCAATAAACCCCTTTTCCTTTTTGTAGTCACTTCAATCATCCTAGCCATTCCTTGGCCGCCTCCGCCACAGAGGGTTGCGATCCCGTATCTTTCTTGCCAGCAAATCATTTCAGGAATTAAAGTGATGACCGTGCGGGCACCAGCCGACCCAACCGGATGTCCCTCCCCATTCACATTGGCCTTGTTAATATCAAGCCGCAATTCTCGAATAACAGCCACTGCCTGGGAAGCAAAAGCTTTATCATGATAATTAGCTATATTGTTAACGCAAGAAATATGCCTATACTAAAATTACTTTTATCCTTGTTTGTCAACCTTGAACAACATATTGTTCAAGAAAAGCAAGGTTACTCCTCCCTTTCAATAATCGCCGCAATCCCTTGGCCTCCGCCAATACAAGCTGTAATAAGACCATACCTTTTATCGGATCTCTTCAGTTCATAAACAGCTTTCGTAAAGAGAATGGCTCCTGTAGCACCAAGTGGATGACCATGTGAAATAGCGCCGCCGTTGACGTTCACTTTAGCAGGGTCCATTTTTAGTTCCCTGTTACAAGCAATCACTTGTGCAGCAAATGCCTCGTTAATTTCAATAATATCCATATCACCTATAGAGAGACCGTTTTTTTCCAGAACCTTTTGTGTAGCCGGAACAGGACCGATTCCCATTAGATTTGGGTCTACACCAGCAATAGCGTGTGCTTTAATGACCGCTAGTGGTTGAATGCCAAGCTGCTCTGCCTTTTCTCTTGACATTACAACTAGAGCGGACGCCGCATCATTCAATCCGGAACTATTTCCTGCGGTCACTGTCCCCCCTTCCAGGAATGCTGGTGAAAGTTTAGCCAAAGCTTCTTTTGTTGTTTGAGGTCTTGGATGTTCATCCTTCTTAAATACAATGGGGTCTCCTTTTCGGACAGGTATATGTATCGGCACAATCTGTTCTTCAAAACGCCCTTCTTCCATTGCTCTAGCCATTTTTTGCTGACTTTTTAAAGAGAATTCATCTTGTTCTTCCCGGCTTATTTGATATTTTTCTGCTAAGTTTTCAGCGGTTATTCCCATTGGAGGATTCCCAATTTCGATTGGGGATAACTGAGATTTCCTAAATTTTGGTGGGGTAGCGCTGTAAGGTACTTCTGGTCGATCCATCAAGTAGGGGGCTCTGCTCATACTTTCTACTCCACCAGCAATATACACATCACCCTCTCCAGCTCTTATTGCTTGAGCGGCTAGAATAATGGCATTTATACCGGATCCGCACTGGCGGTCTACAGTGAGCCCTGGAAGTTCCATGCCCATTCCAGTCTGTAAAGCGGTCAATCTCGCGATATTGCCGCCTCCGCTTAGGACATTTCCTAAAATGACATCTTCCACCCATTCTGCTTTCACATTCGCCCGCTTTAATGCTTCTTTTATAATTTCTGCCCCAAACAAATGGGCTGGTACTTTTGCAAGCGCTCCCCCTTGCTTTCCAATTGCCGTGCGCACCGCCGATACGATGACTGCGTCTCTCTTCACTTATTGATCCTCTCCTTGCTTCTATCTTAAAAATCATCTTATCTTTTACCTCTGCTTCACTATGTTGCTTCACGTTAATGAGGATCTTAAGAAGACAAGCTTCTTTCTAAATCGCCCTTATTGCTGACTCTATCTGTTTCGACCTATGAAGCCGGCCAATTTTGCATAAGCAGGGAACGATCTCCGGTCTGGCTCCAGTCTCCTTAATTACTAGTTATATAGGCTGCCCTTTCTCTAAATCCTCCTGACGCTTCTTCCCTTCCTCAGCTGTTTCAGCAGGTTGGATCAGTTTAAATGTCCCTGTTCCTTTTGCTAACAGCCTCCCTTCTTGATCTTTTAGAATTCCCTCAACAAACGCCGTTTTATATCCTTTAGAGATAATGGAGGCTTCAGCAAATACTTCTCCAGCTGATACAGGCGCTGTGTAGTGAATCGTTAAATTTGTTGTCACACAACGTGTTTTTGTCACCGAGCGCAGATACATGCTTTGAATAAAATCTAGAACAGACGCATATACACCACCGTGCAGAGTATAATTTGTGTTCAGCAAGTGCTCTTGTATAGTTAGCTTAATCCTTACATCGCCTTCTTCAAATTTCAGAATATCCAATCCAAGGTGCTGTAAGAAAGGACATTCCTCAAACTCCTTTATAATATCTTCAAGCAACAATCCTCATCCCTCCTTAGTTCGCCGTAAACTGTGGTTTTCTTTTCTCAAGAAATGCACTTGTCCCTTCGTTTTTATCTTCCGTTGCGAACAGAACCGCTTGAGCGAGCCTCTCTACGGTTAAGCCTGTCTTCATGTCCGCATCAAACCCAAGATGAATGGCTAGTTTGGCCATTTTGACCGCGAGCGGGCCCTTCGCTAAGATTTGCTCCGCCACCTCTAGTACTTTCTCCTTTAATTTAGCTGCCGGCACGGTTTCTGAGATTAGACCGATATGCTGGGCTTCTGATGCACTGAGCATTTTCCCGGTTAAAATCAGCTCAATCGCTTTGCCCTTTCCGACCAGACGGGCAAGACGCTGTGTGCCCCTGCACTTGGAATAATCGCAAGATTCAATTCGGGTAAACCAAATTTTGCATGTTCTGAAGCGATCCGGATGTCGCATGCCATCGCGAGTTCACAGCCTCCTCCAAGGGCATAACCATTGACCATCGCAATGGTCGGTTTGTCATACGCTTCAATATAGCTGTATACCTCTTGCATACTGCCTGGCTTAAATACATCAAGAGGCGTGCGTGTTTTTAATTGGCTGATATCAGCGCCCGCAGCAAAAGACTTTTCTCCGCTTCCAGTGAATACAATACAGCCAATCCTTTCATCATGCTTGAATTCCTCAAGCGCTGCTGTTATTTCCTCTAATACTTGCTTGCTGAGGGCGTTTCGCTGATCTGGACGGTTAATTATGATAAAAGCAATGTTTCCCTTTCTTTCTACTAAAATAGCCTCAAATTTCTCCATGATCCCACCTCATTCTTTTTAGGATTGCTTTGCTTCTGCTGTTAGCAGTTTGAAGGCAGCCATGCCTGAAGCGACAAGGCGCCCGCTCTCATCGAAGATTTCTCCCCGCCCGCTTGCGTTTTTTCCTTCTATTCCAGAACAATAGCCTTTGCAAACAAATAAGCGGCTTGCTTCATTGCGTAAAATCTGAACATGCAAATCTGTTGTCACACCAAATGCTCCGCCTGTCTCTGACACTGCCGTTCCCATCGCAGCATCGAGCATTGTGTAAAAGAGGCCTCCCGCTACTTTTCCTGTTTCCGACAAATGGCTGTCAACCAGCTTCACATTAAGAACAGCGGCCCCCGCTTCATCCTCCTGCCGCTCCAAGCCTAAATAGGAAAAAAAGAAAGAATGGTCAACCTTTTTGGCTGCTTCCATATTCCTTCTCCTGCCGTCTTATATTTTCAATCATGATCGCCATCCCCTGTCCGCCGCCAACACATAATGAGGCAATCCCATATCGGCCTCCTCTTCTGCCAAGCTCGTGCATCAATGTGACGACAAGCCGTGCACCAGTCGCTCCCACAGGGTGGCCAAGCGCAATGGCTCCTCCATTTACATTCAGTTTATCGAAGCTGATGCCTAACTCTCTTTGAACGGCTAGCGCCTGTGACGCAAATGCTTCATTGATTTCAAATAAATCAATGTCGTCTATTGACATTCCGGTACGGTCAAGCAATCTTTTAATGGCAGGGACAGGCCCGATTCCCATTATTTCCGGTGCTACTCCGACTGCCGTCCAGTCGACAATCGCTGCCTTTGGCTGTAACTGCCGATTTTCAGCCTCCTCCTCTGATAAAAGAAGGAGTGCAGCCGAGCCGTCATTTCGTCCGCATGCATTTCCAGCTGTAACCGATCCGCCTTCTTTAAAAACAGGCTTGAGAGTAGCAAGCTTTTCCATCGTTGTTTCGGGCCGCGGATGCTCATCTTGATTGAAGAGTATGGTTTTCTTCTTCGTAGTGACGTGGAATGGGACTATTTCCTCTTTAAAGATTCCTTGTTTCATCGCTGTAGCTGCTCGGCACTGGCTTTCAAAAGCAAAACGGTCCTGATCAGCTCGGGAAATATTGTATTTTTCCGCTACATTTTCTGCTGTTATGCCCATTCCCAGCTGATCTCCATACATTTCTTTCGGCTGCTGGCCCGCTTCTAGATTAGAATCAACGAGATAGGTCTTGTCTCCGTCAAAACGCGCTCCTCGCAAGTAGATTGGCGAACAGCTCATGCTCTCTGTTCCGCCAGCCACTACAATGTTCGCCTGTCCCGATTGGATTTGCTGCACCCCGGAGGCAATCGCCTGCATGCCAGATGCACACAAACGGTTGATGGTAAAAGCAGGAGCTTCCACCGGAATACCGGCTCGCAGCGCAGCCACACGGGCGACGTTAGAAGATTCGGTGGACTGCCTTACTTCACCTAATATTACTTCGCTTACCTGGTCTGCCGGCATGTTTGCTCTCTCGAGAACTTTTTTGATCACATGAGCGCCTAGAAAACCAGAGTTGACCTCTTTTAGGGAACCGCCGTACCGGCCGATTGGTGTGCGAACACCTTCTGCAATAACGATCCTCTTCGTCTCCATTGCTTCTCCTCCCGTCAGCTGTATTCTTTATTCAATTGCCCAGCAATAATGTTTTTCTGGATTTCTGAGGTCCCTTCATAAATGCGAGTAATGCGGGCATCCCGATAAAAACGCTCAATGGGATAATCGGAAATATAGCCAATGCCTCCGTGTACCTGTACGGCTTTATCCGCTACACGGTTATACACTTCAGAACCGAACAACTTCAGCATCGCTGCTTCCTTAATAATCTTCTTCCGCTCATCCACCATCCAAGCAACACGGTAGGTAAATGACCGCAGGGCTTCAATGTCTACTGCCATTTCAGACAGCATATGAGCTACTGCCTGGTGTTCGATAATTGGAACGCCGAATTGAAACCGCTCTTTCGCATAGCTGACGGACAAATCGAGCAGCTTCTGACTGGAACCGAGGTTTCTAGCGGCTAAACCAGCTCGCCCGTTTGCGAGAATCTTCAAAGCATTGACATAGCCTTGCCCTTCTTCGCTCAGCACATTTTCTGCCGGCACCTCGCAGTCTTCGAGAATAATTTCGGCAGAGTGAGAACCGCGCAGACCCATTTTTGGCTCCACAGCCCCCACGTGAAATCCTGGAAAGTCTTTTTCTACAATAAAAGAAATAATGCCTTTTGCCCCTTTGGATGGATCAGTCACCGCCATCACTGTAAAAATATCTGCTTCTGTGGCATTGGTTATGTAATGCTTCGTGCCGTTTAGTATATATTTATCCCCTTTTTTGACCGCAGTGGTTTTTAAATTTGTTGCATTCGATCCGGCAGCAGGCTCCGTCAGGGCAAAGGCTCCGATACGATGGCCTGCAGCCATATCCGGCAAATATTTTTTCTTTTGTTCTTCGCTGCCCATCTCCACGATTCCCACCGTGCCAATGCCGGTATGCGCTCCAATTAACGTTGTATAGCCGTTATGTGTCGCTCCGATCTCCTCATAAAGAGCACACTTGCCAACCATTCCGATGCCGAGGCCTCCATACTTCTCTGGAATGCTTAACCCGAACAAGCCAAGCGCTTTGGACATGTCCACAATGCGCTTTGGAATTTCATCCGTTTCTTCTATTTGCATAGCCACTGTTTCTACTTCATTTTGAATAAAATCGCGCACGTTTCTCTTTAGAAATTGAATATCTTCGTCAAATTCAAAGTTCATGACCGCCCCTCCTCCAGCTTTTCCCTGCCCATATTGATAAGGTTGATCATTCCGATCCATCTTTTATAGCGAACCGGAACGATAAAATATCCTATTTAAACCGTCGCCTTCAGCTTCTCAAATTCCTCTGTCAGCATCGGCACGACTTCAAACAAGTCGCCGACAATCCCATAATCCGCTACGCCGAAAATACTCGCTTCCGGATCTTTATTGATGGCCACAATAATTTTAGAGTTAGACATACCGGCTAAATGCTGAATCGCTCCCGAAATTCCACAGGCAATATATAAGTCTGGTGTGACGACTTTCCCTGTCTGGCCAATTTGCAGCGAGTAGTCGCAGTAGTCTGCATCACACGCTCCGCGGGAAGCGCCGACTGCGCCGCCAAGTGCGGCAGCGAGCTCTTGCAGCGGCTTAAAGCCATCTGCACTTTTCACACCACGGCCGCCTGCAACAATCACTTTCGCCTCTGATAAATCAACGCCTTCCGCTGTTTTGCGAACCACTTCCTGAATAATTGTCCGAATATCTTTAATATCCGTGTTTACAGAATAGACATCACCTCTGCGGGATTCATCTTTTTCAAGCGGCACAATGTTATTTGGACGTACCGATGCCAGCAGAAGCCCTTCGCTCACTTTTTTCTTTTCAAAGGCTTTTCCCGAATAAATCGGACGAGTGAAAATCACTTCGCCGTCCTCTTCTTCTAACGCTGTTGCATCCGAAATGAGCCCAGCTTGCAGTCTAGAGGCGATCTTTGGAGACAAATCCTTTCCGAGCGCTGTATGGCAGAAAATAATCGCATCTGGATTTTCGCGGTCTACAACAGCAAGCAATGCCTGTGAATAACCGTCAGATGTATATTGCGCTAACTTTTCATGCTCCACAACCGCCACACGATCGGCTCCGTAATGAATAAGCTGCTCGGCTAGGCCGCTGATAGATTCGCCAACCAGCACCCCTACTACTTCTCCGCCCTGGGCGACTTTTTTGCCAGCTGCCATCGCTTCAAACGAAACATTTCTTAGTGCCCCATCACGTGCTTCTCCCAATACTAATACTTTTTTTGACATATGAATCCCCTCCTATCCTGTTTGTCCTTTAGATAACCTTTGCTTCGTTATGCAGTAAGCTCACAAGCTCTTTTACCTGGTCGCTTACATCGCCTTCTAAAACGCGGCCCTCTTCCTTCTTTGGCGGCAGGAACACATCGATTGTTTCGGTCTTTGCTTCTACGTCGTCTTCATCAAGCTCTAAATCATCCAGCTCTAACTCTTCAAGCGGCTTCTTCTTCGCTTTCATGATGCCCGGCAAAGAAGGATAGCGCGAATCATTTAAACCTTGCTGAGCTGTGACAAGCAGCGGCAATGAAGTCTCGATTTTTTCCGAGTCCCCTTCTACATCTCGCACAATGTGAACGCTTTCACCTTCGATTTTAATATCCGTAATTGTTGTTACATACGGGATGCCGAGCTGATCGGCTACGCGCGGGCCAACCTGTCCGCTTCCGCCGTCAATGGCGACATTTCCAGCGATAATTAAGTCTGCTTCCTTGTCTTTTAAAAACTCAGCAAGAATCTTAGCCGTTGTGTATTGATCACCGTTTTCGACATCGTCTTCTGTATTGATGAGCACGGCTTTATCAGCTCCCATGGCGAGCGCCGTACGGAGCTGCTTCTCCGCTTCTTCGCTGCCAACGGAAACAGCCGTTACCTCACCGCCTTTCTCATCACGGATTTGAATCGCTTCCTCCACGGCATATTCATCGTATGGATTGATAATAAATTCAGCGCCTTCCTCCTGAATTCGGCCATTTGCCACGCTGATTTTTTCTTCTGTATCAAACGTTCTTTTTAGCAGTACATAAATGTTCATGTTGTCACCCCCACTTTTTGGCCTTGCTCATTGTATTCATAAAAACCTTTGCCTGCTTTTCTGCCGAGCTCTCCTTTTTCGACTTTTTCCTGGACAATTTTAGATGGTCTGTCTCTTTCATCACCGCTTTCTTGAAAGCGCTGCATGCGAACAAAATAATTTACATCCAAGCCTGTCAAATCCATGAGTGAAAACGGACCGATCGGATGATTTAACGCTTTTGTGCAGACCAAATCAATCTCTTCATGTGTGGCATAGCCGTTCTCTAACAGGAAAAGTGCTTCATCTACTAATTTTCCGAGCAGGCGGTTTGCAATGAAACCTGAAATCTCCTTTTTTAACAAAACCGGCGTTTTATGAATGGAACGGATGAACGCCATGCTGATTTCAGCTGTTTCCTCTGATGTATGAGGCCCTTTGACCACTTCCACGAGCTCCATTACAAGCGCCGGATTAAAAAAGTGAATATTGCAAACATTTTCTGGCCGGCTGACCGCCTCCGCTATTTTTGAACTGACGATGGTTGAACTATTCGTTGCTAAAATGGTGTGTGGCTGGACAATGTCTTCCAGTTTAGCAAACAGCTCTTTTTTGGCCTCTAGTTTCTCCACAATGGCTTCAATCACCATGTCCGCTTCCTTCAGCTGCTCCAGGGCCGTTGTAAACATAAGTCTGGCAAAGGCCTTCTTCGCTTCTTCTTCAGTGAAACGGCCCTTCTTCACCCGCTTCTCCATTTGTTCCTCTAAAGATCGCTTTGCTTTCTCCAGGCTTTCCTGCTGAATATCATGTAAAATAACGGGATAGCCGGCTAGTGCGCAAACCATCGCAATCTGCGAGCCCATTGCTCCGGAACCAATGACCGCTACTTGTTTAATTGACTGGCTTGTCATGTTTTTGCTCCCTTCTTTCCATTTCCTCTTTCACTAACAATCTCTTGAGCAGCTTTCCCACGCCGTTTCTCGGCAAACTTTCTCTCACTTCTATTTCTTTCGGCACCTTGTAAGGGGTCAGTTTTGTGTAACAATAGTTTCGTAGTTCCTCACTGTCTACCTCTTTGCCTTCTTTTGGAACAATGTAGGCTTTAATGATTTCACCGTGTATCTCATGAGGCAATCCCACGACCGCTGCTTCTTTCACAGCCTCGTGCTCAAATAACACCCCTTCAATTTCCTGTGGATAAATATTGAATCCCCCGAAAATAATCATTTCTTTTTTTCGGCCCACGATATAAAAGTAACCGTCTTCATCCATCGTGGCGAGATCGCCAGTGTATAGCCAACCGTTTTGCAGTGCTTGTTTCGTTTCTGCTTCATTGTTCCAGTACCCTTTCATCACCTGAGGTCCTTTAATGAGCAATTCACCCACATAGCTCGTTCCGAGGACATTATTGTTACGGTCGATAATCAGGCAATCTGTACCTGGTACCGGAATGCCGATACTTCCTGCTTTTCTCTCTCCATGGATTGGTGTGCGGTGTGTCGTTGGTGATGTTTCGGACATCCCAAAGCCCTCTAAAATTTTTGACTTTGAAATTTTCTCAAACCTTTTAATCACCTCTATCGGAAGAGGGGCCGAACCGGATGAACAAACCTTTAAGGAATCTAGCCCATACTCATGAGCTCGTGGATGATTAGCGAATGAAATATACATTTTCGGCACACCTGGGAACATCGTCGGCTTATACTGTTTAATTTTTTCCAGCACTTCCTCTGTATTAAATTTTTTAATCAGTAAAATATTAGCCCCAATGTACAGCCCAAGATTCATTGCACTCGTCATGCCGTATACGTGATATAAAGGCGTCGCAGCTAAGACGGTCTCTTGCCCTAGCTCAATTCTCTGCCGGTACATGGTGAAACTTTGATAAACATTTGTGGTTAAGTTATAATGCGTCAGCATCGCTCCTTTTATTTTTCCTGTCGTGCCGCCGGTATACTGAATCACCGCTACGTCTTCTTTTGGATCCACGATAACCGGAGTTTGAAGTGGGGAGCCCACGTTAATCAAGTCTTCTAGATGCCATAGAGAACCGTTTTTTATTTCACTCAGTTGTGAACCCATCACTTCTCTAATCTTATAAATCTCTTTTATCTCCTCTATCGTGCCAAAGGAACGGTTGTCCACTATCACGTAAGAGACATTGGCATCATCCAAAATTTGCAGCAACTCTCTGGTTGTATATGCCGGGTTAATCTGTACAACAATCAGTCCGAGTGCCTGGGCAGCATAATAAGAGATAATGTAATCGGGATGGTTGCTCATCATGAGCCCGATACGTTCTCCCTTTTGAAAATTCATGGCTTTCCAGCTGCCAGCGAGCCGGTCCACTCTATTTTTCAATTCACGATAATCGATTGTCTCGCCGTTATAGGTTATGGCTGTTTGTTCACTATATCTCTCAGCGGAGTCTGCCAGCAGGGAATAAAGAGAAACCTCGGGCAGTGATAACTGAAAGATGTCATCCTGATAATATTTGTGCCATGGCTGCTGTTGAACTTCCTGCAATGTCATCCCCCCATTTTTTAAAGAGATTTTCAGCCGCTATGAATCAATTCGACGTTTTAAGCAGGCTGTCTTCCTGTTCTTTTTCTACATTTTTTTGATTAGCAGGTCTCACTAACATGATGAATAAGATAGAAAATACCAATACAAGAACGGCCATAAATAGAATCGACAGGTTATAACCGAACAACTTATCCGATTTAGTCAGTCCCACAATAAAACCAGTCACAAGCGGCGCCACAATTCCCGCAATATTTCCTGATGAAGTTAAAATGCTTGTCATCAAGCTGCCTCTTTCAGGCAATTCGTTGATCATGATGGTCGGTCCAATCGGCAAAATCGCATAGGTTAAACCTTTTGCCAAACACATGGCAGCCACTACCCAAACCGGATGCTGAAAAATCGTAATGGAAGCCATACATAATGCACCGATAGCCATGGAAATGCCCACGACATACACTCTTGACAATCGCCAGTTCTGGTTCTTTTTAAATAAATAATCTGATAAAGCAGAAACACCGATATAAATAATAGTAGAAGCGATTCCAATAACCATGACACCGAATCCCATTTGGGCCGAGCTCATCTTGACGACTTCAACAAGATAGATCGGAAGCCATACGGCAATCCATACGACAAGAAAATACGTGGAGAAGTAAGCAAGTGTTGTAAATAAAGCGGAAGGAGAAGCCAGCAGCCTTAGAAAATCTTTGATATTCAGCTTTTCCAATGGTTTCTGCTTTTGGCTCTTCGCTTTCTTATACGCGTCCATAGGACTTTCCTTTGTCATGAATTGAAAGGCAATCGCCCAGATAATACTCGCTGCCCCTAGCCAGGCAAAAGCCATTTTCCAACCTAATATATTAATAAGCGCAACTAGCAAGGGAGCTACAATCATAGCTCCGACAGTCGCTCCTGAAACAACGACCGAGTTGGCAAATCCGCGGAGCTTCGGTGGAAACCATGAATGGGCATGACTATAGGCAACCGGGCTGAAAGGCCCTTCAAATGCCCCAAGCAAAACACGGTATACTACAAGAAGCGGCAATACTGTAATGGCCAACACGCCGAACTGCAGAACAGCCCAGGTCAGCATTAGCACCCCCAACACTTTTTTGGCCCCAATTCTGTCCGCAAGAGCTGCGCCGAACACGCCTGTCACTGGATAGAGCCAGTAATAACTACTTCCGACGATGCCCCATTCCGCATAAGAAAGGTTCAGATCTTTCATAATGGGAACAGCAGCAAGCCCGATAATAGATTTGTCTGCAAAATTAATAATCATGCCAAAGAACAGAAGAACGAGGACAACCCAACGCATAGCAAACCCTCATTTCATGATTAATAGGTAGATACTTCTTAATTTTCTTCCAGTACTCTTCTTGCAATAATCATCCGCTGAATTTCGTTCGTTCCCTCATAAATTTTTGTAATTCGAGCGTCCCGGTAAAACCGTTCTACAGGATAGTCTGACACATAGCCCATGCCACCGTGAATCTGCACTGCTTTATCAGCTACTCTATTAAATACATCAGAAGCAAATAATTTTGCCATCGAAGCCTCTTTAATGGCTTTTTTGCCTTCATCAATCATTTGAGCTGCACTTATGGCCAATGCACGGGCCGCTGCTGTTTCAGTTGCCATGTCTGCCAGCATCCATTGAATTCCTTGATTAGCAGCAATCGGCTGTCCAAATTGCACCCTTTCTTTCGCGTAAGAGGCCGATAATTCAATCAGCTTTTGACATGAACCGACTGCGCGGGCTGCTAGACCAACACGCCCTTCGCCCAAAATACGTAAAGCAGAGACATAGCCCATGCCGACCTCCCCAATCACATTTTCTTCCGGCACTTCACAATCTTCAAAAATGAGCTGGGCTGTATAAGAACCGCGAAGTCCCATTTTTTTATCCTTCTTTCCAACTGTAAAGCCTGGAAAGTCTTTTTCCACTAGAAAAGCTGTAATGCCTCCTTTTGCCCCTTTTTCTTTATCATTTAAAGCGAATACCGTAAAGACATCGGCTACCGGTGCGTTTGTAATAAAATGCTTCGTTCCGTTTAAAATCCATTTGTTGCCGCGCTTTTCCGCTCTCGTCGCTAAATTTGTTGCATCTGAACCGGCACCGGGCTCTGATAGGGCAAAAGCGGCAATTTTGTTTCCGGCAGCCATGTCTGGGAGATACTTTTCTTTTAAATAAGGGGAAGCGAGCTTTACTAAACCTGTACTGCCAATTCCCGTGTGAGCACTGATTAAGCTGACAAATCCATTATGCGTGCGTCCGAGCTGCTCTAAAACAGTCGCTTTTCCGACTTGATTTAACCCAATGCCTCCGTATTCTTCTGGAATGCTAATTCCAAAAAGGCCAAGTTCTTTCGCTTTTTCAACAAGGTGCTGCGGAATGGCATCTTCCTCTTCAATTTGCTGAGCAAACGGTTCTACCTCCTTATCTACGAAATTTTTGATCATCTGCTTCATTTGTTCCAATTCTGGTGTCATGGTTTCAATCATGCCAATTCCTCCTTTTATTCTGTTATTGCTCCTTTATAATGCAATCCTTATGCCAAGCGGAAAGCTAATTTATTCTAGAAAAAGGAAGGACAAAAAAGAGAAATAATTCATAATTGAATCCGACTAAAAAGATTATCGCTGTAAAGCTCAATTCAAAAATGTATCCTTAATACATTTTTGAATCTTCAATGAGGAAATGGAGGTGGTTGTCAAAAAGAAAAAGCTACCTTTTCGGATAGCTTTTTTCTTCATTCTTCAATCTTTATCTTATATTTTTTTAGTTTCCTAACAATCGTCGGCTGGCTCGTGTCTAAAGCCTCCGCGATTTCATAAGTCGTTTTGTATTTTTTGACGGCCCACAGCAAGACTTTCTTCTCCGCTGCTTCTGTGGCTTCTCTTAACGTGACTATGTGTCCATCTTGTGCGGCCGCTTCTGCGGTTTCTGCTTTATACTCTGCAGGTAAGTTTTCTAGGCCAATAATATGGTCTCTAGTCAACAGGACGAGACGCTCCAGTAAATTAGAAAGTTCTCTCACATTTCCAGGCCAATGATACTCATAAAAGAAGGATTTCAGCTCCTCATTCAATTGCTTCGTTGTCCCATACTTTTGATTGATTTTCTTCAGATACAGATTCATAAGGGGCAAAATCTCTTCTTTTCTTTCACGAAGAGGCGGAATGTGAATCGGCACGACATTTAGCCGGTAAAATAAATCTTCACGAAACTCTCCAGCCTGGACCATCTCTTTCAAGTTGCGGTTTGTTGCCGCAATCAGCCGAACGTCGACTTTCTTTGTTGCGATTCCGCCAACACGTTGAATTTCCCTTTCTTGTATAACGCGAAGCAGCTTTACTTGAAGATTCAGCGGCATTTCACCAATTTCATCTAGAAATAAAATGCCCTTATCAGCCAGTTCAAACATCCCTGGCTTCCCCTGTTTATTCGCTCCAGTAAAGGCCCCTCCTGAATAGCCAAATAACTCAGACTCTAATAAATCCGGCGGTATAGCCCGCAGTTCACTTTAATAAACTTGCCTTGCTTTCTTCTTTCGCTGTGATTATAGATATGCTTCGCAAGCACATCTTTCCCAACACCTGTTTCTCCTAGAATGAGAACCGTCGCCTCTACATTAACAATCCGGCTAGCAGTATCATAAATTAACTTCATTTGTTCACTTTGGATGATTGCATCCTCGCCCGTTGCAGCAAGATTTCCTTTTAATCGTTCAATCTCTTTCTGATAGGTCTTATTCATTTCCGTTGCTTTTCGCAAAGCTGTTTGTAAGTCGTTTAAATCCGATAAGTCGCGAATATTTGTGACAACGCTTTCAATTTCTCCTTCTTCGTTCAGTACTGGGCTGCCTGTCAGCAATGTCTCACGCCCTGAATAATTTAATTGAACGACCGATACGGTTTTCTTTTTCCGCATAACTTGCTCTGTGACAGAGTTTTCAAGGATGCCTCTTTCCATAAGGGCTGTCACACTTTTATGAATATAATACTCTTTCGGAATACCTGTTATTCTCTCAATAGCCGAGTTGGTCTTTAACGTGATACCGTCCCGGTCTGTAATATAAATTCCATCGTATGAGCTTTCAATAACGGCATCAAGATGACGATTTGCCTTTTTGAGTTTTTCTAATTCGTTCAAAAGGGAGGCCAGCTCCTCTGAGAATACCCCTACATATAAAATCTGTCCCTGTTCCATCACCTCTTTGAGGAACAGACAGTATTTGCGGCCTACCCTTGCGTGAACAAGACGATCATTTTGTATAACCTTCCATTCGTCAAATGCTTCTTCTACACGCTTGTATACTATATTCGATACAAGCTGCCTATTCATTTCCTCATTGACCGACAGAATCTCCCCTTGTGTTGAGGTAATAAAGTAAGGAAATGGAAGCGCCTCTGTTGATAGAATCACACTCATATCCTCCTCCCCCTTCCCTTACATGTTAACTGAGTTTTCTAAATATTCAAAGCGCTTTCTGTACAGGCTGTACGGCAATACAGGCTCTTTCCAAGAGTTCTGCGATATCGTGCGTTCGAATGGTGTCCTCCCTCTCCACCGCCTTCACTCCGTCCGACAGCATCGTCAAGCAGTACGGACAGCCCGAGCTAATGACAGATGGGCTGACTGCCAGCGCCTGCTCCGTCCGTGCTACGTTAATGCGGTGGCCGGTATTTTCCTCCATCCACATCAATCCGCCGCCGGCGCCGCAGCACATGCCGTCTTGCCGGTTCCGGGTCATTTCTACGATCCTCACACCCGGTATCGCTCTCAAGATCTCCCGCGGCGGATTGTAAACATCATTATAGCGGCCGAGATAACACGAATCGTGGAACGTGATCGTTTCATTGACCGCATGTTTGGGGTTCAGCCTGCCTTCTCTCAACAGCTGAGCGAGCAGCTCGGTATGATGATACACTTCCGCTTTGAAGCCCATGGCTGGATATTCGTTTTTAAAAATATTGTAGGCATGCGGATCGATCGTCACGATCTTCTTCACGCCGTTTTTCTCGAACTCTGCGATGTTCGCAGTTGCCAGCTCTTGAAATAAAAACTCATTGCCGAGACGACGCGGGGTATCACCGGAGTTTTTCTCTTTGTTGCCAAGGATCGCGAACTTTACTCCTCCTTCATTTAACAGCTTCGCAAAAGAAAGGGCAATTTTCTGGCTGCGGTTATCAAAGGCTCCCATCGAGCCAACCCACAACAGGTACTCAAATCCTTCTCCGGCTTTCTTCATTTCTTTTATTGTCGGTACGTAAACATCATCGCGCAGCTCACGCCAGTTTTCTTTTTCTTTACGGTTCAGTCCCCATGGATTGCCTTGGCGCTCAATGCCTTGCATCGCGCGCTGGGCTTCAGGATCCATTTTTCCTTCTGTTAAAACGAGATAGCGGCGCAGATCAATGATTTTATCCACATGCTCATTCATGACCGGGCACTGGTCCTCACAGTTGCGGCATGTTGTACACGCCCAGATCTCTTCTTCGGTGATCACATCCCCAATCAAGCTCGGATGATGCAGTTCAGCCGCTGCTTCCGCTCCACCGGCAAGAGCCAATTGATTCCCTGTTGTATTGGCAAATGCAAATGCCGGCACCCATGGCTGTTTGGATGTTACCGCTGCCCCGCTATTTGTTAAATGGTCGCGCAGTTTAACAATTAAATCCATGGGCGAGAGCATTTTCCCTGTGCCGGTTGCCGGACACATATTCGTGCAGCGGCCGCACTCCACACAAGCGTAGAAATCAATCATTTGCAGCTGGTTAAAATCTTGAATCTTCCCCACACCAAATGATTCCTGCGTCTCATCCTCAAAGTCAATCGGCTTCAACGTACCCTGTCGATCCAAGCGATAGAAATACGTGTTGACCGGCCCGAAAATCAAATGAGCGTGCTTGGATTGCGGCACATACACGAGGAATGTCAGCAAGACCAATAGATGCACCCACCAGGACACGTAAAAAAACGCAATAGCGGCTTTTGTGCCGATCCCTGAAAACACAACGGCTGCAGCAGAAGCCACCGGTTCCAAGCCAGTCCAGTGGACATCTGTCCCTTCATGCCAGATTAAATCCATCCCATTGCCGATTAAGACGGACAACATTAAAAGGCCAATAAAAATAAGAACAAGTCCGTTCTTCCAGCCGCGCTTTAAGCGAACCAACCTTTCAACATAACGACGATGAAACGCCCAGACGACGGCCATAAGGATCATGAGTGTGACGAGCTCCTGGAAGAATTTAAATCCTCCATATAGCGGACCGAGCGGCAAATGTGCTCCCGGTATGATGCCTTTAATAATAAAGTCGACAGCCCCTAGCTGCACGAGCAGAAAGCCATAGAAAAACATAACGTGGATGGCTCCGCTTTTTTTATCTTTGAGCAGCTTCTTCTGCCCAAAAACAAATACCCAGATTTTCTCCATCCGCTTCTTTACATCGTTGTCAAACTCTTGTTTCTTGCCCAGCTTAATGTATTCATAGCGGGTCTTTAATAGATACATAAACAAATAGATTCCATAAGCTGTGACACCGGCTGCAGCAAAAAGATTTAACCAAAGCAAATTCACAAGATCACTCCTTATTCAAGATTACCCTTTTATGGTTTTGTGTGGATAAAAAGAAAGAACGCCCATTTTCTTAAAGGTGAAACCATGAGAGATTTACCTTCATCTGCACACCTCCACGGCTTTTTATTTTATGTATAGAGAGGCTCCCTCATAAATGCAATTTTTATGCCATTACGCTCGCCCTCTCTTTCTAACTGCTATGAGAGAAGAGGTTTTGCACCAGACCAATGAAATATGAGCAATATAGAAAAAAATTTAGAAATCATATGATTGATCGCCTGTTCATTTCCAATATGGAATGATCAAGGGCTTTTTTGCTTAGCAAGGGATGAATTTTCTTATGGGCCATCAACCTTTTGACGGTTTTATACGCTGGGAATCATCGATTCATTAAAGGATAGTGTCAGAAAAATGCAGGTTTGCAACGTTAAGGAAACCCCGATATAAAAAGCCTAAACTCTCGGTGTTATAAGTGAGAATTTAGGCTTTAGCTGCTCCATTAAAGCGCCCGATTGTTAAGGTTTGGCTTCGGTATACAGTGTATTTTCAGGTCTTGCCCTCGAGGGTTTTTATGCAAAATTCGGCGGGTATCCAATCAACCAAGGTTATATTTAAAAGTTTCATTTCTCCTTGCTAATCCAGCCCTGGCTTCGTAGAAAAACCTTTTGTGTATCCTGGGTCTTTTGTTTAGGCAGATTTCTGGATGCATATTTGAAGGAAGGGATAATCAGTTAAGGTTTTATTATAGTTACGAAAGTCTATAGTATTCCTTTATTAGCTCCATAAAGTTTTTTGCAGGTGTAGAGACATAATGATTTTCAAGAAAAATAACTCCTAAAGAAGATGCCAAATTAGCATCATTGATCGGTATGGAATAGAGACATTTATCCCTATAGACATCCAAAACTGATTTTGGAACAATTGTTGCTCCCATGCCTCCTTTAACCATCTCCATTAAAGTGTGCATATCGGAGCACTCCGCCATTTTATTTAGTTGAAGATTTTGCCTTGAAAATGCTTCAAGAATCGTACTATAGATACCCAATCCCTCTGTACTTGGAACGATGAGAGGGATATCTGAAAGCTCTTCCAATGAAATAGTGTGTGTTTCTTTATTTGTTACGAAAAAAAAGGGCTCATTCATTAGATGATGATAGGCCAAACCCCGATGTTCAAGCGGAAGACGCACAAATGCCAATTCAATGGCCCTTGTTTTTATCATTTCTGCTAAATAAAAAGAATCATTTTGAACTATTTTTAATGAAACAAGGGGAAACTTCTTGTGGAAGGATCGGAGCATTTCTGAAAATCCTGATAGAGATAAAGTGTTGATCCCGATAGCAAGTACACCCTTTCTTCCTTCCTCTGTTTCCTGTATTTCATTTCTTATTTCTTCTGCACTATTCACAAGATGTAACGCCCTTTTGTAGAGTACATCGCCTTTATCAGTTAATTCCAGGGTCTTTCCGCTTCGTTCAAATAATTTAACCCCTAACTCCTGCTCCAATTGTTTCAACTGTATGCTTAGTGGCGGTTGAGACATATGTAGCCGAATCGCAGCAGCTGTTAAACTCTTTTCCTCAGCAATTGCAATAAAATACCGTAATTGTTTAAGGTCCATAAATGTCTCCTTGTATTTAAAAACTGTATAGTTATTATTCAAATTATATATTTTTCATATAATTGAGTCCATGTTAAGATTACTTTCATATTCATTTGACAGGAAATTAGAAAGGTGATTAATATGGAGCGCTTTTTCAAATTCAATCAATATGATACGACAATTGCAAAGGAAGTTTCTGCAGGGCTGATTTCATATATAACTGTGGCCTATATTATTATTGTCAATGCGACGATTTTGGTGGAGGCAGGAATCCCGATGGAGGCGGGAATTATTGCAACTATATTAACCAGTTTTTTTGGTTGTTTAGTCCTCGGCTTATGGAGTAATACTCCTCTTCTTATTATTCCAGGTATGGGGTTAAATGCGATGTTTACCTATACAATCGTTCAATCTGGGGGATTTACTTGGCAGGAAGCCTTAACCATGGTTTTCATTTCAGGACTGATTTTTATTGTTATTGCCTTTACACCAATGGCAAAAGTGATTACTTCCTCCATTCCTAACTCCCTGAAAGAAGCCATTACCATTGGAATTGGGATTTTACTGATTTTTATTGGCTTCGAAAATGCGGGAATTATTTCAAAATCTGAGCACACCTTGCTTGCAATTGGTGATTTAAGCAGTCCCACAGTAATCATAACGTTTATTGGTTTGATTATTACGATTATCTTATTTATTAAAAATGTACCTGGAAATCTCTTATTAAGTATTATCATTACTTCGATTTTATCAATTTGGTTAGAGGGAGATACATTTAAGGGAATGTCCCTTTCAATGCCCTCTTTTCACGAATATTTTGGAGTGTTTGGTCAAATATCGTGGGGACAAGCAGGAAATATCGTTTTCTGGCTAACTTCTATTTCCTTTGCCATGGTGATCGTATTTGAAAATATTGGGCTGATACATGGACATAGCAAAATGCTTAACCGTCCTGAAAGTAGCAAGAAATCGCTTCAGGCAACAGCCGTTTCAGTTTTATCTTCGGGTATCTTTGGCACAAGTCCCACTGTAGCATCCGTGGAGGCAGCCGCAGGAATTACAGCAGGCGGGAGAACAGGTTTAACGAGCATGGTGACAGGATTTATGTTTCTCATTTCTATTTTGTTTATACCTGTTATTAAAATTGTTCCGGCAAGTGCGGTTTCTCCAATTCTGATATTGATTGGACTTCTTATGTTGCAAAACGTAGTTCATATTCCAATGGATGACTTAACAGAGAGCATTCCAGCACTTTTAATTATCGTATTGATTCCTTTAACATATAGCATTGCAGATGGCATGGCCATTGGCTTTATTCTCTATCCGCTGATAAAGCTATTAATAGGAAAGGGCAAGGAAATTCACCCAGCTCTTTATATGATTGCCATTCTGTTTTTTAGTAATTTTGTTATTCAGTACGTATTTTAGGTGAAGGCTCAAAAACGATGAAATAATTACTAGAAGGGTGAAAAATAATGAAAGAAAATATATTATTTAGCAAAGAAGAAATTAATGAGAAGGTAAAAGAGTTAGGGGCACTTGTGTCAAATGACTATCAAAATGAAGATAAAAATCTCCTTATTATTTCATTATTAAGAGGAAGTTTTATTTTCACGGCAGACCTAGTTCGGCACATAACGGTTCCCGTTAGAATTGAATTTATGGAAACTTCAAGCTATGGCTTTGGAAAAACTAGCAATGGAAATGTAAAGGTCTCTGACTTTTCAGTGGATATTTCCGAATATGATGTCCTTATTGTAGATGATATATTGGATTCAGGACATACAATGAAAGCAGTATATAATGTTCTTAAAGAAAAAAACCCCAAAAGTTTAAAGACCTGTACATTCCTCGACAAACCATCACGTAGACAAGTTGATATTGAAGTAGATTATAAAGGATTTGTTATCGAAGACAAGTTTATAGTAGGGTATGGGCTGAACTATGGTCATCATTACCGCAATATACCTTACATTTTTGAAGTCATTGAAAAGTAATATTATGTAATTTGCTTACTTCCCTCCGTTAAAAAGTCGGTATCGAAACAGCAATGTAGCAGGGAAGGGTATCAGGCATACACTATGTATTCAATCTTTATTCATCCAATCGTTTTTTCATTGAATATCAATATTAATCCGGGGCAGCTCCTATAGAGTGTTGCCCCTTTTTCTGTTATCAAATATTCTCCTAATCCTTTGTCCAGTAACGGTTTAGCTGCTCCTTGAAATCCTATTCCAGTTATCAATCCCAGAAGAGCAGGTATAACGCAATTCCAGATAAGAAGGTCATAAGGACCTTTTTATAAGAAACATACATAGCGACCCCTATAAAGGTAGTTGCTATTGCTTAATCTATTACCACAAAATATCTCAAAGACCCTTTTAACTCTAAAGGCAAATGAGTGGCAATGGGGTTTCCTTTGTCCTGCCGCGCCCATTGTGCCAAAAGAGTGTTTTTGCCCCCCAAACTTCCTCTACGTTCGTGACCTTAAAATAATCTTCAAAAGAAGGTTATTTGAGTGTTTTAGTCATTATAAAGTCTATCTGTTCTTCATCACCCATATAAAAAGAGTGGGATCCAGTTTGGATAAATCCCATTTGCTTATAAAAAGCAATAGCATTTTCATTTTTTTCCCATACACCTAGCCAGATTTTCTTTTATTATATTCCATGGCAATTTCTATAGCTTTATTTAGCAGATATTTACCAATCCCTTGTTTCTGAAATTTTTTCTTTATATAAATCCTCTCGATTTCAAGTGATTCATCCCCCATTTCTTCAGACTGAGCATCATTCGTGTTGACCTTTAAATATCCAGCGATTTCATCATTAAAGTAAACAAAAAAGAATTGTGAAGAAATGTTGGATAATTCTTTTTCTAGTTGTTCTAACTTAAATGCCCTTTCCAAATAAGCGTTCATATTTTCGGGTGAATTCTGATGCTTAAATGTCTCATCAAATGTTTCATAACTAAGTTCTTGAAGTTTACGTGAGTCTTCTAGTTTACATTTTTTTATCTTTATAGTCATTTAAATATGTCTCTCCTTTAGATCATCAATAATTTCTCTTATTTCCCTTTTTTACAAATTCCCAGTCTTTTTCTATATTTTTTCTTACTCTTTGAAGCAGATTGAAAATGGTTTCTATTTCTGTTTCGGAAAACCCTTCTAATGCAACGATATCAGAATAATCATGCTCTCTTTTTATAAAAGGATAAACACTTTTCCCTTTCTCTGTCGGAAAGAGCTTTTTTATTTTTTTGTTATGTTGGTCTTCTTTCTTTTCAATAAAGCCCTTAATTTCCAGTTTTTTTATAGCGCGCGCTGCTGTTGTTCGATCTACTTTTATCATCTCAGCTAATTTTTCTTGAATGATTCCCGGGTTTTCACATACTCTCACAAGGTATAAATACTGCCCCTTTGTAAGGTCATATTCTTTAAATTCTATATTACTTATAGAATCTAATGCCCTTGCTATCATTCCAATCTCACGAAGAACTTCCTTCATAATTAACTCCTTAGTATATATTTTTGTTGCAAATGCAATAAAAGTGGCATATATTAAATTTAATCTAAATTTGTTGCATTTGCAACAAAAAATAATGATAAAGAGGTCGTATAAAGTGAAATATGTTTTTTATGTATTAGGAATTTTAATATTAACTCTTGGTATTTCTTTCACTATACAATCAGACCTGGGAACTTCCCCTTTTGATGCACTGTTAGTAGGTCTGTCTATAAATGTAGGGCTTACTGTGGGAAGTTGGGAAGTCATCCTAGCTTTAATATTGATATGTTGCAATTCACTTTTAAAAAGACAAAGACCAGAAGTTTTAGGATTGGGAACTGCCCTTATAACAGGTATTGGTATTGATATGTGGCTTTTTTTATTGCACAATTTGATAACCCCTGACCTTTGGTACAGCAAGGTTATTTGTTTTGGAACCGGTCTAGTTGTTATAGGGTTAGGAACCGCAATATATCTACACACAAATTTTGCACCGATTCCAATTGACCGATTAACCTTAATCATACAAGAATTAACTGGAATAAATATATTTTGGTCGAGAACATTCATTTACTTCATATTCCTGATCATGGCATTAATTTTAAAC